>DASXXV010000014.1:0-23515 GCA_036502905.1 Occallatibacter sp. | reverse complement strand
TTCGAGGCTCATCCGCGCCAGTTCGGGAAGAGTGAACTCGCCTTCAACCGTGATGTGCTTCTCCGGCATCCGCACCCGTTCCACCACTAGCGGGCCGCCTTGGGCGATGCGAAGCAGATCCTGCCAGTCGGAAACGGATTTTGGATCGTTGCCCATCGTGAATGCCTTTTGCGAATATCTCACTACATGAGGAACAATAATCAATTTTATTTAAAATTGCAATGATAAAAATTAAGTTTCTTGATTTACCCCCATGAGCAATCCCTTCCAGCGGAAGCTACGCTCCACAAGTTTCGCGGAGCGACACGGCTCTCCTCGGGCGGCACGACCGCCTGCTCGCGGCTGTCCCGCCAATGGCACGCAGGGGCCCCCGAGCGAGCCGAACCACATGAAGGTCATGAATTCGAATTCATCGCCGAGGTCGCGGCGGAAGTATGAAATGCCCGGGCGGGCCCTCAGCGCGTCATGATGACTTCGGACAGGGCGTCCTTGGCGAGGAACTGGCGGTGGCCCGACCAGCCCGCAAACAGGCGCTCGATGCTGCGGTTGGTAAACGCGCGCTGGATGGGAAAGGCCTCGGCCTGCTGCATCTCCACCTGGTCACCGTCGGTTACGTGAAAGCGCGTATAGGCGGTGCCCTCGCCGGTAGTTTTCATGTGAAAGAGCGAAAGCACCGAACCGCCCGGATTCATGTTGGCATGGAGATGTTCGACCACGGGTTCGACAAACGGCTCGGGCAGATAGTCGAGGGCGGTCCACAGCAGGACGATGTCGAAGACACGGCCGCTGAAGTTAAACGCGGTATCGAGGAATCCCTGCACATTCCACGTGGGATTGCCTTCCTCGTCGACGCCGGACTGCCAGTTTCCCTTGATGGCTTCCGTGACCAGGTCGGCCATGAAGACGCTGTGTCCGAGGCTGGTCAGGTAGTTGATATTGGTAGGCGAAGTATAGCCGACATCAATCACCCGCAGGCCGGGGTCGGCCTGCAGGCGCTTGCGCAGGGTTGCCCAGCCGCTCGAGTTGCGTGGCACCCGGGGTCCTGTGAGTCCCGAGGCTTGCGCCGGAGGGCTGTTTCCCTGCTTTTTGTCAAACCAAGATTTGAACAATCCCCAATTCCTTCAGGCGCGGCCGATCCCAGGTTCGCCGCGCCGAATCCTGCGCCCAGGCACACGCCTGCACAACGCAACTCCGTCAGGAAGCCCCGCCATTGCTGGACGAACTGGAACCATCCGGCTTGTTCTTGGCGCCCTGGGTCAGGTCCACCTTACCGCGAAATACGGCGTTGTCCTCGATGGCGAGGCGAAGCGCCCGCACATCGCCTTCGACTGCGCTGCCCGCGCGCAACTCCACCCTTCCCGTGGCAATGATGTTTCCTTTGAGCTTGCCCTGGATGAGCACGTCCCGGGCGGAAAGGTCGGCGAGCACGTCGGCGTTCGGTCCGATGGTCAAACGGTTTTCGGCCAGGGTGATCGCGCCCTCGACATGCCCGTCGATGACTAGATCTTCACTGCCCTTGACTTCGCCGCGGATAACCACGGTCTTGCCCAGACGCGCAGGCGTCAACTCAACTGCCATAATTTTCATTCCTTCCGGTGGATCGACTCTAGGATGTCAGTTCAAGTGTAGCCGCTCGCCTGTCTGTGGAAGGACACATTCTGAACAATCTGCCCGCCACCGGCGTGGTACGAAGGATGCTCACTGCTGACCCTTCTGCGAACTATACTGAATCGGGCTCTCCGCCTTCAATGCCGCGAATGGCGGAATCTCCGCAACCGGCAGCCGGCTGCGGCGTCTAATAGGCGAAGAACCCGCAGACCCGGTGGTATTCACGGCGAGCTCGGGGAGCACGGCCGGTTGGGATCTGCGCGAAGGGGCTGGAGTTCGCCGAATGAGCAACTTGCGGGAGAACGCGGCAGCCCGGGACGGGGAATGATCTCGAAACCAGCGGCAGCCCGGCGATCCAATTTATCTGCTGCTCCCCGTGCGGCCATGCTTCTCTGGTTGGTCTTGCCGGTGGCCGCAGGAGCACATGAGCCTCCGGGGATCGCTCCCTCCGATCCGGATACCGTGACGCGCGCTCTGGGCAACGAGTTGAGGGCCGTTCAGGATTCCGGGCACCCCATGCAGTACCGGCTGCGCAAGTCCACCCCGCGGCTTACATCCACAAAGCAGATTATCGAGACCAAAGACGGTGCGGTGGCGCGCCTGCTTACCATCAACGACAGCACGCTGAGTGAAGCAGACCGGCAAAAGGACGACGCCCGCCTGGATGCGCTGGTTGCCGATCCCGGCCGCCAGCGCAAGCGTAGGCAATCCGAACAGGACGATATGGGAAGAGCGTTGAAAGTGCTGCGCGTCCTGCCCAGGGCGTTTATTTACAAATACGCCGGCGCCGAGAGAAATGGCTCCGTCACCCTGGAGAAATACTCGTTTTCTCCCAACCCGAAGTTCAGTTCCTCTGACCTGGAGTTGCTGGTCCTGACCGCAATGTCGGGAATTCTGACCGTGGATGCGACCCACCAGCGCGTGGTTCGGCTGGAGGGATACCTGCAGCAGGATGTAGACATCGGATGGGGAATCCTGGGCCGGCTGAACAAAGGCGGATGGATCAAGATGGAGCAGGCCGATGTGGGCGGCGGCGTGTGGCGAATCGTGCATTTTCAGATGGCCATGAGCGGCCGCGTGTTCTTCAAGACGCGCAGCTTCGATACCCTCGAGGAAGAGTCGCAGTTCGCTCCCGTGCCGGTGGGAATGACCTTTCAGCAGGCGATCGAGATGCTGCGGTCGGAACGGGGCAGCGCTACGGTGGCGGGGAAATAGTGTGTACGAAAAAAGCGGCTCCGCGCGATGCGCGGAGCCGCTTTTGTTTTGATCCCGTGCGCTTTACTTGACCACAGCGAACACGATGACCAGGGTGAAGAGGGTGAGGGACTCGATGAATGCGAGGCCCAACACCAGCAGAAGCTGGATGCCCGCGCGGGCGCCGGGATTGCGCGCCAGGGCTTCCGTTGCCGATGCCGTTGCCCGGCCCTGGCCGAGGCCGCAGAGACCGGCTGCGAGGGCCATACCGATGCCGGCGCCGATCGGCACCAGGTTTACCGGGGCCGGCGCCGAGCCGCCCGCCTGTGCAAACGCCGGCATCGCGAAGCACAACGCCGCGAGGGTCATGAACACGTATTGAAGTTTCTTCATTGCTCTCCTGCTTCCCTATGAATTGGCCGCCAGTGGGTGGTTGAGGCTCACCGTACTGGCCCCCTCACGCTTGCGGCCTGTCTGTGTACCCGGAGCGGAAGCGCCTCTCCGGCAGAAACCCTTAAGTCAGTGGCCCAGCCCTTCTGATCACTGAACACTGTCCACTGTTCTAGTGCTCGTGTGCCACCGCCACCGACAGGTAAATCATCGACAGCAGCATGAACACATACGCCTGAATGAGCGAAACGCCCGCATGCAGGCCTAGAAAAATGGCGGGAATGCCAACCGGAATCAGCGAGAAGAACACCAGGGTCACCAGGTCGCTGGCGAACATGTTCGCATAAAGTCGGATGGTGAGCGACATGACGCGCGCACAGTGCGAAATGATTTCAATCGGAAACAGCAGCCACGAAATCCACCAGATGGGTCCGGCGAAGTGCTTCATGTAACCGACGAATCCCTGCTCCTTGAACCCGTAAAAGTGGTAGTAAATGAAGGTGCAAACTGCGATGCCCAGCGGCACCACTGGCGCGCTTGTCGGGGTGACCACGCCGGGAATCAGTCCCAGCAGGTTGTTGATCACGATGAACAGGAAGACGCAGGTGGTGAAGGCCTGGAAACGCTCGTAATTGTGGCCGATGATCTGGCTGGCGTTGGTCCCGGTAAACTCGTGGATCATCTCCGCGATCTGCTGCGCGACATTGGGTTTTTCCACCGAGAGGGTGAAGCGCACGATGAGGAAAAACACCACCAGGCAGAAGGCCACCAGCACTTCCAGCGCGTAGGTGTCATTGATGGGCCGGGCGGGATCGACGGGATGGACGCCAACCATGTTCATGAGCGCCGCGACGACGGGCGCAAAGAGGTGGTTCAACAGGCGCGTAATCCAGAAATTGGGCGGCATGAAACGAATAATCTTTCTGTTTCCGGGCGGCTGCGGGTGCCCATGTCTCGGTTCTGAGACCTGGGAACGAGTACCGATCAGTCTTTCAGCAACCGGAGCGCTTCCCAGGCCATGGCGACCACCGCCAGGCCCAGACCACACAGAAGCGCAATGGCCGAGCCCTGGAAACATTTAAGGCTACCATAAATAGCCGCCGCGAAAACTATGAGCCGCATCACAAAGAAAGCCACAACCGTGGCGGCGCCTTTAGTTGTCTTTTTCTGGTCGAGCTTGGCGTTGAACAGGCGAATCAGCCGTTGCCACTCAAGGATACTGGCTGCCGAAATAGCGGCGCCGGTCGCCAGCATGGCCGCGTTGCGCCAGCCGGATGCGACCAGCAGCGACAGGCTCGCAATGAGCCCCAGAATCAACGTCTCGCCAATGGCGCGCTTGAGAAGCGCCTGCAGGGCCTGGTCGGTCAACCCCACGATCGGGTGGGTGTCCGGGGTGGTCATTTCGCGCCGCTGTTCCCCTTCCCATCGTTGACGCCTGTCGAAATCACCAGCCGAACCACGTATACCAGTCCGGAGATGCCGCCGAAGACCATGCCCGCCAGGCCCAGCCACGATTGGTGCCAGGCCTTGTCGGCCCAAGCGCCCAGGAGCCATCCCACAAAGGCAGCCGAAGGCAGCAGGATGGCAATCTGCATGAGCTTTTCCGCCTGCACCAGGGTGTCAATGCCGCTGGAAGTTTTGCGACGCGGTTCAGGGTCCGGGATGGGCCGGTTGAAGGGCATGGGCGCTTCTCTCAGGATACAGTGCTCGCGGCAGCAGACGATATACTTCCCTTTTGGGCGGAGCGCCCCCCAGGCTTAACTAATGGAAAGGGAAACGTGTTCGAGTCGGAATTTGAGCGCAATCTTTTTGAGCTGCGCAAACAGAAACTTGGCGAAATCCAGAAGCTGGGGCAGGCAGCCTATCCCAACCAGTTTCCGTTCACGCATACCGTGCCGGAGATTCGCGGCCGTTGGGGCGAAGCCACTGCCGAGCAACTGGACGCCAACCGCGTCACGGTCGCCATTGCCGGGCGCATCATTACCATCCGCCAGCAGGGCAAGGCGGGGTTCGCCACGCTGCAACAGGGCGGCCAGCGGCTGCAGATTTACGTGCGGCTCGACGCGATGGGCGAGCAGGGATTTGCGCTTTACAAGCTTCTCGACTTGGGCGACCACATCGGTGTCACCGGCTACCTGTTCCGAACGCGCACCGGCGAGTTGACCATTCACGTTGAGCGCCTGACGTTTCTGGCCAAGGCCATGCTCTCCCTGCCGGAGAAGTTCCATGGCCTTTCCGACGTAGAGCTGCGTTATCGCCAGCGCTACGTCGACCTGTTCACCAATCTCGATGCGCGGGAAGTGTTCGTCAAGCGCGCCAGGGTCATGAAGGCGCTCCGCCAGTTCTTCGACGAGCGCGGCTTCCTGGAAGTGGAAACGCCGATGATGCAGCAGATCCCCGGCGGGGCGGCGGCGCGCCCCTTCAAGACGCACCACAACGCGCTCGATGCCGACCTGTACCTTCGCATCGCGCCGGAGTTGTATTTGAAGCGGCTGGTGGTGGGAGGTCTCGATCGCGTGTACGAGATCAACCGCAACTTCCGCAACGAGGGCGTCAGCACCCAGCATAATCCCGAGTTCACGATGCTGGAGTTCTACCAGGCATACGCGAACTATCACGACCTGATGCAGCTCACCGAGGAGATGATCGAGTTCGTGGCCAGGCAGGTGAACGGGACTGCCATCGTCGAGTTCAACGGCAACAGCATAGATCTCGGCAAGTGGCAGAGGCTCACAATGGTTGAAGCCATCCGCCAGTACTGGCCCGAGGAAGCAGGCGCAAAGCCGGCCGCGGCGGGATTCGCATCCGCGCAGGTGATGCAGGCCCGCCTGCATGCGGCGGTCAGCTCTCTGGAACAGGCGGCCGGGCAAACGACCAGGATTACGCCCGAACGGCTCTCGGAGTTAAAAACCATTCGCGAGGCGGTGAGGGCCGTTTACTACGATTCGACCAAAGGCGCGCCGATCGGCAAGACGGTGTACAACCTGTTTGAAGCGGTGGTGGAACCGTTTCTGATTCAGCCCACCATCGTCTACGACTACCCAACTGAGATCTCGCCTTTATCGAAGGCCAAGCCGGACGATCCTGCGCACGTGGAGCGATTCGAATTTTTTGCCGGCGGCTTCGAGTTAGGCAACGCCTTCAGCGAGCTGAACGATCCGGAAGAGCAGCACAAGCGCTTCGAGCAGCAACTGGCGGAGCGCGGGCGCGGAGATGATGAAGCGCACCAGATGGACGAGGATTACGTGCGCGCCCTGGCCTACGGGCTTCCGCCCACTGGCGGCGAAGGCCTCGGCGTCGACCGGCTCACCATGCTTCTAACGGGATCGAAGTCGATCCGCGATGTGATTCTCTTTCCGCTGATGCGGAAAGACCAGGGATTAGGGGTCAGGGATCAGGGATCAGACACCGAACGGCACCAGCAGGAAGAGGAGAGACGCAAGCGCATCGAAATGGCCAAACTCGAGTTGGAGGGACCACCGATTGGCGAACGCGAGGTCTGATCAGCACTTCGCGAGATATGGGCATTTCTCGATGTGAGGATTTTACTCATCCCTGAACCCTGACCCCTGATCCCTTTCACCAGAGTCGGTTCCTTCATGAAAATATTGTTTGTCGGCGACATCTTCGGCAGCGCGGGGCGCAAAATCGTGCGCGAGCACATCGGACACGTGTGCGAAGCCAATCATGTCGAACTGGTCATCGTAAATGTCGAGAACGCGGCGGGCGGCTTTGGAGTCACGCCGCAGATCGCAGACGAGGTATTCGACTGGGGAGCCGACGTGCTCACTACCGGAAACCACGTGTGGGACAAGCGCGAACTGCTGGAATACCTCGCTTCAGTTCCCGCCGATAGCCGTGAGCGGCCCCGCCGGGTATTGCGGCCGCTGAACCTGCAACCGGGATTGCCGGGTTACGGGATCTACGAAGGCACAACCGCGAGCGGCATTCCGTACGCTGTGATCAATCTGATGGGCCGGGTGTTCATGAACGGCACAAACGATCCCTTCCACGCGATCAACGATGCGCTCAAGAACATTGCGGCAAAGGTTATCGTGCTTGATTTCCATGGAGAAGCTACCAGCGAAAAGGTCGCGATGGGCTGGCACCTGGACGGCCGAGTGACCGCGGTGCTGGGCACGCACACACACATACCTACCGCGGACGAGCGTGTGCTTCCGGGAGGAACGGCATACCAGACGGATGTGGGCATGAGCGGCCCTTATGATAGCGTGATCGGAGTGGAAACCCAACTGGTCCTGCACCGGTTCCTGACCGGCATGCCGGGAAAATTCGAGGCGGCCAAGGGAAATCCCAAAATGTGCGCGGCGCTGGTCACCTGCGATCCTTCCACCGGGCGCGCCTCCGCGATTCAGCGGATCATGCTCGGCGAGTAAGGCGGGAGTGCTCCGCCGTCCTCAATCTCATTTCTCCGCGGTTGCGGTGCGCTTTCCCAGGTGCTCCACGTAGGCGGGATTGTGCTCCGCCTTCACCAGTTTGCCGTTGCCCGCGAAGGTCATGCTCCACTGCATGGGATTGGGAGTGGCCGCAATGTCGGCGAAACGGATGACGGCGCCCCCGTCAGTCTCGATGGTCAGCGTGGGCAGCATCATTTCAGATATCTCCGCGCTTCCCGGCAGTTCACCCACCTGCGGATTGGCGCCCGCGAGGGCAGCGTAGCACAGGCCTGTGCCCAGCCAATCGGCGGAAGCTCCGGCGCCCTCTTCGGCGCGGATGCGGTTGAATGCGGCCATCGTCAGCGCCCCGATCGGCGCAGGCGAAAACAGCGAATAGCCTTTTCGGACGATGGGAATGACGTGCACGCGGCCGCTGCCATCCCGCGCCACTGCGGCCGAAAACATGCTCATCCGGCTGGGATCGTCATCGCGGGTGAAGCGAACGAAGAGATGTTTGGGCAAAGCGCCGCAAACCAACTGGTGGGACGTCCAGCCGGCGCCATCGAACTCGAGATTCTCAATATTGGCCTTTTCCCGGATGGTCGATTCGGCATTGGCCAGCAGGTCGCGATCTTCCCGCGTCATCTCGGCTTCCGAAATGACCCGGACCGAATGCAGCGGAGAGTCCTTGGGGGTGTCGATTGCGAAGGGCAGCGTGGAGGGAGTGAACCCCGGAGCAGGCAGCTTCTTAACATGCCCGGCCGGCACCTGGTCGATGTCCAGGGGCGGCGGGATTTCTTTCACGTGCCCGGACGCGGCGGTCTGGTGGGTCTGGGAACAAAGAGATATGGATGCGCCGAAGGTAATGGCGAACAACAGAAACAGAGAGAATTTGATACGGGCCATGCTCCTATCAGGTTATCACTGATGCTGGGCCGGACCCCTTCGCAATCGCCCCACAAAAAGGCCCCGCTTGGCGGCGGGGCATTTTGTGCTGCCAGGTTTCCGGATCCCGTGCCTTACTGCAGGCTAACCATCAGCGCGTCCAGCGCCGACTTCGGCGGCCGGGTGATCGACGCGGGCAGCGTTGCGAGGGGCTCATCCACGACATTGAGCAGGTCGATGAAATTGGGCTTGTGGGTCTCGATGTAGAAGACACCGGTAAGGATCTCCTCCTTAGCCTGGGCTTCCATCAGGGTGCGCACGGCTTCCGACTTGTTGGTGGGATCGTAATCGTCGCGCAGCTTGCGCAGGCGAAGGCTGGACCCGTCGTGCATCTCCACGTCATACACCTGGCCGGAGTCGTAGTCGACCTCGATATCTTCGAAGCTGGCCACGAAGCCGATCTCGTTGATGGGCTCGTCGTTTTCCTGCATGAACTTGTAACTCTTCGTCGAACCCTCGTGATCGTTGAACGTGACGCAGGGGCTGATGACGTCGAGCATCACCGTGCCCTTGTGGGCGATGGCGGCCTTGAGCATGGCCAGAAGCTGCTTCTTGTCGCCGGAGAACGAGCGGCCGACAAAAGTGGCGCCGAGCTGGATGGCGAGCGCGCACGTGTCGATGGCAGGCAGGTCGTTGATGACGCCGGTCTTGAGTTTGGAGCCGATATCCGCGGTGGCGGAGAACTGCCCCTTGGTGAGGCCGTACACGCCGTTGTCCTCGATGATGTAGATCATCGGCAGGTTGCGGCGCAGCAGGTGCACGAACTGGCCCACCCCGATCGACGCGGTGTCGCCGTCGCCGGAGACCCCCAGCATCGTCATAGTGCGGTTGGCGAGAATGGCCCCGGTGGAGACCGAAGGCATGCGGCCATGCACGCTGTTGAAGCTGTGCGACCGGGACATGAAGTAGGCCGGGCTCTTGGACGAGCAGCCGATGCCGCTCATCTTCATCACCCGCTCCGGCTCCACCCCCATTTCATACATGGCGTCGATGATGCGCTCGGAAATGGCATTATGGCCGCAGCCCGCGCACAGCGTGGACTTGCCGCCGCGGTATTCGAGGATGGGGAGGCCGATGTGATTGGTCTTGGGTGTTGGTGTCGATGTCGCCATTACAGGCCCTCCCTGGTCGCGAACTCATCGGTAACGCTGCGGGCATCGATGGGCAGACCGTTGAAATGAAGAATGCTGCGCAGCTTGGTCACCTGTTCGGCGGGAAGATCGAGCTTCAACAGGCTGGCCAGTTGCGCATCGCGATTCTGCTCGATCACGTAAACGCGCTCGTGCGAGGCCACGAAGTCGTGGATTTCGTGGGCAAACGGGAAGGCGCGTATGCGCATGTAGTCGACGTCGAGCTGGTGTTCCTTTTTGATTTGGTCCAGGCTTTCAACCACCGCGAAATCAGAGCTGCCGAACGCCAGGAAGCCGATCTTCGATGTGCCATCCTTGAAAACAACCGGGGCCGGCACGGCCTTGCGCGCATTCTCGAATTTGCGGGACAGGCGTTCCATCAAAGCCTGGTACTCGTCGGGCTTTTCCGTATAGCCGGCAGCGTCGTTGTGGCCGGATCCGCGGGTGAAGTAAGCGGCCTTGGGGTGCGGCGTGCCGGGAAGAGTTCGCCAGCCGATGGCGTCCCCGTCCACGTCCCGGTAGCGTGCAAATCCGCCCAGCCGTTTGAGATCCTCAGCGCTGAGTACCTTGCCGCGGTCGATAGGCTTTTCGGGATACTTGAACGGCTCAGCCATCCAGTTGTTCATGCCCAGGTCGAGGTCGGTAAGGACAAACACGGGCGTCTGGAACCGTTCCGCGATGTTGAATGCCTCGCAGCCAAAATCGAAGCACTCCCCTACCGATCCGGGGAGTAGCACGATGTGCTTGGAGTCGCCGTGGGACAGGAAGGCCGTCGACAGCAAGTCGGACTGCTGGGTGCGGGTGGGCATGCCGGTGGAGGGTCCGGTGCGCTGCACGTCGAAGATCACGCCGGGCAGTTCGGCGTAGTAGCCGAGGCCGGAGAACTCCGCCATGAGAGAGATGCCGGGACCGGAGGTGGAAGTCATGGATCGCGCGCCCGCCCAGCCTGCGCCCAGCACCATCCCGATGGCGGCCAGTTCGTCTTCCGCCTGGACGACCGCGAAAGTGGCCTTGCCTTCCGGGGTGACGCGGAATTTCTTCAGCAGGTCGGTGGTGGCTTCAATGAGCGAAGTGGAAGGCGTGATGGGATACCAGGCGACCACCGTGACCCCGGCGAACACGGCGCCCATACCGCAGGCGGCGTTGCCGTCGATGATGATCTTGCCGGCCGTCTGATTGGAGTGCTCGATGAAGTAGGGATCCTGCTTGACGAGCTTCTCCTGGGCGTAATCGTAGCCCGCTTTGACGGCTCCGAAGTTGAGGTCGAACACCTTCTGTTTCTTGGCGAACTGTTTTCTGACGCCATTCTCGACCACGGTGAGATCCAGGTTGAGAAGCTGCGCAACCACGCCCACGAACACCATATTTCTCACCAGCTTGCGCAGTTTGGCTTCGGGGCATACGGCGGCCGTGATCTTGTCGAAGGGAACCGGGTAGCAGACCACGTCGCTGCGGTACTGCTTCAGGTTGAAGTTCTCTTCGTAGATAGCGACGCTGCCGGCGGGGAGGGCGAGGATGTCGTCCTTGGCGGTCTCCGGATTCAGGGCCACCAGGATCTGTACATCGCGCGTGCGGGCAACGTAACCGTCTTTGCTGGCGCGAATGGTGTACCAGGTGGGAAGTCCGGCGATGTTCGACGGGAAGAGGTTCTTACCGCTGACGGGAACCCCCATACCGAAGATGCTTTTCAGCAGAACGCTATTGGCGGATTGCGAGCCGGACCCGTTCACCGTTGCTACGATAATGCTGAAGTCGTTGACAATGCGCGCGCGCGCGCTTAATTCGCCCTGTTCTTGACCCAGGGCAAGGTCTCCTGTCGCCATTTGGCGCCAAATCCCTTCCGAATAAAATTCTTAGCGGAGTCTCGGCGTTTCCGGAAAGCGTGTCCTTTACAGATCGTCCAGGGTCGCGCCCGATTGTGGAAGCGCGGCCCTACTGTCGAGGCTCTGGGGATGCCACTCCGAAAATGCGATCGTTTTCACCCATCAGTGATTATAGTCACTTGGTGAGACGGGCGTCTCATTGCTGTTTGACTACTTGGGTACCGTCGTGTCGGGCCAGCAGACCGGGGGTTTGGCGGGGGTGCGGACCGGCGGCGGCCTTGGCAACCAACTGCTTGAAGGTCAATAGCCTGGCTGATGAGCGGAGGAGTCTTTGCGCCAGCGGAGAAGGAGCGCGGAAGCGATCACAACCAGGGCCAGCGTGAGGCCGATCCAAAGGCCGTAAATGCCCCAGTGGGCGGCGAAGCAGAGCGACACCCCCAGGGGCAGGCCCACGATCCAATAGCCGACAAAATTGGCGATCATCGGGATGCGGGTCTGTCCCAGGCCCCGGAGCGCGCCGGTGCAGACGGTCTGGACGCCATCGAAAATCTGAAAGCCGGCCGCCAGGTAGAGAAGCGCGGGGCCCTCGGCGAGCACCCGGGGATCGCGCGTGTAGAGCGCGATCAAAGGGCGGGGCGCCAGCAGAAACACGATGGCCGCCATGAACATGAAGCTGGTCCCGAGGGCGATGGCCATCCATCCGGCGCGGCGGGCGCGGCTGGGGTCTCCGGCACCGATGGCATGGCCTACGCTGACCGCCGCCGCGGCGGACATTCCCAGGGGGACCATATATGTGACGCTCGCATAGCTGAGGGCGATGGAGTGCGTGGCCAGGGCGACAGGGTTAAGGAACCCTGCGGCGAAGGTCGCGCCGTTCCAGGCTCCGACCTCAAGCACGATCTGCCCGGCCGCGGGCGTGCCGATGCGGAGCAGTTGACGCATCTTCAGCCAACTGGGCCTCGCCCAGTGCTGAAATAAAGGATGACCGCGGCTGCGCTCGTAACGCCAGGCAAACCCGATCAGGGCCACCGCCATGCCGACACGGGCCAGGCAGGTGGAGATGGCCGAGCCGTTGACACCGAGGGCTGGCAGCCCCAGCTTGCCGTAAATGAGGACCCAATTCCCCAACCAATTCACGAGGTTCGCGATGATGAGGGTGAGGGTGATGACGCGAACCTGGCCCACTCCCTGCAGGTAGCGTCGCGCCGCCCCATACAGCAGGAGGGGAAGAGTGCCGAAATTGAGAATGCGCAGGTAGCCGCCGGCGATGCCGGCCACTTCCGGGGTAATGCCCACCCGCACAAACGAGAAACTGGCGACCGCCACCAGCAGCATCAGCGGCGGAGTCGCGACGCACGCCAGGTAAACCCCCTGCGCAAGCCAGTGATGACAGGCATCGTGGTCATCGCGCCCGTAGGCGTGCGAAACCAGCGTATCGAGGCCGAGGAGAATACCGATGCCGAAGAGCGAAGGCACATAGTAGACGGCATTGCCAATCGCGACGGCGCCGATGGCCGCGGGCCCCAGCTTGCCCACCATGATGATGTCCACGACACCCTGCGCCATCCAGCCAAGTTCGCTCAGGACAACAGGAATCGCCAGCACCAGCATGGCGCGCAATTCCCTTCTCCAGTCGGCTTGGACGGCTACTTGCACCTTTCTACTGTATAGGACGGTCGCCGACATAACTCCCCAACCAGCACGGCGGTATCCGATGGGTCCCGAGGAGCCCGGATGCGCGAGGAGCCCGGAGGAAGGATGTCCGGAATCGAAAAATCTCGCCCCCATCCGTCCGGTTCATCGTCCATGGCCCACGGGAGCGATCATCTTCCAATAATCCGGAACCAGGTCATTGAATTCAAAAACGCGCTTTGCGATGCCCTGGCGCGCGTGCTCGGGGCTTTGCGTAGCAATGTGCAGCCATTCGTGCAGAATGACACGGGAGATGGCTTCGGCCATGACCTCGTCGCGCGAGCTTTTGTCCAAACCGAGAACCCGCTGGCCGAGAACTGCAGCAATGCGCGCGCAGTCCACATGAATGAAGGGCCGGATCTGCCCTTGATCGCGAAGCACCCATCCCAGGGCCCCGTGAACGCCGTAGTTTCCGGGTTGGGACGCAAGCCGGCAATCGCCGTGGACATAGATCGAGATGACTTCCTCGAACTGTGCACCGGGCGCGAGCGAGTCTCCCCGAACAACTTCGAACCCGCCCGCGGAGAAATGCGTTTCCACGGCAAGATTGTCGAAGCTCACGCGCAAGGTTGTGGCCAGCGTGGTCCACTGCGGTTCGGAGATGGGGTGGTCGGCAAACACCACCAGCGTTATCCGCGGCGACACCACCACCGCGGCCAACGCGGATGCCCGGCCGGCAAGCCATTCCAGCACGAGCAGGATCAGCATCAGCAGCCAACCCGCAACCACGAACGTCTGCGAAGTGAATCGCAATTTGGGGAACCGTGACTCCATGGAATGGATGTTGACCGGAATGCCGGTGGGCGTGCCACCCGCTTCTTGCGCGCAATTCCGATGGTGTTCGCGGAATGAGAGGGGAAATCCCATGGGCGACCTCCTGCGAGGGGCCGCCGACAAGGCCGGTTTCTCGCACTGTCAAGGAAAGTTTGAAGCCGCCTCTTGTATTCGTCCAATAGATTGATAGGATGGATTCCATCTCGATAGGAGATGGTCCCATGGAAGTGCGTCAACTCCAGATTTTTCGCATCCTGGCCGAGGAACTGAATTTCACGCGTACCGCGGATCGCGTTCACACCGTGCAGTCGAACGTGACCGCCCAGATCAAATCGCTCGAAGAGGAACTGGGCGTCCCGCTGTTCGACCGAATGGGCCGGAGGGTGACCCTTACCGACGCGGGGCACAGGTTTCTGCCATTTGCCGAACAGGCTCTGGCCGCCATGGAGCAGGGGCAGCGAGCAGTCACGGCCGGCTCGGAGCCGAGCGGGCCGCTGCGCATCAGCGCGCCGGAAAGCATCGTGACGTATCGTCTGGCGCTATTACTGCGCACCTTCCGGCAGCGATTTCCGCGCGTGGAGCTGATCTTCCGCCCCCACCTGGACAACACCCTCGTAATAGAACTGGAGACCGGCAGGATTGACATGGTAATCGAAATGCGGGATTCCATCTCCAACCCGGCATTCCAATCCATGCCGCTGCGAACCGAGCGAATCTTCCTGCTCGCCCACGGAAGTCATCCGCTGGCATCGCACCGCACCATCAAGCCGGGCGATCTTGCGGGGCAAACGTTACTGCTCACCGAGAATGGCTGCGGATACCGCGCCAAACTCGATCGCGTGATGGCCATGCAGAATATTCGGGCCGGCCACGTGACCGAGTTTGCCAGCGTGGAAGCGATCAAGCAGTGCGCCGCCGCGGGTATGGGCATCGCCCTGCTGCCCGCCATCGCCGTGGCCCGCGAGATCCGGCAGCACCATTTCAAAGTGCTGCATTGGGCGGGACCGTCCCTGGATATTTGCACCCACATCCTATGGCACAAGGACAAGTGGATCTCGCCGGCAATGGCGGCCTTTCGCGACCTTCTCAAAGACACGGTGGAGGAGCCGGAGATGGAGCCGAATGGGCTGGTGGTCTCGGGAACGTTCGCGGGCTAACCTTGGCGTTCTTGACCGTCGATGCCAGTTCTCGCGGGATTCTCCAGCCCTCTTCAGAGCTGGGGAATCCCGATTTATGCCGTGCAGGGAATCACGCCTCCAGTTTCTGACCGAGGAACTCTTTCGCCTTTGCCGTCTCGGCGTCCCACTTGGTTAGCTGGTCGGGCGAAAGGAAACTTACTACGCGCTGACGAATTTCGGCGCGATGCTCCTTCACCTTGGCTACGACATCGGCCCTGGATGTATTGGGATGACTCTTGAGATATTCAGCGACTCTTTCTCGCGCGTCCACCATAGCAGACTGGAGCTTTTCCCTTTGCTGATCGGTGAGATTGAGTTCCTGACCGATGCGCTTCAATTCGGCCACGACCTGCTCACGTTCTTGAGAAGTGATAGGCATGAAACATCTCCTTGATTGTGGTAAAGGGTTTTACGGACGGCGCTCGTCGTGCTGAGATGCCCGTGTGCTAACGGAGTTAAGGGACTAGAAGGTTGCGTGAAGAGTCAAAAGCGAACGTCGACGCCTCTTGCAACCGAGTTTCGCTTGCTTTAACGCAGTGAAATATCAGCCCACACTTACGGGCCCCGGAGAACTACCGCCAGCGGGCGACAGAACCCCGACGCGCAGGCTAATGTGTCCCGGCGGGAAATGCAACTGCAAGAAGTTCAGAATTTTTCTAGGGGGAGGGACGAATTCGCTGGCCGTTCGCCTCGGAAAGGGGCAATGCATTGGCGGGGCTGAAATTGCAACTTGAGCCGGAAATTGGATCGCACGGCCCAGTGACGGACTACGTTCGTCTCCTAGCTGTTATTGCCGGCGCGCTCCGGGCGCGGGTCTTCGCCATGGAGCATGGAATATAGAGCCGCCACCTCTGCCTCCGCGAGGATTTCTTCCTCTGTTTTTATGAACAGCCAAGCCAGCATTTCGATGAATTGGTCTTCCACGGTTCCCCTTTTCGGGACTGCAAGATGTGAGCGCTTCTCCCTGGATACCCGCGCCGGGATAGAACAAGGCTTACGAGGCATTTCTGCGAACGCAGTCAATTACTATGATGAGTTTTCAGGTTCCCGGTTTCCCATTATATCCGGGTATCAACTGATCAGGCGCCGGAGCCTGTGTACTTTGCCGGTTCCCTTATTCCGGATCCCGAGCACTAACGCCCGAAGAATCAGTGACCTGGATTAGTGGGCTACGGGACACCTATTTGCGTTTGCAACTTTGGTGTGAGCGCGAGTTCGCCACATCTCGACGCCGATCGTCCCTTGAAGCGTATGTGATCCCCGCGGGATTTCGTTTCAGATTTGCCCGAAAAAAGCGAAAAAGAGTTGCTGGAGCTTCATGAAGCCCTGCTCGCTGCCCTGCATCGGCCCCGGTGATTGACTTTGGCAAAATCCTTCGCTTAACGTTATTACCAGCGCGAAGGGCGCATCCAGTCCGCGGAAAGGGCCGTGCCCACCTTCTGCAACACCCAATCTGACGAAACTTCTTTCAGCCTGAAGCTGCGGACTCCAGGCACATGACGAAAGGAGCTTCGTATGCCTGACCGGGAACTACCCGTCCGCCCCAATCTTGAACAATACAGGAAGCAGGCCAAGGAACTGGCGCGGAACGCGAGCGCCCACGATCCCGTTGCCATTGCCCGAATACAGAAGCATCATCCGCGACACCCTGCGCCAGCGGGTGCGCCAGGTCTCGTCACCGGGGTCCCCAGCGACAGGTCCTCGTCGCTGGGGTGGGTCACCGGGGTCCCCAGCGACCGGTCCTCGTCGCCGGGGACGTTGGACACCAGGGATTACCCCACCTCCGGTAATCGCATATCGTTGACCGATGCCCAGCTGGTGATCGCGCGCGAACACGGCTACGAAAGCTGGCCGAAGTTCGCCGCCCATATACGCACGCTGAATCTCGAAAGCTCGGTTCAGGGGCTCGAGGATCCCGTCGCCGCGTTCATCCGTGCGGCCTGCGTGCCACGCAATGACTCGCATATCTCCGGCACACCGGAAGAGGCCGAGTTGATTCTCGCCCGCTATCCCCGCGTGGCACGGGCGAACATCTACACCGCCGCGATTCGCGCCGACGAAGCCGGCGTGCGCGAATTTCTTTCCCGGAATCCCGCCAGTGCGACCGCGAAAGGCGGCCCCTACGAGTGGGACGCATTGACGCATCTTTGCTTTTCGCGCTATCTGCGCCTGGACAAATCACGCTCCGATGCGTTTGTTCGCACCGCGCGCGCGCTGCTCGAATCGGGCGCCGGCGCCAACACCGGTTGGTACGAGATGATCGATCATCCCAACCCGCGGCCGCTCCTGGAGAGCGCCATTTACGGAGCCGCCGGAATTGCGCACCACGAAGGTCTGACGCGCTTGCTGCTCGAATTTGGAGCCGATCCTAACGATGAGGAGACCCCCTACCACGCCGCCGAAGGATACGACCTCGCCGCGGTGAAAGCGCTTCTCGAAAGCGGCAGGCTCAACGCGACCAGCCTGACCACCCTGCTGCTTCGCAAAGCCGATTGGCACGATACGGAAGGCATTCGGCTTCTGCTCGCCGGCGGTGGCGATCCGAACGAGATGACGCGCTGGGGGAACAACGCGCTGCTCCACGCCATGACCCGCGACAACTGCCTCGAAAATATCTCCCTGCTCCTCGATCACGGCGCAAACCCCACCCTTCGAAATCACCTCGGCCTGTCGGCGGCTGAGATCGCGGCGCATCGGGGGCGCAGCGATGTGCTTCGTTTTCTCCAGGACCGTGGCATCGATTGCGGGCTGGAGGGAGTGCATCGCCTGATCGCCGCGTGCGCCACGGCGGATCACGCGAAGATCGGCGAGCTCACCAGCGAACAGCCACAGCTTATTCCGATGCTGATCGCGAACGGCGGCAAACTGCTCGCGGAATTTTCCGGCAACGGAAACACGGAAGGCGTTCAGTGCCTGCTGGACCTGGGCGTGCCGGTCGATGCGCTGTTTCGCGAAGGCGATATTTACTGGGATCTGGCCAGGGACAGCACCGCCCTGCACTCCGCTGCATGGCGCGCCTGGCCCAATACCGTCAAGCTGCTGATCGCACACGGCGCGCCGGTGAATGCCAAAGATGGAAAAGGGCGCACGCCATTGATGCTGGCCGTAAAAGCGTGTGTGGATTCGTATTGGAAATGGAGGCGCACGCCGGAGCCGGTCGATGCTCTGCTCAAAGCCGGAGCGACTCCAGAAGGAATCGAGATTCCGTGCGGATACGACGAGGTGGATGAGCTGCTGCGGGCGGCGACAAGCGACATTTGAGCCTTCGCGGCTTTCGGCTCCGATCAGGACCTTGTAGCCTTCGTGACCGTTCGTCGCCGCAGACCTTTGCAGATGATTAGAGGTATCCGGCACATAATTGAACTAGGGCCGGTTAACGCTACCAGGGCGGATGGCGACGGGCGCCGGTTTTCCCGATTTCGTTGTCGCTCGTCGTTAACAGCCTTCAATCAAGGTTCGCAAATCTGCGCCGCCCAGGAGCCATTCAGGGTGGGTTTTGGTCCTTCCAGGAGCCATTCCCATCTGGGCGAACTCAAACAATCGAAAGGCCCCGGGGCCGGATTTATCCGCAGACCCCTCCCCCCCGAAAACGGGAAAGAAAAAATGGACTGTGGGGCTGTGTAGCTGTGGAGTTGAAATTAAACCGATCGCACGCTCGCGACATGCGAGCCTAACTGCGGCGCGTCTCCGCCACCGCCGGCCGCAGCTCGACATGCTTGCTCGTGATGGCAATCTTGGCCGGGGTGAGTTCCGGACCGTCCCAGCCTTCCTTCAGAGCCTCTATGCGGATCTCGCCCGGGCGTCTTGTGGACTGGACGATGATCTGCGCCAGCCCGTTAAATAGTGAGCGCGTCGATCCCTTATCACTTTCCTGGCAATTGGGATCGCCGTTGCCGACGCCGATGAGTGCGCCTTCTCCCGAAACTTTGAAGGCCAGGAGATTGCCGGCCGTGGGAACGACCCGCCCATCCTTGTCGAGAGCTTCCACCTTGATCACCGCACCATCCTGCCCGTCGGCGTTGATGGTGGTGCGGTCGGCGGTGAGGCGGATGCCGGCCGCGGGACCGGTGGTTTCGCGTTTCTCAGTGAGGACCACCTGGCCGGCCCTGGAACCACGCGCCTCAATTGACCCGGGCTCGTATCTCACCTTCCACTCCACGTGACCCAGGTGCGGCACCCTTTTCGTCCCGAGACTCTTGCCGTTGGCGAAGAGTTCGACATCCTCAAGATTGGTGTAGACCCAGACGGGTATCTCGTCGCCTTCCCTTCCCTCCCAATTCCAGTGCGGGAAAAGGTGCAGCGACGGATCCTTACCCCACCAGCCTTTGTAGTAGTAGAAGGTGTCCTTGGGAAACCCGCACATGTCCACGATGCCGAATTGCGAGTTAATGGAGGGCCAGCCGTAGGGCGTAGGCTCGCCGCGATAATCGAAGCCTGTCCATGCAAAGCCCCCGGCTAGCCAGTCGCGCGAGCCATAGAAGGTCCACCAGCCTTCCGCGGTTTCGCCCCACGGAACCACGCCGTTATAGTCGTTGACCAAATTGCGCAGCCGGTCGGTGGCGTACATCCCCCGGGTGGAGATGGCGCTCGATGTTTCCGAACCGTAGATGGCTTTTTCGGGATGCTTCCTGTGGTAGGCCTCGGGAAACTCCTGGTGGTAGTTGAAACCGATGATGTCGAGCGCGAGCGACACGCCTTTCTCGTTATCATCATTGACGGCCGCCGAGACCACCCGCGTGGGATCAAGTTCGTGGCAACGCCGCACCATGCTGGCCGCGATCTTCGCTCCCTGCTCGGCCATCTGGTCCTGAAGCAGAAACTCTTCATTGCCGATCGACCAGATAATGATGGACGGCGAGTTGCGGTAGCGCTTGATCATCGTCTCCAGTTGCGCCAGCCCTTCCGGACTGGAACTCATCTGGCGCGTCTCGCACATCATCATCATGCCCATGCGATCGCAGGCATCCACCCACTCGGGCGTGGGCATGTTGTGCGACGTTCGCACCGCGTTGCAACCCATTTCGCGCAGTACCCCCAGGCGGAACCACTGCAATGCATCGGGAAGCGCCGCGCCCACCCCCGCATGGTCCTGGTGGTTGCACGTGCCCTGGATCTTGATCGACTTGCCATTCAGAGAGAATCCCTTGTTGGCATCGAACACCGCGGTGCGTACGCCGAAGCTGGTTCGCTCCCCATCGCGCACCTTACCGTCCGACTCCAGGCTCACAACCGCCGCGTAGAGGTTGGGAGTATCGACCGACCAGAGCGCGGGACTGGATAGCTGCGCCGTCGCTGAATAAGTTACCTCTCCATCAACAGGCACGGACTGGGCCGGCGCTTCGGCACTTGCCACGGTGTTGCCGGACGGGTCGAGAATTTTCCAGGCGACTGTCGCAGTGCCAGCCTGCTTGCCCTGGTTCACGACGACTGCGGAGAGGGAGAGGCTGGCGGAATCGCCGGCGACATTCACGCGAACAATACTGTCCCACTTGCCCAGGTGCAGGGCATCAGTCTTGTTGAGCCACACATGGCGGTAAATGCCCGCGCCCTCGTAGAACCAGCCGTCGCCAAAGCTGGCATCGACCCGGACCACGATGTAGTTCTTCGCGCCGTAGGCAAGGAAATCTGTCAGGTCGAAATGAAAGGGAGCGTACCCGTTATCGTTGCGGCCGATGAAGCAGCCATTGACGAACACCAGAACACTGCGGAACACCCCGTCGAATTCGACGGAGATGCGCCGGCCCAGGTCGCCGGCAGGTATGTCGAATTCGCGTCGATACCACCCCACGCTGGTCTCTGGATAGCGCCTGCCAAGGGGCTTGTAGCCGTGCGACTGCATGGGATTTTCGCCGTCGATCTTGGCGTCGTCGTGCACAAACGGCAGTTCAACCGCCCAGTCGTGCGGCAGATTCAGCGCGCGCCATTTGGAATCGTCGAAGCCGGCCTTGGAGAACTTGAAATCACCTGTTTTGGCGAAGTCGCCCTGGCCGAAACCGAAGTTGAGATCGCGGGCCGGATCGGATCCGTGGCCCAAAGTGAACTTCCAGCCGAAGTCGAAGAGCAACCGTTCGCGGGGCGGCACCGCGGAAAGCGCCTGTGCCGAGCCGGATGACAGCGACGGCGCGAAGCCCGCCGTAGCGCGCCCCCAGGCGGACGGAACTAGCAACGAGTTAACGGTGACAGCAAGGCCGGAAGAGAGCAGATCGCGACGCGAAAGGAACGTCATGCAAGTCCCCGAAAGGTAAACAGGATGCACCCGCATCGCGTGGCGCCACCACGCCGGCCGCGCATAGAGACGGGAATCAACCGGCAACTATAAATCAGCGGGGCGGCGAAAGTAAACGATTTCAAAGCCGGGTAAGATGAGGCGCAGAACCGGGCGAGGAGGCACCTTCGCGGTCCGTCCTTGTGTTAAATTCAAAAGGAGCAACCACCCAACGGAGAGATGGCCGAGTGGTTGAAGGCGCACGCTTGGAAAGCGTGTTTAGGGGAAACTCTAACGTGGGTTCGAATCCCCCGACACCACCCAATAGAATCAATTATTTCCGCGAATTGCTGTCCCCCCAAACACTACCACAAATCTTCAAGGCGTGAGCCTTTTTCAGTGGGCTGATTTCTTCTTTCGGTTCTCATTCCACCACTTCAGTTTGGCATCTTTGCGCGCCGGGTCCGCACACTCAGGCGAGCAATATCTCTGGCCTTTCTCGGACCTGAAAAAGAAGGGTGCGGCGCACATCGGTCCAGCACAATAGACCATCAGCTTTTGGTTCATTTGAAGCCAATAAACGGCGGCCTCAAATGGACAGATTCTTGGTACGTCGTTGAAGAGGTCAGCGCCCGCTACAAACGAATCAAAATACGCAATCCTTTGGGTGAGGTCGTCCCCGCGAGCCTCTGATTCGCGGTCGAATTCGGCGAGACGTGCCACGGCGTTTGTATCCGTAACGTCGAATAGGTAAGGATGCTCTAGCCGCAAAAGCAAGCGGTTGTAGTCATCTCTCAAGCGATAGAAATACCAATCGCGCTGGCGAGCATCTTTCTCATTCCAGATTCGGCGTAGTGTTGTTCTCGCCTTCGGTGCGAATCTTTCGAGTTGATCTCTCGGAACCTGCATTGTCCGCCGTTCGCCGTCCTCGCTCTCACCTCGAAACGTAAACAATCGCTGCCACCTCTTCAGCCAACGCTCAAACTGTGGGCGATGCTCCGGGTAGTCAATCGGATTGGGCAGATTTAGGCTGTCCATCAGTAAGCTCTGTATCTCTTGGACCGAAAGCATCCCTAGAACATGATCCGCCGCTTTTTTGGGTGACTTGCTCAGCATGGATTCCCCTTGCATAAAATTGAAAATTCTCGTGGTACTCTCTAGATAGTGATGTTGATTAGCATCTAGTACTGATCTAGAAGCATTCTAGCACGGGGAGCGAGTATCGTGACAAGCTCAAAGGTAAATGACAGATTGCACTCGGTTGAATCGGCAGCCGAATTCCTTGGCGGCGTTTCACCAGCCACGATCCGGGCTTGGCTCACGCAAGGGAAGCTGACTCGGGTCAAGGTAGGGGGACGCCTCACGCGGGTTCGCGAATCCGAGTTGCTTGCACTAATCAAGACCGAGAAAAAGGATAAACGAAATGATCACGATTGACTTCTACCCTGCTAACTCCTTGGAGGGCCTCATAGCGCGTGAATGGGCCTCCATGATTCTGGAATGCGAAGACCCCGCTATCAACCTTGTGCCAATTCAGGCGGTGATTGAGAAGAGCCGCACTTTGATGCATGAGGCCGGATGGCCCCAGACATATCAGCACAAATTCCTTTTGCTCCTCCGCAATGACATCACCGCCCTCACATTCGGGCATCCTGTCGCACGGCAGTTCTGTGCAGTTCTCACCAATCAATTGGAGTCGAACTGATGCAAGCCACAACTTTCCGCTCTCCATACTTCGCTTTGCTTGAAACATACACGCCGCAACTCCTAGCCGGACCTGAAGCCCAAGCGCCACAGAGAACAGCACAGACGTTGGCTGGCGGGCAGGTGGGCGTTTTCGGCGTGCTCGGCCATTCGAGTGACTTTTTTGCCGACACGGACTACTCGCAGATACGGGCAAGCGTGAGACGCGCCCTTGCGGACCCTAGCGTCAGAACGGTTGACCTCGTGATTGATTCGCCCGGAGGCAGTGTGCTTGGTCTGCCTGAGACGGCGGATGTGATCCACGCGGCCAACCGCGTCAAGCCCGTGCGGGCCTTTGTGACCGGCATAGCCGCAAGCGCCGCGTATTGGCTTGCATCGCAGGCTAGTTCAATCACGCTGACACCATCGGGCGAAGTTGGCTCCGTGGGTGTCCTGGACTTGCACGCTGACATCAGCAAGGCGCTCGAAAATGCGG
>DASXXV010000013.1:0-12288 GCA_036502905.1 Occallatibacter sp. | reverse complement strand
ATCGGTTGTCCACCTTAGGCACGCAAAATTCGTCAAAATCGAACGCGCCGTGACGAACTTCGGCTAGGTAAACGCTTCGCGACAAGCCCGGGGCTGAGACGCAAGTCCAGCATAGCAATGCAATTGGGTTTCGAGTTTGAGGGCCCCCCGACCTGGACAAGGTGATCTGCCCTCGGCAACCTACTTATCAGCAGGCTCAAGAACCAAAATTCGAAGAGGCCTCGGCATAGTGTCTGAAGCGATGAGGGTTGGCGAGTTTGATGCCAGTCGATTGGCGATGGTAGCGGAACAAGGAACGCAAACCTGCGGCGGTCATGCGTGCCGCACGCGCGTGTCCCTTGAGCGAAACGAACAGCGCGGCGCTACTGGGATTAGGCCGCTCCAACCGCATATACTGATCGATCAGTTGAATGGTTTCCGGCGCCATGGGAAGGAAGCGCAATTTATTGCCCTTGCCCCGCACGCGGAGTTGGCCTTCGGAAAGCAGAACATCGTCTCGATTTAGGGCCAACACTTCCGCTGACCGGAGCCCTTGCAGGAGCATCAAACCAACAATGGCCAAGTCACGATCGGTATGAAAGCTCGCCCAAAAACGCGCCACCTCATCTATCGAGAGCGGCACAATGGCGCGTTTGGGAACCCTCACTCGCAACCGGCTCACAGCCAGGCGCGGCCGGGCGAGTCCCATCGGCGCGCGTCGTAAGAAACGCTGATAAAAGCCATGAGCGATCTGACAAGGCGCATCGGGGAACTCGTTACGAAGAGCGCGATCGACAACGGCAACGCGAGCGTTAATGGTGGCCCCGGAGGGTAAGGGCTCTAGACCTGACTGGAATCGGAGGTAATCCAGTAGTGTGGATTCGGTAAGATCACCTTTTTGAATGTCACCGGTGTGATGCAGGCTGGCCCACCAACGAACAAAATGTAAAAGGTCGTAAGCATAAGCCCGGAGAGTTCTATCGCCCAAGCGACGCACATACTCGCGGTCCAGATAACGATTAGTCCAGCCAATCTCTCGGTTCGTGGTCTGTTCCGCAATGCGAACTGGACTTTGTGCATTGCAGGTGTGCTGGTAGATCACGCAGAACTTCATGACCGAGCCGCCTCCAGCAGCGCCTGGAACTGGTGTGCGTCACCACCTTGAACGAAGAAGGAGTTTGGATCGTGGCCGTCGGGCAGCAAGACCAGGCGAGCGGTTATGCCTTGCTCCCGGAGGCTTTGTGAGAGGCTTTGTGCTGCCTGTTGGCCGCTGCCGTTGCTGTCCGCATCAAAGGCCACAAAGACGGTTCGGGGACGATCGCATAGTTGTCGGAACTGCTGCAAATTGAGATGGGTTCCCAGCGAGCAGGTGACGTTTTCAAAACCGGCTTGCCACAATACGGCGTAGTCGAACAGACCTTCCACAAGAATCACTTCGGGATAGGATTGGGCTTGCTGCCATGAATACAGTCCGCCCTTAGCGCCCGGCAAGAATCGATGGGATGGTGCCGAAGCGGAGATACTGCGGCCGTAGAGATTGCCTTCCAACGGAGAGACCATACGACGGACGTATGCGTCGTAGCCTGGTTCGGTCACCAGACCGGCCTGACATAGAGCCGGCAAAGAGTAACCCAACTGCATCAGCCAACCTCGCAGACAACCGCCAGGCGCATAACCGATCTGCATGTGCTCGATCAGCGCCAGGGAGCGGATGCCGCGTTGGAGCAGATAGGCAACCGCTTCGTTGTGGCGGTGTAACTGAATGCGATAGAAACGTGCGGCTTCGTGCAACAAAGGTGTGCCGCGCCATTGGCGCAGCAACACCAACGCTTCGGGGAACTTCACCTGGTGGTAGAGTTCAGCGAAGCGAATCACATCACCACCGCGGCCACAGCCGTAACAGTAGAAAAGATCCTTGCTGGGATCCACCAGGAAACTTGGTTTGTGGTCGTCGTGTAGCGGGCACAACCCCATCCATCGGCCGCGGCTGAGTGGCCGCGCTGGATGCCAATCATGCGCCCGCAGATAGCCCAGCAGCGGAATCTGCTGTTTCAACTCGTCGAGAGCTTCGCGATTCACGGACTTCTTACCTCGATCAGCAGAATACGGCAGACCGTGCTGAGATCGAAGGCAAGGATGGTGGGTGTCGACAAAAAGCGCGCGCTGAGAGCTCCCGCCTTCAGCCAGCAGCACAAGCTGAGCAGTCGGCGCTGCGCCCAGCGGCGTAGCGTGGATGGATCTGGTAGGCGGGATGGATCTTTGCATTGCGGTGCCGCCCGTTCGAGCGATTGGCCAGCGGCGATCTGCTCACAAGCCTGCTGCCGGCAACGCAAGGTGAAATGCCCAGATGGTGCTAACCAGTGAGGCAGGACCGTGAAGGTCTTTCGGCACGGACGGCAGATCGCACGCCGCACCCATATTCGTTCGTGACGCTCATCGTGAGCCTGACGGAGTCGCCGTCCGTGACCGACGATCGCGTCGTTGTGGCAATTCGGACAGCGCCGCGGCAGGCAACCCAACGGAACTACCCCGGATCGAGCTTGTCTTTCGCTTCGGGCAGTGCGATAACGAGAATCACGGCTGGTGTGAAGGCCCGCCGCCGACCGTCGCCTGCGAAGTTTCGATCTGCTGGCCGGGCCTTTACCCTCCCGGCAAAGTCAGTCTCAGACGAAAAAAGAATACTGCTTTCCGGTGATGACGGCGACGCCCTTACTTTGAGTATTGGCCGGTTATTTTCGGCTATCCGGACATTGGCGCTGTCGGACGTGCGCAGGACCGGGGGGCAATCGGCCGTTAACAAGCAATATCGGTAGTCAATAGAGGGGCTCAGCAGGTCTTCCTCGTCCGATCCGCGGCGATCGGAGGTGATCACTGCTGCTCTCGGGAAGCGAGTGCTTGACGCACGGCCGCGATCAGCGCGTTTGGAGTAAAAGGCTTTTGAATTAGGATCGATTCGGGATGCGTCGCCAGTAACATGGATTTCTCTACGTAGCCGGACATGTAGAGCACGGCAATACCGGGCCGCTCCTGCAATAGCCGTTGGGTGAGCACTAGCCCATTGACCTTGGGCATGATCACATCCGTCAACAACAAATCAACGGGCTCGGCGTACGCCGCCGCGACCTTCAACGCCTCCGCCCCGTCGGAAGCTTCGATAACGTGGAATCCTTGTTGCTGGAGAATACGCCGGACGAAACGACGGATTGCTTCATCGTCATCCACCAACAGTATCGTGGCGGGATTTCCGACGGATGCCATGGAAGTTGTACCGACCCGAATGCGGCCCCAGCCCTCCGACAACAGGAGCCATCCACGTAAGAGCGTGAAGATGAACAAGCCAGGACCGCACTTTATAGTGAGGTACGTCAGGTTAACAAATACAGGGAGGTTAGTACTGGATAGGTAACGGACCGACCTTACACCGGCCCTTTCAGCATCCATTCAATTTCGGATCGGCCAGGCTCACCAATTTCATTGGGGGTGAGGTAACTATTGTTAGTACATCCGCCCTAACCCCTGCCAATCTTGTTACCGGTACTCTGGTCACTCGATACTAACGTGCACCGGATATGACCACACCATCCCTTCGCGGCCTGTTTTGTTCGGATCTCGCAATCGATCTTGGCACAGCCAACACCCTCGTGTTCGAGCGAAACAAGGGTATCGTAGTCAACGAGCCATCCATCGTCGCGATGCGCAAAGATTGCGACGGCGTGGAAGCGGTGGGCGCCGAGGCCAGAGAGATGCTCGGCCGCACCCCCGAGCAGATCACCGCCGTCAAGCCCATGAAGAACGGTGTGATCGCAGACTTCAAAGCCACGTCGCACATGCTGAACCATTTCATCCGGAAGGCCCACCGGTACAGCCGCCTGGTGCATCCGCGCATCGTGATTGGTGTTCCTAGCGAGATCACACCGGTGGAGCGCCGCGCCGTACAGGACGCATGCGCCAGGGCCAGCGAGGTCCACCTGGTGCAGCAGCCGGTAATGGCGGCTGTGGGCGCCGGGCTACCGATTGCTGATCCAGTCGGCAACCTGATCGTGGACATCGGAGGCGGGACCACCGACGTCGCGGTAATCTCACTCGCGGGTATCGTCTACGCGCATTCGGTGCGGATGGCCGGCAACGCGATGGATGAGGTGATCATCGACCACGTCAAGCGAAAGCACAATCTGCTGATTGGCGAGCGCACGGCCGAGGCAATCAAGATTCAGATCGGTTCAGCGTTCCCGCTGGCCAACGAGATGCGGATGGAAGTGCGGGGCCGCGACTTGGTACGGGGCCTTCCCGGCACGGCGACCGTCACCGACTCCGAAATTCGCGATGCGCTGTCGCCCTGCGTAGCGAGCATTGTGGATGCCATCAGAATCGCGCTGGAACGCACTCCGCCCGAGCTTAGCGCCGATATCTCCGATCGTGGCGTGGTGCTGACCGGTGGAGGTGCGCTGCTGAAAAATCTCGACACGCGCATCAGTAAGGAAACCGGACTGCCGGTTCTGATCGCGGACGAGCCCCTGCTATCGGTGGTGGTCGGAGCGGGCAAGATGCTGGATGATTTCGGCCTGTTGCGCCGCGTGTCCATGAACTAGGCCAATCGGCGAACCAGTCCCTCCACCGGACCAAGTTCAATTAAGCCAAACTGGCTCAATCCAATATCCGCACTGAGAAAACACCTGAGTACTTAGGCAGTACGCACGGGACTGTTATCCAAATGAAACTAGCCTGATACTCGCTTATGTCGGCTGGCTTGTAACGGGCCAGAAGCGTCACCGGGCACAAATTCATCTCCTTGGGGTCCCCCGGCAGTCCGACCGCGGGAGCCAACGACCATGACCGTATCTGAATCTTCCTTGACCCAAACTCCGGGGATTTTGCAAATACCGATGTATCATCGGCTATTCGCAGCCGCAGGTAATCTGTATTGCCGGCTGTTTCACAAGTCCATATCCCGACCCGTTGCGGGGAAGTACCGCTGCTGGAAGTGTCTGAGAGAGTTCGAGCTGGAATGGAGTATCCGAGCTGCATCACGCGAACTAACCTGGCCAGATAAGACCTGTTATCGGTAGCGCTGGGGCCGGAGCAAACATGACCATCTAGAAGTGCCGCCCGGTGTTGGGCCTGGTGGCCAGACTCCGCGCCGGCAGGCCCAACTTCCGTATGGCCGTCAACCGACCACGATCAGAGGAACGGCACGCCGTCAGACTACCCAGGAGCAGGCTTCCCTGTATCCGGCGCCGTTTCTAACGAAATGTGTCGGATGCAAAGTGAGCGATGCCCTGGTTCGGAGATCCACTGGAATGCGTAAGCCATCATCTGTCGTCACTGCCGGAATTCGCTGCGGCAATGCAGGCCCCGGAAGCGTGGGTTAGGCGCGCAGGGGGCCCCAGGCAGGATCGAGTGTTAGGGCGGCTACGCCCAAAATCCATCGGCGTAGCTACTCCAACCGGACCACGGCGGCGTTCCGGTCCTCGACCGTAACCATCAGCGTGGTGCCATTCACGGACGGGCGGCTGGAATCCTGCCAGAGGTCTGTCGCGCGCTTATAGGGAGCAGCCAGCGTGAGCGTGACGTTCTTGGCCGTCCGCGTCGGGTTGACCACCCAGACGTACGTGCCACCGGCGCCCTTGTGCAAGCGGGCCTTGACCGTCGAGTCGCTTGACTGGACTTGTTGCCGGATGCCGGCCCACGCGAGCAGTCCGGCGAAGAATTCGCGCGTGCCCGGCGCGTGGTTGCGGTAGTAGGCCGCGCCCGGAAAGGTGCCGACGAGCAGCGTGTTGCCGTTGCCGAAGGTGTGCTCGACGGCGGCGATGTGGCCGTTGGCATACACACCCGCCGCCTGGCCACCCGCCAGTTTGTACTCCTGCAGGAAATATTGGCCGCCGATCTGCTTGTCGCGCACGGTCAGGGTCAGCTTACCCAGTATGTCGGGGGTAAACTGCACGTAGGTCTCGCGGGCCCCAAATACCTGATCGAGGCCCAGGTTGGGCTGAACGGTGCCAACGGTGCCGCCATCCCCGAAATATCCGGGGCAGCCTTCGCTGACGAGTTTCCCGCCCTTGGCGACATAGTCGCGGAGCTTGTCCGCCGTGGCTTTCCGTAGCATATCGGGGTAGGGGAGATAGATCATCGGGTACTCTCCAATGTCGTCGATCCCGACGAAATCCGCCTGGATATTCGAGTCGAAGAAGGCCTGGTAGGCCCCCTGCGCGGATTGCACATAGTTGGCAGGGCCGCCCGCAGCCTCGCCCCCGGCCCGCCTCGCGCCTGGCACCGCGCCGCCGCCGCCCTGAACGACGCTGAAATCGTCGGATTCCTGTACGAACACGATCCCAACATCGCCCTTGACCGGACGCGACTTCCAGATGTCCGCGTGGGAGTTGGTCCAGCGCGCCAGCTTGCCGGCCATCTCCGCCTGGGGCGTGACGGAGCCATCCATCCCCATTGGGCCGAAGGCCCCAAAGAGCGGGCCATCCAGCAAGGGGCGCCAGCGGGTAAAGAGAATGCCCGTGGCGCCAGCAGTCATGTCGATCATGCTCCACACGCGGACGTCTTTGTCGTCCGAGCTGCGCCCATCTTCGAGCGGGCGGTTGATCACCTGCGGCTGCAGCCAGAGCGGCCCGCCCGTCGCCTCGGCGTGCCAGAAGGGCTTGCCGCGCGCGCCGGCGCGCACGGTGTCCACGGCCTGGAACTGCATCCAGGGGTCGTTGCCGTGGCGCGAGGCCACCCAGGTGTAGCCAAACGATTCCACTTCCGCCGCTGTCCGCCACTCGATTTCGGTGAGCAACCCCGTGCTGTGCGCGGTTACCTGGTTTCGCTTGTCGAGCCGCCGAATCAGCCCGGTGCGCCACTTGAGCAGCCGAATGGCATTGTCGCGGCGGAATTCCAGCCAGTCGAGGGAGTCGGGGTAGCCGCCGGTGCCGCGCGGCGGATGGACCGATTCCCAGTCGCCGTAACTGTAGCGATGCCAGGCGCGGCCGAGGGCTTCGACGGTGCCGTATTTGGCCTTCAGCCACTCACGGAACCTGGCCTGGGTGCCCTTGCAGAAGCATTCCGGAACGTGGCTCTCGTTCCACACGTCATAGCCCAGCGTGGCGGGCTTGTCGCGATAGCGTTCCACCAGTGCCGTCAGGAAGTTTTCCGCCGCGTCGCGGACGTCGTCATTATCCAAACAGAGTGGTGCGCTGCTGGTGGCGCTGCTGGCGCTGACGCTGGGGGAGCTCTCGGAGCCGTCGGCGTTGATCTGGTGGGCGTGGGGGTACTTGTCCCACATCCACTCCGGTGCGCCGGTCACGATTTCGGCGATCACGGTCTTGATGCCGTTCTGGCCTTCGAGCTCCACCATGCGGTCATAGTCGCGCCAGTCGTAGCGGCCCGGCGAGTTCTCGATGGACGCCCACATAAACCAGTGGCGGAAGATGTTGACTCCCATCTGAGCGGCCGTCTTGTGGTCGCGTTCCCAATCCTGTTCGGGCGGGTTCGACTTGCGGAAGTACACCGCACCGAATGGGAAGACCGGGTTCGGCAAAGGATTCTGCTGTGCCTCGACAGGCGCGAGCATGAGAACGGCGAACCATACGCCGGCGCAAGCTAACAGGATTCGTTTCATCGCTGATGACACACCTTTCCAAATTGTCAGAAGTAGTACTTCAGGCCGAACTGAATCTGCCGCCCGGTGGCGGTCCCGGTGGAGAGTTTGCCGAAGTTGGGATTACCGGCGTTGCAGGCTTTGCCCGCCGGCCCGATGCAGGTGAGCGCGGAATTGCTGGCCGCGGGCAGAAAGAATGTCGGTGTGTTGGTGGCGTTGAAGAGCTCCGTCCGGAATTGCAGGTAGTGACGCTCGGTGAAGTTGAGATTCTTGAAGATGGAGCCATCCACATTCTCCGAACCGGGTCCGCGCGCGGCCCGCTGGGCGGCGGTGCCAAAGAGCTGGATGGGAGCGCCGGTCACGCTCGGAGTGGTGCCGGGCACCGTCCAAGCAGCCGGATTGAAGTAGCCATCTACGCCGTGATTGGGCAGCAAGAGGGGCTGGCCCGCAACCGCGTCCGGCACATTGAAGGTATTGAAGATGGGCGGAATCACGTTGGTGCGGATGTTGGTGGGAAAGCCTCCCCGCAGGGTCAGGATGCCGTTGACCTGCCAGCCTCCGATCAGCTTTCCGGCGAGGCCATGGGAGAGCCAGGGCCGCCCCGGTCCGAAGGGCAGGGCATAGCCGCCGCTCACCGAAAGGATCTGCGGCACATCGATGGGTGCCACGCTTTTTTCGCGGGATAGGTTATACGTGTCCATCGCGATGCTGGTGCCGTTTTGGTTGTAGGAATCCGGTCCCGATCCACGCGCTTCCATATTCTTCTGGATCGTATAATTCAGCAGCAGCGCTAGGCCCTTGGAGTAGCGCTTATCGATGCGAAAGTTGAAGGCGTTGTAGTTGTTGGCGCCGTTGGAGAAGACCGGGATGACGGTTCCGTTGATGTTTGGGAACGGCCGGTTGGCCTGCAGGTTTTTCCCCTGCAGCGCCGCCGCGAACGGAATCTGATTCACGTTGATGAACATGCTTGAGAGATCCCGCCCCAGCAGTCCGCTGTACGACGTTTCCAGTTGCAGCGACTCGGTGACCTGGTACTGAATGTTGAAATTGTACTGGTGCACCATGGGATCGGCCGCCTGATCGAAGGCCTGCGTACGGATGGTTCCGACGAAGGGCGAGGCCGGGGTGAAGCCCGCCAGCGAGGCGCTGGCGGCCACGATCGGAATGGGTGTGTTGACGTCGTACGGCGGTCTCAGAGTGTTCTGCGGTGTGATGGTCGGTGACGCAATTACCGGCACGTTGGGAAAATTGCCGGAGAATTGCGTGACCTGCTGATTCTGGTCGCGCTCCCCGTAGAACAGCCCATACCCTCCGCGGAGCACCAGTTTCTTTGAGACCTGATACGCGAAGCCGGCGCGCGGGCCGAAGTTATTGTGATCGCCATTCACGATCGCGCGGCTGACGCCATCCTTGCCGGGCAGCGCGAACTGCCCACTGCGGATGTCGAAGAGGCTGCCGAGATCGCGGGCATCTACGCATTGCGTGAAAAGCTCATAGCGGAGTCCGAGATTCAAGGTGATGCGGCTGGTGACTTTCCAATCGTCCTGCACAAACCCTCCGGCGTAAATGGAGCGCTGGCGGCCCCAATCCAGCATGGCGTTCCCGTTGCCGGCCTCGGTGGTCGGATATCCGTACAGGAAATCAGCGTACGGCAATCCCGACCCGGGCGCGTTGGAGCTGGAGGTGAAGGTAGAGGCGAAGACGAAGCTGCCGACGCCCCCTTTCAAGACGTCGAACCGCTCCCGGCGGATATCGGCGCCGGTCTTCACGGTGTGACGGCCGTGGGTCCAGCTGAGGTTCTCGGCCCATTGAAACCGGTTTTCGACGTTCAGATTTGGATCGCCGCCACCCCAGCCGCTGAATTCCGCCGAGCCCGATACGGTGCCGGCGTAAATGAACGAGATGCCCGGGAAGCCGGGCAGCGGCGATGGAAGGGTTGCGATTTTGTGATCAGCGGCAAAGGCGCGGCCATCGCCCGTGTTCCCGAAAGAACTGCCGTTGTGTCGGATAAAGCCAAACCGGGCTTCATTGACCAGCGACGGAGTGAAGATGTGGATATAGGAGACGACCGCCTGCTGGCTGTTGTCGATGGCGTCGGAGCCGCCTCCGATGAATCCCGGATAACTGCCTACCCCGGGGGTGAAATTGTCGGCGATGGAGAAGCGGGCGAACACATTGTCCTTGGGCGAGATGATCTGGTCGACACGGACATCGCCCTGATCGGTGTTCGAGGTCCGCGGCGGCCCATAGAAGTAGTTGCGCGAGAGGGCCCCGGGGGCTCCAAAATTGGGCAACGGAAGCAGTTGCTGCACGGCTACCGTGGAGGCGTTCATCGCGCTTTGCGGAATGACGTTGCCGGGAAGCGGATCCGAGATGACCAGCCCGGTGGGACCGATGCGGCGCGCCGCCGGATCGTAAATCACTACCCCCACCTTGGAGAAATCACCCGCGCGCAACGCGGCTGGCGGAATGTCGTTGATCGAACTGCCGCCGGCGCGCGCGACGCGGGTGCCCTGGTAATCCCCGAACAGGAAAAGCCGGTTGCGCACGATGGGTCCGCCCGCCGCGGCTCCGAACTGGTTCTGATGAAACGCGGGCTTTGCCTGTCCCGCGGCATTAGTAAAGAAATTGGTCGCATCCAGCCGGTCGTTGCGCAGGAACTCGAACACGGTGCCGTGAAGCTGGTTGGTACCGCTCTTGATGGTGGCATTAACCACCGCGCCCGCCGCGTGGCCGAACTCCGCGGAGAAAGTGCTGGTCTTGACCTTGAACTCCTGGACCGCGTCGACCGAGGGCGTCACGGCGATACCGTTGCGCCCGATGGAGCCGGCATTAGACACGGTGTTGTTATCGACTCCGTCTAGAGTGACCTCGTTGGCGGAGAAGCGGCCTCCCCCGGCGATGAAGGGGAGATTCGACCCCATACCGAACATCGGCGTTGTGTTGCCCGCGAGGAGCCCGAGCGCAAACGCGTTTCGCCCGTTGAGCGGCAGTTCCAGGATCTTCGTGTTCTCGATCACTTGGCCCAGCGACGAAGTCTCGGCCTCCAGCGAGGAGGCGACACCTTGGACTTCGATGACTTCGCGGACTTCGCCTGGCTGCAAGGTGACGTGGATGGACGCCGTCTGATCCACCTGCAGCACTACCTGGTCGATGGTGGTCTTCTTGAACCCGGCGATTTGGACGCTGATGGAATATTGGCCCACGGGGAGGAATTGCGCGCTCAATTCACCGCGCTCATTCCCGATGCCCTCCCGTTCAAGACCGGTGCCCTTGTTGACAATTTTGATGGAAGCTCCGGGCACGATCGCCCCGGTACTGTCTTCCACCACAACGTTGATCGTGCCGGCGGCGATTTGTGCATTGGCGGAGAAGGCAACAAGCGCGATCACGAAGAGCAAAGCGCACAGACTCGCAAGTCTCATCGGTTACTCCTGGATGGATTCAAGCATACACCCAGTTCCTCAAACCCGGATTTCGGTATTCTAAACGCAACCGCCTCCGCCGGTGCCGGATTCACGGCGCCGTCTTCGTCAACTCCGACGGAGGCAGAAGTCCAATTTCATCCTGGCGAGTGGCCGCACCCAGAGGCAGTTGTTCTGGATCAATGCCGCCACAGGCCAGAACATGCGCCCCGGCATCGGGCAGATCGACCTCGACCCAACAGTTATTCCGCCGAGTACCGAGGGGGCACGACGCCGTATCGCTACCGATATTAGTAGATATCGAGGCCTCCCGACTTCGACTTACACGGTTCGGCATCCAGGCCAAACTGTTCGTTCCCTCACAGTCGCGCTTTAGGTGTTTTATGGCGAAGCCTTATTCACCTTTCGCTGATAGATAGATAATGGACTCGCCTGGGCAGTTTGGGAGTTGCCGTTGTGACACCGGAGCAAAAACTGTACGAGGCCCTTCTTGATGCGCCGATCGCATGCCACGAGATCAACGTGGCTGGGCAGATTATCTTTGTCAATTATGCCGAATGCCAGCTCCTTGGCTTGCCACCGGACCAAATCCTCGGCCGTCGTGTTTGGGACTTAGTAGCGCCTGAAGACCGAGCCGCTAGCCGTGAAGCCGTTCGCCGAAAGATGGCCGGCGAGCGGGAACTGCTGCCCTTTGAACGAGTCTACATTCGCCCCGATGGTGAACGCCTGGTTCTGGAGATTCATGAAACGCACATACGTGAGAACGCGAGTATCGTAGGCATGCGTTCCTTCCTGATCGACATCACCCAACGCAAGCGCACCGGGTTGGCGTTGCAGGAAAGCGAAAAGCTATACAGGCATCTCGTAGAACACGCTTCGGATATTATTTACCGCGCGGACATCCATGGTCGGTTTCAGATTTTCAACTCCACGGCTTCGAAACTGCTCGGCTACACGCCCGAGGATCTGATTGGCCGATCGTATCTGGATCTCGTCCGGCCAGACTTCCGGGCGAGCGTGCGACGCTTTTACCGGCAGCAACTTACGCGGCGACTACCCCACACCTATCTGGAGTTTCCAGCCGTGACTAAGGACGGCAGCGAAGTATGGTTCGGTCAGAACGTAGAGATTGTCGAAGGGGAGGGCCGCGTCGTCGGCTTTCAAGCGATCACCCGTGACATTACGCACCAGTTCCACGCTCGCGAAGTGCTGGAGTCCGCGCGTGAAGAACTTGAACAGATGGTAAAAGAACGAACCGCAGAGTTGGAATCTGCAAATAAGTCATTGCGCTTTGAAATG
>DASXXV010000012.1:0-26665 GCA_036502905.1 Occallatibacter sp. | reverse complement strand
GAAGCGCAGCGGAAAAACCACCAAGGGCAGCCGCTGGTTACGGCAGGCTCTGGTGCAGGCCGCATGGGCTGCCAGCCACAAGAAGGACAGTTATTTCCAGGCCCACGCCCGTAATCTCATGCATCGACGTGGCCGCAAACGGGGACTGGTGGCGGTGGCACACTCACTACTAACCATCGTCTATCACATGCTCAAAGAGGGTACCGCTTATCACGATCTTGGCCCTCAATTCCTCGACCGGCTGCGCGCCAAGCATCTGATCCGATTCCATGTCCGCAGGCTCCAGCATCTCGGATTAGAGGTCGCAATCACACCGGCGGCAGTATGAATTTTCAGGGCAGATCCTTCGACTGCGTTGATCGCGCTTCGGGCGATCAACTTCGCTCAGGATGACAGGCCTGCTTCTGTGTTGAATTCCAGCAGCTTACTGCTCGCGCAGTGTGAAGGTGTATTCGCCCGAGCCTACGTCAAAGGCAACGTAACTATCTTCCGTGGCCGCGCCAGCTACGCCTGGATCGCCGGAAAAATATTTGCGGTTCCCCCACACCTGGTGACCGTTCTCTTCCACGGTGATGCCGGAAACTGATCGGGCCGGGGAGCCATCACGTGGGCATCCGTGCCCTCGGGAATCCGCACATGCAGGGGTACGCCATCGGTATCACGATTCCACGTCGACTCCACCGTGCCGCGAATGGTCTTCGCGGTTCGTTGGGTTTTCATCGCAATGTGGACTCCTGGCGCGGCCGAATGTCCGGGCGGACCGGCCGAACTATCGATCCGTGAGTGATCTGCGGCCGAAAAGATAGCCGGTGGCGGGAACTGATTTTCGCGCTGCAGGCGGAAGTACAGTGCTCGGCTCTGCCGCTGGGCGAGAACTTATTTCTGTTTTGAATTCGGATGCGGTCGGGGGCGCGTTCGCAGGAAGTTCATGCCTCAGCGCGATGGCCGGCGTCGAGACGCGACGCATGACGCGAGCCGATCCAAAGGATGAGGCAGGAAACCACCAGCGAAATTAGTGTCGCTCCCAGCCCCAGCCGCAGGTCGCGGGTGCGGTCGGAAATGGCGCCTATGATCTGGGGAGAAAACGTGTCGCCGAATGCGTGGATGCAGAAAAGATTGATGGAAACGGCGGTAGCCCGGATGGGGCCCGAAACCGAGTTGACGATGGCCGTATTCAGCGGGCCGGTATTGAGAAACAGGAAGAATTCGGCGGCAAAAAGCGAGGGCACCGCCCAGTGCGGCGGACCGAAGAACACCAGCGCGCCGCAAGGCAGGGTGAGGGCCACGCTCCAGAATGAAAGCAGGTACAACGCGCGATGATTGGTTCGCAACCACCTCTGCGCCACCCAGCCCCCCACGATGGTGCCGGCGATGCCATCGACCACGGTAATTGCGCCGACAGTCCGGCTGGCGCCCGCAACGGAAAGCCCGGCGAAGCGGTTCAGGAAGGTGGGAACCCACGTGGAGATACCGCCCATGGCGAAGGTGAGCGCGGCCAGACCGAAGGTGGCGGACAGGAACGCGGGATTTGTGAACAGTCCCCGGAACGTGGAGCGATCGGGGGTGGCCAGAATATGGTCGCTCGATCCGCGCACCGGTTCGCGCCCGATCCAGGCGTAAACAGCGGCGATTAGAAGGCCGGGAAAAGCGCAGAGGAAGAAGGGGCGCCTCCAGCCCCAGAGCGTACCCAACTGGCCTCCGGCGACATACCCCAGGGCCGCGCCCACCGGAATCGCGGTGTAAAAGATGGAGAGGATCCGGTTGCGATCCCGCTCGGGATAGAAGTCCGCCAGCACCGCGGGAGCAAAGATGCCGAAGCTTGCTTCGCCGACGCCGACCAGCGCGTGGCGGAGGTACATGCTCCAGTAATCATGAACCCACGCGGTGGAGAGCGTGGCCAGGCTCCACAGGATGGCGCCGGCAACGATGAGCGGCTTGCGCGAGAACCGGTCCCCAAGCCAGCCGGTCATGGGAGCCACCAGCATGTAGGTGACGAACATGGCCGTGGTCAAAGCGCCCATCTGCTGGTCGCTCCATCCGTACTCGCGCTGGATAAGCGGCTGCGCTCCGGGCAGGATGTAGCGGTCGATGTAGTTGAGCAGGTTCAAGCCCACGAGAAGCACCAGGGTGCCCATTACAGTGGTGGCGGTGGTACGGGCGGTCTGGACTGAGGTGCTCAAGGCAACATCCTGCGGATGAGTCTATTTGAGTATCACACGGGCGCGCCAGGCTGTCCGCGGGTAAGCATCCGGTCCAATCGCGAGATAATGAAGGGAAGGGTTTGCTGTATCCGGACCTGGGTGGTTGGCATCATTATTGGTAGGGGAGACGGATGGTATTCCTGACGCGCCGGGCGACGTTTTCGGCCTCGCACTATTATTGGAACGACGCCTGGCCTGCGGAAAAGAATCAACATGTGTTCGGGCGCTGCGCCAACCGCAACGGGCACGGCCATAATTACACCCTGGAAGTGACGGTGGCCGGTAAGCCCGATCCGGTGACCGGATTCGTGATCGATCTGAAGTGGCTGAAGGATGTGATGGAGCGCGAGGTACTGTCTGCCTACGACCATCGCCATCTCAATTTCGAAGTGCCGGAGTTCGCAGGCAAAATTCCGACCACCGAAAACATTGCGATCGCAATATGGGATCGCCTGGAGCCGGCCGTAACCGCGGCCGGAGGCGCCCGGCTCGACCGCGTGCGGGTGTATGAAACGCCCGAAATTTTCGCCGAGTTCCGGGGTGGCGCATGAACGTCTACTTCGGACGCCGCTACCGGATGAGCGCCAGCCATCGCCTGCACGCGGATGCTCTTTCGGCGGAAGAGAATCGCGCCGTATACGGTAAATGCAACAACCCGCATGGCCACGGACACAATTACGTGCTGGAAGTGCTGGCGCGCGGGACGGTTGATCCCGATACGGGCATGGTAATCAATCTTGCGATGATGGATGAAGTGGTGCAAACAAGCGTGCTCGATCGTTTCGATCATGCCAACCTGAATCTCGATGCGATGTTTACGGCCACGGTGCCCAGCACCGAGAATCTGTGTAAGGCCGTCTACAAACTTCTGGAAGGATCTCTCGCGCCCGCGGAGCTGGAGTATGTGCGCGTGGAAGAGACCGAAAACAATTTTTTCGAATACGGTGGAGAGGCATAATCCCCATTAGCTAGACGCTATTGGGCGGCCGCATCTGGAACAGAGGGGGAAGCGCAAATGGCACACCCGGTGATGGTGAGCAAGTCGAAATCAAGTGCACTGCTGGACAATGACGGCCTGAAGGACGTCGGCACTGAGGAAATCTATCGCGAACTTTTGCGCCGCATGGGCGAGGATCCCAATCGCGACGGATTATTGCGCACTCCCGGCCGCGTCGAGAAAACGATGGCCTATCTCACCAAGGGTTACCAGGAAGACCCTCTCCAGTTACTGCGCGCCGCGCTGTTCGACGTGGACTACGACGAGATGGTGATCGTCAAAGACGTGGAGATGTTCTCGCTCTGCGAGCATCATCTGCTGCCCTTCTTCGGCAAAGTCCACGTGGCCTATATCCCCCGGGGCAAGGTGGTGGGCCTGAGCAAGATCGCGCGCCTGGTGGAAGTGTTCTCCCGCCGGCTGCAGGTGCAGGAGCGCATGACCCGCCAGATCGCCGATGCCATCCAGGACGCCATCGCTCCCCAGGGCGTGGGCGTGGTGATCGAAGCGCGGCACCTGTGCATGATGATGCGCGGCATCGAAAAGCAGAACTCATCCACAGTGACCTCGGCCATGGTCGGGTGCTTCCGCGAGAAGGAGACGCGCGCCGAATTCCTGTCCCTGGTCAGGCCGGCGATGCACCCGGGAATGTGAGCGTAAGCAGGCGCTTGTCCTGGCCGACATAGGGGTTGCATCCAAGGGATTCTTCCGGCCCCCGAACGCCCGGTCGGCTAGAGTAGATGACGTGGATGGCCTGATCGTGATCGACAAGCCGGGCGGGATGACAAGCCACGATGTGGTGCATCGGGTGCGCAAAATCAGCGGCGAGCGCAGTATCGGCCACCTCGGTACGCTCGATCCCATGGCCACCGGCGTACTTCCGCTCATGCTGGGCAGGTTCACGAGACTGGCGCAGTTTTTTTCGTCGGCAGAGAAAAGCTACACCGGCACGATCCGATTTGGATACGCGACCGATACCTACGACGCCGAGGGCCAGATCGTGGGCGAATGCATCGAACCGATGCTGACGCTGGAGCAGGTGCGTGCCGCCGCGGGGCAGTTCCATGGCGAGATCGAACAGATGCCACCGGCTTTTTCCGCAAAGAAAATTGGCGGAGTGCCGGCATACAAGATGGCGCGCGCCGGCCAGCCTGTGGAACTGAAGCCCATCATCATTCAGATCTCTTCATTTGAGATCACCGCGCTGGAGGGCGCTATTGGGAGCTTTGCAATGAGCGTCAGCGCGGGGGGCTATGTTCGCTCGGTAGCGCACGAGTTGGGCCGTGAGCTGGGCTGCGGCGCGCATCTCGCCAGCTTGCGCCGCACGCAGGCTGGTCCCTTCTCCCTTGCTGAAGCCCATGCACTCGTTCCGTTGGAGGGGTTGGCGAAAGACGAGCTTACGTCGCGGTGCGTGCACCCGCGCAGCCTTTTGCCGCACATGCCCTCGGTGACGGGAGATGCGTACGTGCTGGGGCGGTTGCGCAACGGCGCGCAGGCAAACCTGCCCGAATTCTCGCAAGCGCCGTTAGTAAAGGTGTTCGCAAGCCAGAGGGAACTCGTGGGGATCGCCAGGCGCGTGGCGGGAACGTTGTTCCAGCCCGTGGTGATGATGCAGGGAACAGCAAACAGGGAATAGGCATTCGAAGGTGAAACCACGCTTCGTCCGAAGCGGGATGGTTCCTCAACTCCCTCTTCCCTGCTCTTATTCCGCTCCCAGTTCTCGCACGATCGACACGCCTGCGGAGGCGCCGATGCGGTTGGCGCCCGCATCAAGCATGGTGCGGACATCAGAGAGGGAGCGAATGCCGCCGGAAGCCTTCACTCCGCAGCGACCGCCCGCCACGCCACGGAGCAGGGCCACGTCGGTTGCGGTCGCGCCGCCGGTGGAAAAGCCGGTGGAGGTTTTGAGGAAATCGGCTCCCGCCTGAATGGCGATCTCGGACCCGCGGAGTTTTTCTTCCACGGTAAGCAAACAAGTCTCGAGGATCACCTTGAGGAGGGCGCCATGATGGTGCGCGACCGAGGCTGTGGCCTGGATGGCATGCTCCACGGCGTGGTGGTTTCCGCTTTTGAGCTGGCCTATGGGAATCACCATATCCAGTTCACGAGCTCCGAGGCGGGTGAGCGCCGCGGCTTCGTGGCGCAGCGAGGAAACCAGCGAGGCGCCCAGGGGAAATCCCAGAACGACGCCCACCGGAATTCCGCTTCCGGCCAGCAGGGAAACGGCCGTGGGGACCCATACCGGGTTCACCATCGCGCAGGCAAACCGGTAACGGATGGCTTCGTCGCAGAGGTTCTCCACCTGCTCACGCGAGGCGTCGGGCTTCAGCAGAGTGTGGTCGATGACGCCGGCCAGATTTTGCCAGTTGGCTAGAGTCTGGGAAGTAAATGCAGCGGAATCAAACGTTCCGTGGTCAAATTCAAGGTCTTCCTGCATGGGCGAAATCGCTGCCATGGTCATGCTCCTTTATCTTGCCGGCGCCGCTCTTCACGACGGCTCCTTCGTGTCCCGGGGGATGAGTATAGTCCCTTGCAAGCTACTTACCAAGAGCCAACGTCAATCGCGCTGCCCCGGGGCCGGCCTGGTTTTGGGCGACCCTTCAACGGGCACCGGCAGACCTGCTGAATTACGCGTCGCCCAAGGTCTGCCGCCACACTATTCGATGTCCATTCGGGCGATGAGGGAATCATGAATCTGGTAGGCATGGTGGACCACCTGATCGACCAGAAGTTTGCCTTCGCGGTCATGCACCACCTGGTGCACTTTCACAACCCATCTGCCTCTCTCATCGGGGCTTATCTCCACCGGCTCCACGTGCGGATCAAGCAGTGCCCATTGGCGCGTCCAGTAGTCGCGCACGCCCTCATGCCCGTAGACGAAGCCGCCCTCCATTCCGTTCGGCCAGACCACGTCAGGACGCATGCGCGCCAGAACTGCATCGATCCGGCGGGCATTGAAATCGAGGTATGCTCCCTGGAGCAATTGGCGCTCGTCACCCATAGTTCGACCAGAATACAGCGCGGCGCCGCCGGGCAGATGACGATTCAGTTACACGACGTCAGTGGACAGTGAACAGTCGAGGCTTCTGATTCCTCGAACTTGCCCGGACTGCCATTAGTGAATCAGGCTCAAATCCGACGGTAATGCAGATGTGGGTTGGTCTGGGGCAACCGGTAACGCCAGAATGGCGCAAGAAGCACCAGCCGCTTCATAACAGCCGCCTCACCGCCTCGCGATACCTTCCATACAGAAGCGATACCAGCGTCAACGCCGCGCCCAGCACGATGAAAGTTGTATAGCGATCGCGTTCTCCGAGGAGCCATGCATCGCGCGCGACAATCTTCGCCACGCACAGCAGCAGCAGCAGAAGCCCGGTGAGCCTGTAGCTGCGCTGCGCGACCAGCAGTCCCAGCAGGATGACCAGCACGCCTTCCACGCCCCACGAAAGCGTAACCGTTCCCGGATTCATCTTCACCGCGATCGTAAGCGTGACCAGCGCTACCGGAGCAAAAAAGAACACCTGCTCCGGGGAACGGATGGCGAGCAGGCGATCAAGCCCGGAGACCGGCTGGTCGTGATAACGCGCGCGCAGGCGGAAAGCGATGGGCAAGGCGGCCAACAGCAATGCCGCCGTAATGGAAAGGATGGAAAACCGGCCATGCCACTCGCCCGCAACGAAGTAGCTTCCGCCGAACATGTTGTGAGCCAGGCTGCGGATGACAACCCCGGTCACAAGCACGTGTGCCTGCTCGATGAAGACCCGCCTGTTGAGGAGCAGCGCCGCGGCCGCGAGAACCAGAGCCAACGTTGCCCACGCTGCGATGATCCACTCGGGCGCAATCTCAAAATAGAGAAGCGCGGCCAGCGAAGCTGTGCCGAAGTGCGCAATGAGGTCGGCGGAATTCCAGCGCTCCAAATCCTGCGCGGCATTGGCCCGCCGCAACCGGCTCCAGATGTAGAAGTAAATGAGCGCCAGGGGAACAACGGTGTACATGCGCGGACTGATGCGCTCGCCGGATGCCGCCTCCGCGGTGAGATTCACGAAGAAGATGCGCGCAAACGATCCCGCCAGGGCGAGGAAAGCCTGCCAGCGGAGATGTACCTGGTTTTTCCAGGATGCGATCTCAAACAGGATCAAGCCGAAGACTGCCCATGCGACCGCCAGCGCGACCGGCCGCAACTCGGCCCACAGCAGCCATGCCACCAGTCCGGACGCGATCCATGTATAAGCTTGGCGTGAGTCCACCTCGTTGAGGAACTGCGGCAGGCGTATCCACCGCGCCAGGCAATAGAGGCTCGCGATTACGATGGAGACGGTGATGAGGCGCAGATGGATTCCGTGCCAGAGGTCGTCCAGGTAAAGGTTCAGCATGACTAGCCGCAGCACGGCAAGGAGCGCCAGGATGTGCGCCTGCCATGGGAGTTCCTCGACAGAGAAGAGGCGGTCGATCAGTGCCAGCGCGAGGGCAAAGCCGGCCCATATGGCGGCCAGCCAGGGCTGCGCAGACTCGTGCCACGCGAGCGCTGCTACCAGCGCAGTGGCAACCGAGGTGTGGGCCCATCCCGCAAAACGCCGGTAGGGCGCATCCTGGAGAGTGGAAAAGCGCGAGATGGCATAGAACGCCGCCGCACATCCGAGGAAGGGCAGGTAGCGGTTGAAGGATGGCTCGGCGTGCAGGTTGAACGCGGTCAGTTGCGCCACCGCAGCGACGGCGAGCACATGCTGGTGATAGCTGAACGGGGCCACGTTCATGCGGCGCGCAATCAGGACGAGGGCGACGGCAAAAGCGACCCAGACCGGCGCAACCCAGGGTTGGCTTATTTCGAACCAGATCAGTTCCGCCAGTAAAAACGAGCCGGCCCACAGCGCGATCATGCGCAGATGCATGCGCCCATCTTTCGCCCCGGAAAGAATCCATCCCGCGCAATAGAAGGCCGCAGCCAGAGCCGGGAGCGTGACCAGGCGCGCCGCCACGTGATGCGGATACAGAGTGCCATAGTGCAAATTCACGTCCTGGCAGCGGAACAGAACGATTGCGGCGAAACCCCATGCCTGGGCCAGCAGGTGATTGTCATTGACGTATCGCTTGCCTGTGCAGGCGGCCATGAACAGGGCGGCCCAGCCGAGAACCGTCCAGTCGGACGTGAACAGCGCCCAGATCGCGAAGAAGGCCGTGGCCACCCCGAGATATCCCTGAATTGCGGCCAGCACTGCATCCGCGCCGCGGAAGAATTGGGCCCATCGGCGACGGACGAAATGGGCGTTCAGGCACAGCAGGAGACTTGCGGTCAGCAGCAGAATTCCGTCCCGGATGAGCGGCGATTCCGACTGCGCGCGGAATGCAACGATGTGATGCGCTTCGAAGATGATGAGACATCCGGTAAGGGTCCCGCCAATGGATCCAAGCCGCTGGAACACAATTTCCGGCTGCAGGACTCCGGCCATGAGCAGAAGTTCCGCGGCAATCATCCAGAAGAGAGCAATATTGTTACCGCTGAACTTGAAGGGCACCGAGGCAAACACCAGGATCGTTCCTATCACCGTGAGCAACTTGAACGCCATGCGGCGGCGCCGGGTCGGGGGAATCTGCCCGAAGCAGAACTCCACTGCGCCCAAAGCCAGCAGCGCGTAGAAAGCGAGTTCGGGGCGCGTTGACTGGAACTTCATCACCGCGAGAAGCGCGATGGTGTTTAACAGTGCCGCGGCGGTGGAGACGGTTTCCTGTCGCGGAGAGGCAATTCTGCGAAGCACGTATGAGACGCGGAAGACGGCCCAGTACAGGACGAGGATGATAACGCTGGGCCAGAACTGCGGAAAGGGCCGGCCGGCGAAGCCATCGGGGTAAAGCTTGTAAAGCCAGTAAAAGTGATTGGCATAGCTGGCCAGAATGCCGAAGAGTTCCAGTTCGTACCACCGCATGCGCAGCCCGATGGCCACAATGCCCAGCGCGAGGATGACGCCGGCACTGAGGGCGTAGATGCTGTCCAGGCTGAGCGCAACGGTGGAAAACGCAAGCAGGAATGCGAGGCCGGTTACGACTTGCGATTTGTATCGCAGGGTGTGCGCGACCATGCCGATCGCAACCCCGAGCATGAGAATACAGTCGGTGGTGTTCGAATCCAGGACAGCCATGGCCGATACGTGGTTCATGGCGTAAGTGGTGAAGAACAGCAGGGCCCAGCCCCCGCCGATGCCTGCCCTGCCCAGAAGCCGGTAGCGTTCCTTTCTTTCCAGCCAGACTCCGCCGCCCAGCATCACGGCCGAAGCAGCATAGATAAGAGCAACCCTCTGGCCGGGTCCCATCGAGATGAGCGCCATGCGGCCCAGGAGCGCAAACCCAAGCACCAGCAGAACAATGCCGATCTTGGCGAAGACGTTCATGCCCAGCACTTCTTCCAGCGGCAATGTGGCCCCCAGCCTCTCGCGCAGGCTTTTGCGCGGCGGGGCCCAATATGCGAACGCGGGAACTGATGGTTCAGCGGGACGAGACGGAGGAGGAGCGGCAGAAGGCGGGGGAGGCACATTCACAGTCGGAATGGACACGACTGGAGCAGGAGCATGCTGTTCGGCCTGCGCAAACCGTGGCGCGCGCGCTTGCGCGGGTGCAGGCGCGACGTATGGCAGCGCGGGAGCCGACGGCGCTTGCACTGGCGCGGGCTGCGGCTCCGGCCTCAATGTAATAACCGGCGGCTCAAATTCAGCAGTCGCCGCGACCGAAGGGGCAGCGGGAACAGGTGAGGACGCTGCCTCGGTCACCCGCGGCGCGTCGGTCGGCGTGACCCCGCGCTCTGAGATTTGCCGCAGTTCCCGCTGGAGATGCTCGATGCGGTTGCGCAGGAACTCGAGCTCGCGGCGATGCTCCGTGTTCGCCTGATCGAGAAGGTCGCGCAATTTGCCGGTCCGTACCAGGGCCACCACTGCTATCACCGGAATGCACAGTACCAAACCGGCAATGAGAACCACGGAGAGTTCCATGTGCTTGGCCTCAAATGGCTGAAAAACCGATGCAATGCTCATGGAATGGAGGCGTTCATCGCGCTTGCGGGGAATGGTTGAGACATTCCGCAAGGCGGATAAACGCGCCAAACCATCAGGACCTTTGAAACGATGTTTGCGAGTATACCTCAGGGTGAATCGATTTCCTTTCACCCCGATCAAAGCTCGACCGCCCGGGATAGCTAATCCGCCGCAGTCATCATGGCGGCCGGCTTTGTTTCCTGGATTGCTTCCGCGGCATGGGAGATCGCGATGGTTTTGACGGCGCGAAGGTCCAGCTTGCCGGTTCCCAGTACAGGCAGCGCATCGACGTGAACGAATTGCCCCGCCTTCGGCTTCCAGAGGGGCGGCAGATCGCATTGCGCGACTTTCTCCAGCACGGATTCAAGCCTTTGACCCGCGAGCGTCGTGACTACCATGATGCGCTCGCCTTTCTTTTCGTCCGGCAGCCCGGTGACTGCGAAGACCTGCTCCGAGCTCTCCGCCAACTCGTGCAGCTTCTCCTCGATGCGTATATGAGGCACCATCTCGCCGCCGATCTTGCTGAAGCGGGAAAGCCGGTCCGTGATGGTCAGGAACCCGTCCTCTTCCATCACGGCGACGTCTCCCGTGGTGTACCAGCCGTTTACGAGTACCTCTGCTGTCTTGTGCGGTTTGCCAAGGTAACCGAGCATGACGTTCGGGCCTTTCACCATCAGCATTCCTGCGGTTCCCGGCGGAAGCGGGTTACCCGTGTCGATGTCCACCACCTTCACGGATACACCGGGAAGCGGATGGCCGATCCTGCCACGGCGCGCCGCAATCTGCAGAAAGCCCGGGGCGCGATAGTCGCGCCCGTTCACGGCGACCACCGGCGAACATTCGGTGCACCCGTAGCCTTCGAGTGGGCGGATGCCGAACAGGTCCTCGAACGCGATAGCGACCCGCTCCTGCAGCTTCTCGGCGCCCACCAGGACATATTCGAGCGAGCCGAAGCTCTCCGGCGTGCAGCGGCGCATGTACGTCTGCAGAAACGTCGGGGTGGCTACCATGAACGTAATCTTGTACCTGGCGACCAGCGCGCCGATGGCTTGCGCGTCGAGTGGATTGGGATGGTACACGACCCCAACCCCGTTGACCGCCGGAAGCCACAAGCCCGCCATGAATCCGAAAGAATGGAAGAACGGCAGGATGCCGAGAATCTTGTCACGCCCACCGAGCATGAATACCTGGCTCACCTGGCTGATGTTCGATTCGACGTTGAAGTGGCTCAGCATAACGCCCTTCGGATCGCCGGTGCTGCCGCTGGAGAAGATCACGGTTGCGAGCTGATCGATGGATGATGAGTCTTGGGGCGCCAGGTCTTGGCGGAGCCGGGCTGATACGCCGAGGAAGCGCCGCAATTGCGCCGCAGGTGCGAACCGCGCCAATGCCAGCGCATACAGCTTCTCGGTAAGGGATGGTTGCCGCAGCGCGTCCTCGAGCAGGAGCGTGCGGCCCGGAATACGCAAATTCGGGAACCGCTCGACGAACGCTCTCGACGTAATGACTACATCGAGATCGCACTGCGCCGCGCAGGACGCCAATCCCTCGCTGGAAGAGGTGTAGTTGAGGTTGACCGGAATGCGGCCCAGCAGCATCAGGGCGTAGTTGGTGAGCGCGCCGCCGACTGAAGGCGGCAGCAACACTCCAATCATTTTGCGATCCCCGATCTGCGCGCGGAGCCGGCGCGCGATGTACATGGTGCGGGTGAGAGCGGCGCCGAACGTAACGCGCGGAGTGTTGCCGTCCGCCATCATAAAACGCCAGCGGAATCGCCGCGCTGTCGAGACAAACGCACGGTCCAGCGTTTTCATGAAGGGCTTGCGCCGCGCGAACGCCTCCGCGTGCAGCTCCTGAACCGCCGCGCGCACTTCCATCGCAGTGGATGCGGGGGGCATGGGCTTGCCGAAACTCACCGTGATCTTGTGGGCCATGCGCCGTGGCAGCTTCCAAAGGAAGCGCCCGCGCTCGAAGCTGAAGATGCTGCCCCATACGCCGTCGAGATTCACGGGGATGATGGGCGCGTCGACACCCTTCATGATGCGCTCGAGGCCGCGGCGAAAAGGAAGCAGTTGCCCGGTGCGCGTGATCTGGCCCTCGGCGAAGATGCACACGATCTCGTCCTCGCGGAGGGCCTGCGTCGCCGCCTGCAGCGAGCGGAGCATTTCGCGCGGATGCAGTTCGCTGGAGATTGGAATCGCCTTCATGATGGCCGCAAACGGCTTCACGAACGGGTGATCGTAAATTCCCTGGTACATGATGAAACGGATGGGGCGATCCGTGGCCGCGACCAGCAGCGCTGCGTCGACGAACGACATGTGGTTACACACCAGCAGCGCGCCCGATTTCTCGGGAAAGTTGTCGCGGCCAACCACCTGGATCCGATACAGGGTCCGCGTCACAAAAAAGAGGATGAGGCGAGCGAACCACTCCGGCAGCAGCAGGAGCACGTAGACGGTGCAGGCGGCGGTGATGAGCGCCCCCGCCACGATCACGCCCCGCGGGTCAAGGTGAACGTAGGACGTAAACAAGAAGTACACAGCGGAGGAGATCGCAATACCCACGAAGGACAGCAGATTTGCCGCAGCGATCATTCCGCCCTTGTCGCTGGCCGAGGGGCGATGCTGGATCAGTGCGTTCACCGGCACGACGAAGAATCCCGCCCAGAAGCCGAGAAGACCCAGCAGCACTGCGGAGCCGGCCAGTCCGTGGGGCAATCCGCCCAGGACTAGCCCGGTGCACGTCATGCCGATCGAACCCAGCGGAATCAGCCCGTACTCGATCTTGTTGTCACTCAGCCAGCCCGCGGCAATGCTGCCGATGCCGATGCCGATTGCCAGCGTCGCATTGAGGTATCCGGTTTTTGTCTGGCCGATGTGGAGAACGTCGGGACCGTAGACCACGATGGTGGAGAACAAAAGTGAACCCAGGAACCAGAAATACGCGTTGCCGAGTACCGCCAGGAACAGCGCACGGTCCTTGCGCATGAGGCGGACCTGCACGAAGAGGTCCTGGAGCACGTTGGCGCGAAATGGCTTGCGAGGGGCGGCTGCGGGAACGCGGTCAATGCCCAGGCTGGTGAGAAACCCCGCAAACGCGAGCGCGAGGAGTGCATAGCCGGCGTAAACCTCGTGTCCGTGAAAACCCTCGGCCATACCTGCACCGGCGACCGTTCCCACGATGATGGCCAGGAACGTTCCAAGCTCGATGACGCCGTTGCCCCAGGAGAGATTCTTTTCTGGCAGCAGTTCCGGAAGCAGGCCGTATTTCGAAGGACCGAACAAAGCTGCCTGGCTGGCTACCAATGCCAGCGCGGCAAGGCACAACGGCAGCGAATGCGTTGCCAGCCCCACCGCAGCCACCAGCATGGAGCCGAACTCCATGACCTTTGTCCAGATGGTTACCTGGCGCTTGCTGAAGCGATCGGCCAGCCATCCGCCGGGCATGCTGAGGAGCAGGAACGGCACCGAAAAGATGAACGTTACGGCGGAGACGAATGTCTCGCGCTCCTGGCGGCCGATGCCCATGCCCACGATCATGGAGAGCAGCAGGTTGCGCAGGATGTTGTCGCTGAATGCTCCCTGAAACTGGGTTGCGATCAACGCCCAGAAACCCCTGCGGCCGGCCTGCGCTCCGGGTCTCGCCTGCGCGACTGTGTCGCTCTCGTGATTCGCTGCAACCGCCATTTCCGGCCTCCCCAGGAACATCTGATAAGGGGAGCTTACTCACATGCAGGAAGGCGAAGGGGCGTCTCAGTACAGTTTCCGCAGTGTCCCTAAAAATGGGAACTTGCCGCTATGCGCTCCAGTTCGGCCCGCGCGGAATCGGCCAGCAGCGAAAACACGAACAGGCGAGGCCCCGTGGGAAGGCTCCGCGTGTTGGCGGTCAGAACGTCGCAGATGATTCCGGCGGTCTGGTCCAATCCCCTCGTCCAACGCGGACGATGCGTGTCCCGCAGCACCAGGAGGTCGGGATTGACACCCACGGCCGCGAGCATGGTGCGCGCAATGGTGAGGAATTCCGGCCAGTGCGACACCACGCCAAGCAATTGATCCTGCAGGCTGGGTAGAGAGGGTGCAAGCCACGCGTTGGCCGAGCGTATCTGGAGAGTGATGAGTTCAATGCCCGCCGGCAGAATGGCCTGCACCATGATCGTCTTGCTGGGACGGCAGAGGGGAATGGCTCCGCGCAATGCCTCTGGCCGGGCCCCGTCCTCGAGGGAGACACCGGCCACCGGAAAGGTTGTGAGTTGCCGGATTTCAGTCAGCAGGATCTCGCGCAGTTCCGGATCCGGGTCGATGACCAGGAAATGATCCGGAGGTGGCGAGGCGAGCCACTGGGCCACGCGCTGCCGCACCTCGGCGGTCGGAAGGTCCAGCTCCCGTACCGCGCGGAAGAAGGAGGAGATGTGCTGGTCGAGAATCTGCGCGGGCGTGGTGGGCGCCTGGGCATTCGTCCTTACATAAACGCCGCTGCCGTGGCGGTATTCAGCCCACCCTTCGGTCACAAGCTGTCGATAGCCGGCACTGATGGTGTTGGGATGCACTCGAAATCGCCGTGCCAGCTCGCGTGTGCTGGGCAGGCGCTCGCCGGGCTGGAGATCGCCGCTCAGTATGGCGAGCACCATCTGGGTGACGAGCTGACGATAGATCGGGACCTCGCTGTCAGGGGAAAACCAGAGCCTCACGTTGTCCTCGCGGAGATGACAACGTCAGTTATACTTCAGCCCCTCGAAATGACGGCTCCCCATCAGAAGCAGCTTACTCCGGGTGGTCCGGCGTCATCAGGCAGATGTCGGGAAGATTGCGATAGCGCTCCGCATAATCCATTCCATAGCCGATGACGAACAAATTGGGGATGGAGAAGCCCACGTAATCGGCGTCGATCTTCTCAATTCGGCGGGACGGCTTATCGAGCAGCGCGGCGATGCGCAGCGTCTTCGGCTTGTGCTGCAGGAAGATCTTACGCAGGTAGGCCAGGGTCAGCCCGGTGTCGAGAATGTCCTCGACGATCAGGACATTCTTGCCCTCGATGGGCTCGTCGAGGTCCTTGATCAGCTTGACGGCGCCGGAGGATCGCTGGCCCTTGCCGTAGCTGGAAACAGCCACAAAGTCGAAGGTGGCGTCCACCTGGAGAGACCGCGCCAGGTCGGCCAGAAATATCGCCGCCCCCTTGAGCACACCTACCAGCACCACCTTTTCGCCGTTCAGATCGCGGGTGATTTCGGAGCCCATCTCGGCCACGCGGTCGGCGATCTGTTGCCGCGTGTAGAGGACTTGAAGCCCCTGGTAAGTGATGGTGGACATGGGGATAGTATCGCCTGAGAGGCCTGCGGGGAGGCAAGAGGCGGGTGTGAAAATCGCGTCCCGCGCAGATCGCCGCGAATCGTCTTTCATCTGCCCTGCGTCTATACTTATGAAGAGATGCTCCCCTATATCCACACTCCCTTCCACCCCCTCCCCACCTTCGGGCTGATGCTGTGGCTGGCTGCTGTAACGGCCGGTTTCATCATGGATCGGAACTTCCGCCGCTGGAAGATTGAAGCCGATGCGGTAGGCATGGTGGCGATTGCCGTGGTCGCCGGGATCGTGGGAGCCAAGCTGTGGCACGTGGTCGATACTCCTTCGGAGTTCCGCCTGGAGGGCTGGAGCGTGCTGTGGGATACGGCCGGTTTCGCCTGGTTCGGCGGCCTCGTTTTCGGCATCTCCGCCCTGATTCTGATGGGCAACCGGGCGAAAATCGGCGCGCTCAGGACGCTGGACCTTGCCGCTCCGGCAGCGGCGATTGGCTACGGGATCGGTCGCATCGGCTGCTTTCTCTCCGGCGACGGGTGCTATGGCCTGCCCACCAGCCTGCCGTGGGGAATGGCTTTTCCCAATGGCATCGAACCGACTCCGCCGGGGGTGCGCGTGCATCCCACTCCCCTCTATGAGTTCGGGGCTGGCCTGCTGATCGGCGCCTGGTTGTGGATGCGCGGCGGAAAGAACCGCCCTGTAGGCCAGATTCTCGGCGAGTACCTCGTGCTCAGCGGAACGGCCCGCTTTCTGGTGGAATTCATCCGCCGCAATCCCAAGGTGCTCTGGGACTTCTCCAATGCGCAACTGGCCAGCGCCGGTTCGATTTTGGCCGGCATTGCCCTCGTGATCTGGGCGGCCACGCGCCGACCGGTCGCGCAGGAGACGTCGTTGGCGATCGAAAAGCCGGCGTAACGGTTGCGCTGCAGCCCGCAGCTACAGTGGCTAAACCCCGAACTGGCGCAGGTGATGATCCAGGTGTTTGTGCATCAGGGTAGCCCACTCTTCAGGCGTAAGCGGCCCGAAGAAGCTGTGGGGATGCGTGGTGCAGCCGGAAGGGCCGGCGGCGGCGAAGCGGTCGATGAGTCCGCAGAGCCGCTTCTGCTCCGCCGCAAGATCGCGCACGTCTGCGATCACCAGACTCTTCGCTGTTGGCGAGTTCTTGTGCATGGGTGCGTCTTCGGCAAGCACCTTGGACTTGATTAATCCTCCGATGAGGCGTCCCACCAACATGCGCGGGGGACGAACGTCTCCCACGGCCCAATGCATCGCGTCCGCGCAGTGCGCTACAGCTTGCGCGGGGGCCATTTTCCCCCATTGCCGCTCGCTGTCGGGTTTGAGCTGAAAAATGCGCTCCTTGACACGGGTCACTGTTGCCGGTTCGAAGAGATTGCTCATGTTGTTTCCCCCGCTCGATAACTCGCCATCCGTTGGGTCAGTGCTGGGCAAATCCATTTGACCACAAACCGGGGGGAGCGGCCGGCGTTTCAGATCAATGCGCTCCAAGAATCGAGATGCAGCGCAGATCCGTCGAGTGCGCTTCGCGCAACTCGCACCGCCGCTTGTCGGAGTAACTCAATGCGCCAGTAGATAAACGCCGATGCAAACGAACACCGCGGAGGCCCAGCGGCGGCGGTCGACGTTTTCGTGCAGGAAGAGCTTGGCGGCGATAGCGTTGGTCACCAGCGTGAGCGACGCGGAAGCGGGCGCGACCAGGCTCAGGTCTAGGTGGTTCAGCGCAAAGAGAAGGGCGAAGAACGCCAGCGCGAGAAAGAACACGCCGGCAAAGAAAAGGGGGCTGGTGACCACTGCGCGGATGGCTCCTTTTAGCCCGGCGTGAGCGCGGATCTCGTCTAGGTCGCCGATGGACTTCATGGCCGCCGCGGTGAGCACTTCCCCGCACGTGGAGGAAAGCACGACTGCCGCGATCATGCCGGCGGCGGTCCATGCGCCCGGATGCGGCGCTACTGAAGGAAGAATCATCGCATGTGCTCCTCTTCCGCCAGCGCGGGTTCTCGCGAAGCATTCGGGCCGCCGGCGGGTCGCTCGGTCAGCGAGGGGCCCTGGGCGACGAATCCCACGCCCACGGTGATGAGCACGATACCCGCCCAGCGTGCGAGCGAGATGGGCTCCTTCAGCCAGAATTTTGACAGCAGCGCCACGATGACATTGCCGAAGGCCGTGGCGGGCAGTACGTAGGTGAGGTCGGCCCAGGAGAGCGCCGTGAGGTAGCTGGCGAAAAAACCGATGAGCAGCGCGATGCCGGCGGCGATCCAGGGCGTGAAGACCGCCGCGATGAGCGACCCCGGATGGGTGAGCGTGATAACGGGCAGGTGGGTCATTCCGCGGGAGAGGAACGTGTCGCCTAATGGCGCGCAGATCGACACCAGTCCCAGGATCAGATATTGGCGCGGCTTGAGTTTGTGGGACATTCGATAAGTGATCGCGGGTCCATCAAACGTTGAGGACCGGATGAAGCGCGACGCTCCCGAACCGCGGTCAAACATGGAACATGGTTTCACCCGAAACCATGAAAATACAACTGCGGATCCGTCACTACGTTCAGGATGACAAGGTATGCGGTTGAAGCAGTTTTCGGGCAGATCCTTCGACTTCGTTCAGGATGACAGGCCCTTCTCAATTGCCGAGGTCCTCCCACCTTAGCGGCAAAAAGTGTCGCGAAGGTGGGGCACCCAAATCTGTGCTTTACGCGCCGGCGCTGACCGGGGCCGGCGGCTCGGCCTGCTGACGGTTGCGCGCGTCCTTCACCATCTTGTTGCGCTGCGCGCGCAGCTTCAGAAACGACTTTGCTTCGACATAGAGCCGGGGCAGGTCACGGTTCACGATCGCCTTCCAGACTACACGCGCCGCGGCTTTCGGCCGGAAATAGTACTCGTCGTAGAAACGATGCACCATTTCCAGCACATAGTCGGTGGGCAGGCCAGGATATTCGATGTGCGCCATCTGGTGGCCGCCCGAGTCCTGCATGGTGTGGTTGGTTATGAAGCCGTTCTCGGCGGCGTATTCGTAGAACTCCGTCCCGGGATAGGCGTGCGCGATGGAGACCTGAATGGTTTCTACGTCGAGGCCCTTGGCGAAGTTGATGGTGTTGCGAATCGATTCCTTGGTCTCGCCGGGCAGGCCGAGAATGAAGTCGCCGTGAATCACCAGGCCGAGGTCGTGGCAGTCCTTGGCGAAGGCCCGCGCCCGCTCCACCGTGGCGCCCTTCTTGATGTTCTTGAGGATCTGCGGATCGCCCGATTCGAAGCCCACGATCAGCAGTCGGCAACCCGCCTCTTTCATGGCCTTCAGGGTCTCGCGATCGGTGGTCACGCGCGAAGTGCAGCTCCAGGTGAGATTCAGCGGCTTGAGCTTTTCGCACAGCTCGATGGTGCGCACCTTCTGGATATTGAAAGTGTCGTCATCGAAGAAGAACTCCTTCACTTGGGGGAAGTTCTCTTTGGCCCACTTGAGCTCGGCGGCGACATCATCCGTGGAGCGCTTCCGCCACGCATGCCCGCTGAGCGTCTGCGGCCACAAACAGAAGGTGCACTGCGCCGGGCAGCCGCGCGTGGAGTAAAGCGCGATGTAGGGATGCAGCAGGAACGGGACGTTGTACCTGGTCACGTCCATGTCGCGCTTGTAAATCTTCGTCGCCCACGGCATGGCGTCGAGGTCTTCCACCTGGGGGCGGTCGGGATTGTGCACGACCTTGCCGTCCTGCTTGTAGCTGATGCCGAGGATCTCGTTCAGCGGCTTGCCGTTGGCGTACTCGACGACCGAGTAGTCGAACTCGCGGCGGCAGATGAAGTCGAGCGCCGAGCACTCGTTCAACGCCTTGTCCGGCGACGTGGTCACCGGCGGGCCGACGAATGCGATGCGAATCGAGGGATTGGCCGCCTTGATGGCCTCCGCCAGCCGCTGGTCGCCCTCCCACCCCACCGTGGAGGTAAACAGGACCAGGAACTCGAAGTCCTTGCAGATCTTGATGGTCTCTTCGGCGGAGACGTGGTGGGGCGGCGCGTCCAGCAGCCGCGATCCCTCCAGCATTCCGGCGGGATAGGTGAGCCACACCGGATACCAGTAGGATTCAATCTCCCGGGTTGCGGGCCATCGGGAAGATGCGCCACCATCAAAATTCTCAAAGGAAGGTGGATTCAGCAATAGGGTCTTAAGGGGCATAGCCATCTCTTTCATTTTACCATTCGGGTAATTCTCTTCGTTTTAGCTTCGTGTCTTCAAAGGCGATCAGGGTGCCGCAGCATGCAGCTCTAAAGTGCTGTATCTGCTGATTTCTGAACCCGGATCCCCGCTTCATTATTTGTGCAACTCGTTCAGCCAGTCCTGCATGTGGCCAAAGGCACGCAGCAAACCCAGCCGTGCCTTAGCCAGTTCGAAGCTGGCTTCGAGCGAATCGGCGAACTTCTGCCTCTCGTCGATGCGCGTAAGTTGTTCTGCCTTGGGCGATAACTGGGCCGGACCGCCGGCAGCACCCTCGGCGCCATTTCCGGTTTCCAATTGGGTGAGAACCTGCTTCAGTTGCTCCTGCGCGATCTGCTGTTTGAGACTGGCCACTTCGGCCACGGCGTCCAATTCCTTCAAGCCGGCAGTCAAGGATGCGATTTGCACCTCATTCTGTCGTTCCGCCTGCTCTGCTTCCACGGTGGCCCGGAGCGCATCCGCGGCCGACCCGCGCGCCCTGGCGCGGTGCACCATGTCGAAAATCGGGATCTGGATATTGAATCCGGAAAAGAAGTTGTTGGCCGGCAAAGGCTTGGCGAAGAAGGAATTCACATCATTCAACAGGGTAGTGTTGCGGTTGTACTGCACGAAAAAATTCAGCTGGGGATAGTAGCTGAGATCCCGATCGCCCCGGGCCAGGGCCAGCTTCGCACTGGCCTGCGAATGCGAAGCCTCGATGCCGGCCGGGGTGATCCGGCGCGTGTCGCCGGTGACTTGGGGGATCTCAGGAATGCTGCCGTGGTCGGGGGTGATGGAACCCACGGGAAGACCGGTCAACTCCGACAGCTGCTTGGCCAGAGTGGCCGCGCGCGATTCAAGATGAAGCCGCGCCACCTTGAGGTTGGCCGCCGTCAGCCGTGCTTCCAGAAGCTGGTTCAATGGATCGACACCGGCTTCCACCCGCCGCTGTTCGATATCGACCAGGCGGGTGGCGTACGTTTCCTGCTGCCGGGTGGAATCCAGTTCCCGGTTGACGGTGTCCAGCTCGATATATGCCGAAGAGGTGTCAAGAGCCACCTGTTCGCGCGCGTCCTTGAGGGCGAAGACTGAGGCCAACACCCCGGAATTCGCCGAACTGATGTAGTTCTTTTGAACCACGCTGTAAACCAGCGATTGAACCGTCGCTCCCCACAAGGTGGGGGGCGAACCGGTGAAGCCCACTTCAGGAAATGCCGGGATGCCCGTGCTGACCAACAGGGAGGGAATCAAAACGTCTTTGGCTTCCGCCAGCGAGGACTGGGCCTTGGTCACGTCGGTCGCAGCCATGCGCACGGCGGTGCTGTTCTTTTGCGCCAGGTCAACCACCGTAGCAAGGGACACCTGTGCCCGCACCATCAGCGGCGCCGCCGCCAGTGCGCCGACGGCGCCAATCAGCGCGACCGGCAGCCGCACTCGGGCAAAGGTCTTCAGGGAAAGTAGTCCGCTCAAGGTTTCAAATCCTGTGCAGGCTTGTATTCCTGGGCGAGCAACAGCGCCTCGGCCCTTTCGCGGTGCGCGCCTTCGGCGTCGCCATTCTGCGCTTTCAAACGCGCCAGCCACACCCGGGCGGTAAACGCGGGGGCCTCTTCCGTAGCTGCAGGCGAGGCCAGGTAGGCTTCCAGCATCCGGATCGCCAGGGCGGGGTTGCGATTGCCTTGGATCAGCACCGATGCGCCATTGAACAGCGCGACCGCCGCATGCGAATCCCGCTGGGCCGCCGTCCAGCCGCTTTGCACGGAGCTCTCCATCTCCGCATAGCGTTTGGCTCTGCGATAGAAGCTCGCCAGGCGCATCCACTGGAACGCCGGATGGGCGCTGGCCGCCACCGCTTCTTTCAGTTCCCGCTCGGCGGTGGGCATGTCCTTGTTCTCGCGCGCAATGGCCGAGCGCAGTTCGTGTGCCCGCGCCGGGTCCACATGGTCCAGTTGCCCCGCGACGTTGGCCGCCTTATCGGTGCCTCCGCCGACCACGCCCGGAGCAGAGCTGTAAAACTCGCCCAGGTCCGCGAGCGCTTCGGCATTCCTTGGACTCAGCTGCACCGCCTGCTCGAACTCGAAACGCGCCCGCTTCGCCAACCCATAGGCATTGATGAAGTTGGCTCGGTCCGCGACCTCGCCCAGCGTGCGTCCTAGCCACAGATGGTACATCGAGTTCTGCGCATCCAGGTCGACGGCTTGTTCGCATTCAGTCTTCGCCATCTCAAACTGCTCGAGCGTGAAAAGCACCCGGCAACGCAGATTGTGCGCCTCGCCCGAACTGGCGTCGGGCGCGGGCAGCGAGTTGAGCAACGCCAGCGCTCTGTCCGCCTGTCCCGCCTGCAAGGCGGCATTCACGGCGGGCAGCCCGTCCGGCGCCAGCCCCGCCTTGGACGACTCTGCGATGAGGGAAGCTGCCAGGATCAGGCCGGACAGCGCAGCCCACCCAGCTCTCACTTGATTTCCTTTATGGGAACGCCTTCCTGCAACGGCTGTCCGTTGGTGGTTCCGGTTGCGACCCAGTCTCCATCGCTCAGGCCGGAGAGGATGGCCTGCTGGGTCAGGTTGAACGCCCCCGTGACCACCGGAGTGCGCTTGAGCTCGTCACCCACAATCTTGAAGACAAATGGCTTACCGTTCTCCATGTGGAGCGCCTCCTTGGAGACACTCAGCGCATTTGGCTGGCTGGACGTGGTAACGGTCACGGTCACGTTGGTGTCGGGGAGCAGATCGCCGTCCGGGTCGTCGATCGTCACGGGTACTTCTCCCACGGTTCGCGTGTCCAGGTGCATCACCGTGTACGGAAGGCGTTCGATGTGCCCGTGCCATACGCGTCCGGGACGCGCATCCCACTTGATCTCGATCGGCTGACCGACTGCCAGGCTGCCTATCTCGGGCTCGTCGAAGTAGGCCCGCACGCGCTCCTGGCGCAGATCGGCAAGCTGCAGCAGCAGCTTGCCCTGTTCGACAAAGTCGGTAGGCTTCACTTCGATGCTGTAGACGGTGCCCGGCGCCGGAGCCCGAACCTGCGTCTGCGCCTCAACCTGCTGGGCAGCCACCAGGTTTGCTTCCGCTTCATCCAGGCCCGACTTGGCCCGATCGATCTCGGCCGGGCTGTAGCGGCCTTTCGAACTGGTCTGCGCCGCCTCCAGGGTGGCGTTGGCCGTGGCCACTCGCTGCCGCGCCGACGCCACTTCACTGGCTGAAGCTGCGCCGGTGGCATTGAGTTTGGTCATTGCATCGAGATCATGCAGCGCCCGCTCGCGTTCCATTTTCGCGCGAGTGACTTCCGCGGCGGTGGCCTGCTGCTGTTCGAGAGTCCCGTTGTGAGTGGCCGCCTCCACCGCCGCCTGGGCGTTCTTGACTGCGGCCTGGGCCGCGGCCAGCCGCGCCCGGGCCTGCACGTCGTCGAGCACCATCAGGAGCTTTCCCGCCGTGACCTGATCGCCCGGCTGCACCAGTACCGCTTTGACCGTGGTCGAGATAGGGCAAGGGATGGTGTAATTGTGCAGCGGTTCCACCCGCCCGTTGGTACTTATGGTGCTGCTGAGTTGCTGGTGTGTCGCCTGCGCCACACGGACCTCCAGCCGGGTCCGCGTCATCGATCGAACCGACATGAAGACGAGGACAAGGATGATGGCCGCGCCAAGCCAGGCCCAGCGCCAACCCAACTGCTTTCTTTCCTGTGCCATGAAGTAGAACCTGAGTCAGTATATAGGACTCTGGAAGCAGGGCCGAGGGAGCAGAAAAATGAGGCCGGCCCGTCCATTTCAAGTGAAATTCTGCCCCTTTTTCGCCCCGCTCAAGGGGGGCTCGGCCCCTGCTGCCAACGCAAGATGCGATCCGACTCCTCCGCTGGTTTTGACAATTCCTTACAATAAAGAGATGCCACCTTTAGCCCGCTATACCGACGACCACGCCAAGGCCGGTCTGGACTTCGCGTTTCCTCCCATCGAGACATGGAAGAACCAGTTTCCCGGCTACGAAATCACTATTGATGATCCGGAACTGACGTCGGTTTGCCCCAAAACAGGTCTGCCCGACTTCGGCGTGCTCACCATCCGCTATATGCCCCGCGAACGATGCCTGGAGCTGAAATCTCTCAAGGAATACCTGTTCTGCTATCGCAATCTGGGAATCTTTCAAGAGAACATCGTCAACCAGGTACTTGAAGACGTGATCAAAGCCACGGACCCGGTCTGGGCAGTGGTAAAGGGGATATTCCGCCCGCGCGGCGGCATCGGAACCACGGTCGAAGCCCGCTGGCCGCGCACCACAGTGAACAGTGGATTGTGAACTCCCGAGCCGGGTTTATTGCGCGTAGGTTCGACCCTTCCAGCTCACCTGCTTCAACATCTTGTGCTGGAACCAGCTGCGGTAGAGCAGCACGACAAACAGCGGCAATCCCAGCGGCGAGATCGCGCAATCGAGAAAAGGGAAATTCGATTTGGCTACCCGGTTGTAAAACCGGTACAAGTTGCGCAGCCATAGCAGCGCCAGGACCCACCCGGCCCCCAGCCACGCCAGCGAGCGCGATGTGAAGTGCGCATTCCAAAGCTCGATGGCCACGACGGGAAGCCCAATCAGCAAGACAATGTCCAGAAGCCGCCACATCGCCAGCCAAAGCGCATTGTCGAACAGCAGGGCCAGGTTCTTGGTCCAGCCTTCGATCATGGCGCCCGTAGAGCGGTACATGCGCGTCGAGACAGCGTCGTCGGCATAGCGAAACCGTAGCCCCACCTTGCGTCGCTTGGCCGTAAAGGCCATTTCCACGTCCTCCAGTACCTTGTCGCGCACCGCCTGGTGGCCGCCGATCCGCCGGTAAGTTTCGCGCTCGACAAGTAGAAACTGGCCGTTGGCTGCGGCCACGCGCTGGGCGGGATCCGAGACTTTGGACGGAGGATACGCCAATGCCAGTTCGCAAAACACCAGCGGCATGAGCGAGCGCTGCGCAACTCCGCTTACGATCTGCCGCGGCGAATAGCTGAGCATGCCCGCCTTGTTCCGGGTGGCTTCGTGAATCCCCCGGTGCAGGTCGCCGGGCTCATGGATGGTGTCGGCATCGGTGAACAGGAGCCACCGGCCACGGGCCTTGCGGGCCGCCGTCCAAATAGCGTTGGCCTTGCCCGTCCAGCCCTTCTCAAGCCGGGCTGCCTTCATCACTGTCACGCCCGGAAACGAGCGCGCAATCTCCGCAGTGCGATCGGTGGACTCGTCATCCACCACGATCAGTTCCCAGTCGCGGCCCAGCTCGAACACCTCTTCCGATTGCTTCACCAGCGACTCGAGGCAGGCGCCGATGCAGTCTTCCTCGTTCCGCGCGGGAACAATCACGGTGAGCTCGATCAGCTGCTGGGGCTCGGGCTGGTCGAAAACCGTGCCGGCGTGCGGGGCAAACTGGTGCGGCTCCGGCGGCGCGTCGGAGAGCCCCAAAACCGGCTTCCAGTCCGGCTTTTTCGTCACGTCGATGTTTTCCGGTTCTTTCGCCATTCCCCGATCCTGACCTGAAATAATCCGGCGCTGCCGGGATGGCGGGAGAAACGACCATCGACCCGCACCTTGTGCTTACGTATTATAGAAACGTGCGTTGCGCTGGTTTCCTGAGATCCCGGTCCATGTTCTCCATTGGCGTTCTGTGCCTGCTGTTCGCAGCCGGGTGCAATCGCGGCGCCAGGCCTTCGCGGATCGGCAAGTCTGCCCCCGATTTCGCCGTGGCCGACGGCTCCAACTCGGTCCGCCTCGCGAACTACAAGGGCAAGGTGGTTCTGGTGAACTTCTGGGCCAGCTGGTGCGGGCCCTGCATCCAGGAAACGCCCGCCCTGGTCGACTTGCACCATGACCGGCCCGACCTCGCTATCCTCGCCATCAGCATCGACGAGGATCCCGGCGCCTATCGGCGCTTCCTCGAGCGCTTCCACGTGGATTACACCACGGTGCGCGATCCCGACCAGACAGTTGCCAGGAAGTACGGCACCGACGGCTGGCCCGAAACCTTCATCATCGACCGCAGCGGCATCCTCCGCCGCAAAGTGGTCGGCGACCCCGACTGGTCGAGCCCGGAAATGCGCGCCTACCTGCAGGGGCTGTGATTCCAGGGGGCGGCAGCTCGCTGGTCCGTCGGTCCTGCCTTGCTATCATTCGGCTATGACTCAAGTGGAAATCCTTTTCCGCTTCGCCGCGCAACCCACGGAAGGGCAGGCGCTGGCGCTGGCCAATGCTCGTGACGTCTACGGGATCCGCCGCATCAGCTTCGACCGCGAGGCGCACACGCTGCGCGTGGAGTACGACGCGACCCGCCTCAATGCCGCCATGGTGACCCAGCTCGTTCGACGCGCCGGAATCCAGCTCCAGGAAGAACTGCCGCTGATCGCGCCGCCGGCACCCGAACCGGCACCTCTCGGCTGATTGCGCCCCCGGGTGATCCTTGATACTCTGATGTAGTCCCGCCAGGGACATGGTCCGACGAGGGACGCTGGTCCCGTGAGGGACACTGGACCCGTGAGGGAACACTGGATGCGCCCGTAGCTCAGCTGGATAGAGCGACTGACTACGAATCAGTAGGCCGGGAGTTCGAATCTCTCCGGGCGCACCATCTAAACCAACAACTTACAGCATATTTCCAATTCGCAAAATTCAAATTGTGGGCGTTTTGTGGTGCATAGACCGTCATAGTATCAGGCCGATTTCACTAGACTTAGCTTTGCCCGGTTGTGTGTGTCCATGATCTTCGCCGCATCCGCGCTCTCCACCAGATGCAGGTACTTCTGGGTTGTCCTGATGTCGCTGTGGCCCATGAATTTCTCCCGCACCCAGTCGTAGGCTGCCCTGCCACGGGGCACGGCGTCATAGTCCACATCCGCTGGGGCCACACCCTCCCGCTGGAGCCGCTCCCAGGTGTCGATGTGGGATGCGGCATGGATCAGCCATCGATCGTGCTTCTCCGCCTCGGACACCGGAGTGG
>DASXXV010000011.1:0-61984 GCA_036502905.1 Occallatibacter sp. | reverse complement strand
TCCCCCAGTGTTTTGCCGGACGTCTCTGGCGGTTGCCGTCACGGAAGTTGCATGCACGGAGAGGTTCATATGGTCCCGCGAGAACTTCGGGGTACGAGGAAGTTCCATCGTGCCCTCGGCTGTTTTGCCTTTCTATTTGGGGGTCTGGCCTGGACTCTATGGGCGCTGGGGCAATCCGCCGACCAGTCCATTCCTCTCACCGCCGCGGCAGGTCCAAACACCAGCGCGACAGCCGACTTCTACGTCGCTACCAATGGGAATGACAGTTGGCCCGGGACACTGGCTCAGCCTTTCCGGACCGTGGATCATGCACGGGTTGCGGTACAGGGCTTAAAGACACACTTGAGCGGCCGGACCATCCGCGTTCTGATCCGTGGCGGAACGTATTACCTGCCGTCCACCTGGGCGTTCACCGGGCAGGACTCCGGTACTTCATCGACGCCCATCCTGTACGGCAATTATCCTGGCGAATCGCCGGTCATCAGCGGCGGACAGCCGATCACGGGATGGGTTCCCGCGTCCACCAACGAGTGGGAAACCACGCTCCCGGCGGGCACATACTTCACCCAGCTCTGGGTGAACGGGTCGCGCCGCTACCGGCCCAGGACGACGCCTTACGGCTACCTCTACATCACCGGCGAGTACAGTACAACCGGAAGCACCACCACTGTCAACGAACTCTCCTACCAGACCAAGGCCTACCTCGGGGTACCTCCGACGATCGCCAATCTGAGCGATGTTGAACTCATTGATTTCGAGGCGTGGGATATACCGCATCTACGGGTCGCATCCGTGAATACCTCCACGCAACGCATTGTGACCACCGCAGCCCTGACCAAGCAGACGATGTTTCTCGGCTTCATTCCGGGGCACCGCTTTCTGCTTGAGAACGTAAAGGAATCACTGCGCATCCCAGGCGAGTTCTATCTCGATCGGCCCACGCACGTGCTCACCTACCTGCCGAAAAGCGGTGAGTCCATCACGTCCACGACGTTTGTGGCGCCGCACCTGCAGAAAATCCTTTCGGCTTCCGGCCTGAGCTACGTCAGTTTCCAGGGACTGACGTTCGCGCACAGCGATTACCAGGTAGGATCGAACGGATACCTGGGCGGCCAGGGCGATAACGGTTTGCCTGCCGCTATCACGCTGAGCAACTCAACCGGGGTGGTGTTCGAGAGCGTCACGGTGGAGCACACCGGCGCATACGGCATCGAGTTCGAGGGAACCGGCGTCGCCGGCGGCGCGTCGCCTTACCTTGCACAGTTCCGTGACGGTCTGGTCACTGACACGGGCGCGGGCGGCATTCGTGTCGGCGGCCAGGCGGTCTGCACTGGAGCCAACACCCACACCAACACCAACGTTCCTCAATACATTTACATCGGTAATAACCTGATCACCGGTGGTGGCCGTCTTTTCCCCGCTGGCTACGCCGTGCTGGTCGGCGATGCGCACAACGTTCTGGTTGAGCATAACGAGATCTCCGATTTCTACAACAATGGAGTTGGTGTGGGATTCAACTGGGGATGGATGTGCAACTTTGCCCACGACGACGTGGTCCAATATAACTACATCCACGACCTCGGCCAGGGGGTCACGAGCGATCTGGGAGCGGTCTACTTCCTGAGCGGCGCCAACACCGGCAACAAAGTCCTGAACAACTGGGTGCGCGACATTGTGCACGATCCCAATGGCGGTTATGGAGGCTGGGGACTGTATGTCGACGCGGGAGCTGCCGGGGTGCTGTTCCAGAACAACCTCGTGTACCGCACCACCGACGCCAGCCTCCACGTGAATGCGTGGAATGCCCCGCCGCCCAACCCCGTGCCTCCCAATGTATTCAAGAACAATGTCCTGGTGTATGGGGCGATGGGGGCGATGGATCGCCACAACGACACCAGTTTTCTCAACGTGGTCTACGAAAACAACATTTTCTACTACGACAAAAACACTGGCGATGCAAACTCGGTGCTGTATGGATACTGGTATTGCGAAGGCAAAACGGTATGCACGGGCTACTTTGACTTTAACAACAACATCTACTTTGACAAGGGGGCGAGCGGCGGCGAGCCGGCACAACCGTTCTTCAAGACCCCGTTGTTCCCGATGAACGGAGGTCAACAGCCACCGATTACGGGGCTTACGTTCCAACAATGGCAGGCTCAGGGAGAAGATAAAGGCTCCCTGTTTGCCGATCCGCTGTTTGTGAATCCTACGCCCGGAGTGGACAACTTCGCGCTCCAGGCGAATTCACCGGCCTACAGTGTGGGGTTCGTCAGCTTCAATCCAGCCTTAGCCGGACGGCTCTCAACTGCAACACTAAAAGCGCCGGTCAACGCACCGGGATACCCGACGCAGATCCCGGCGATCACTAGTTTTTGAATCGCTGTCCAGCCGAGAATTCGCCATCCGGGGTGGCTAATGTCTGACGTTCCTCAAAGTTTCCGTGTCCTCGTAGTCGACGACGATGTGAAGGTCGCCGACAGCCTCGTCCAGATTTTGATCGCAACCGGGCATCAGGCGGTTGCGGCCTACAGCGCCGAGGCCGCAATCAAGCTGGCTGAAAAGCTCAACCCCGAAGCCGTGGTGACCGACGTGGTGATGGGCCCGGTAAGCGGAATCGAGCTCACAAATCACATTCGCGAGCACTACCCGGATTGCCGCGTGCTGCTCTTCTCCGGCTATGCCTCAACGAAGGCTTTCACCCAGGCCTTCCTGACGCGGGGATCAAACGTGCAATTTCTGCCCAAGCCAGTTCACCCCAATCGCATTCTCGAATTTCTGGCGGCCGGCGAACCGACTCAGCCGCCGGTTCCGGTTGCGGAGGAGCCACGCGAATCGTGAAGCCGCAGGCGCGCGATTGCGTGATGAGACGACTTCCTGGTTCTCGGCATTCGCTAACGGTAAGCCTCACGAATAAAATTCTGCTCCTGGATGGGAGGGCGCACGTAATTCGACTTCCCAATGGGCGGCAGCGGCATCGGCTTCGGGGTCAGGTCGCGATAGTTGAACAATGAGAGCAAATGGCGAATGACATTCAGCCGGGCCGCTTCCTTGTTCTCGGCGTTTACCACGTACCACGGCACCAGCTTGGTGTCGGTCACGGCGAACATCTCATCCTTGGCACGCGAATAATCCGCCCAGTGCTTGCGCGATTGAAGGTCCATCGGGCTGAGCTTCCAGCGCTTGGTCGGATTGTCCATGCGGTCCTGGAACCTTCGCTCCTGTTCCTCATCGCTCACGCTGAACCAGTACTTGATGAGCCGGATACCGGACCGGACCAGCATGCGTTCAAACTCGGGACAGCTCTGCATGAACTCGTGATATTGCTCGTCCGTGCAGAAATCCATCACGCGCTCGACCCCTGCGCGGTTATACCAGCTCCGGTCGAACAACACCATCTCTCCGGCGGCCGGCAGATGGGAAACGTAACGCTGGAAATACCACTGCGTCTTTTCGCGTTCGGTTGGCGTGCCCAACGCCACCACCCGGCAAACGCGCGGGTTCAGACACTCCGTGATGCGCTTGATGGCACCGCCCTTCCCTGCCGCGTCACGGCCCTCAAACAAGACAATGACACGGAGCTGTTCATGCTTGATCCACTCCTGGAGTTTCACCAGCTCGATCTGCAGGTTGCGAAGTTCCTTGCAGTACTTGCAGTCTTTACCGAGATGGAGCACGGACTCGTGGCCCGGCGCATGATTGTCGGTCCTTTTGGAATGATTCTCTACCGCGAGGGATCCGTTCTTTTCCGTTTCCGCCCGCTTTTTGACGTGCTTGTCTTTCATGACTCTTCCTTCAGGCAACATGATTGCCAGGTCTTCCGGGCAGCATTGTCAACACTTCTCGGGAGTTGGACAATATTCTACTCTTGCTTTCAGCGAGCGGCATCCTGGCCCGGCCAAGGCCTTCCCGCATCCCGTACCGTAGTCGCCGGCGCCGCGCCCGGCATGCGGCAGTTTTCCGATTCAAAACGCGCTCACGAAGGCCAGGAGCCCGGATTTGTTCCACAGCGGGAGCGTTGCCCTATTTCAGTCCAGTATGCAGGTATGCGATGAGCGCGGCCATCTGCTCGTTGCTGAACCGGCCGGCAAAGCTCGGCATCAGGCCCTTCCCGCTTAGAACCACGCGCGCGACCTCGCCATCCGTGCACAACGCTCCGCTCGGCAGCCTCGGATGCTGGAACAGCCGGTGCAGATCTGGGGGAACCTTTTTTAGATTAAGATCGTTTTCTTCATGGCAGTGTACGCAGCGCACTGCATAAAGATGCTTCCCTTCCGACTGTTGTGGAGTAAGGCGAGGCGTGGACAGGCAGCCGGCAACCAAGATCCCCGGGAGCAATGCCGTTGACGCCAACGTCCAGGTGGCGCGACGCATGAAGGACAGTCTAGACATTCCGCGCAAATGGACCACTCAAGTATTCATTCTCAGCGCGCAGAGGAAAGCTTGCAAATAGTTGGCAGTGCATCCCGCAGTCTGAGCAAAGTCGGCGCCTGGCGATCAACGTGCCTTATCGCAGGCCTGCTCGGCTATCCTGATTGGATGACGCTTCCTTCCCCCGAACTGATTCACCAGGCTCAGTCGGTCATCTATCGCTACATGGCCCCAACCCCGCAGTACACGTGGCCGCTCATCAACCAGCGCGTCGGAACGGAGGTGTGGATTAAACACGAGAACCACACGGCCGTGGGCGCCTTCAAACTCCGCGGCGCGCTGGTCTATCTCGATTGGCTCAGGCAGACGCAGCCGGAAGTGACAGGGGTAATCGCCGCAACGCGGGGCAATCACGGCCAGGGTGTCGCCATGGCCGCGCGCCTTCTCGGCCTTAAGGCGGTGATCATCGTTCCGCACGGCAACAGCCAAGAGAAGAACCGCGCCATGATTGCCCAAGGGGCGGAATTGATCGAGTACGGCCACGACTTCCAGGAGTCGCTCGAACAGGCTCACGCTCTCGCCGGGCAACGTGGACTCGCCCTGGTCGACAGCTTCCACGAGCGCCTCGTGATGGGAACAGCGACGTATGCATTGGAATTTTTTCAGGGCTCGCCCCCACTCGATCGCATCTATGTGCCCATCGGTCTCGGCTCGTCCATCAGTGGCGCCGCGGCGGCGCGAAATGCACTGGGGCTCAAGACGGAGATCATCGGCGTGGTGTCGTCCGCTTCTCCCTCTTACGCGCTCAGCTTCACGGCGCGCAAAGTCGTTGCTGCTCCCGCGCAGACTCACATCGCCGACGGCCTCGCCTGTCGCATCCCCGTCGCCGGAGCCATGGAAGTGATCTGGAATAATGTCGCGCGTATTGTGGAAGTCTCCGACGCCGAGATCGCGGAAGCCATGCGCGCTTACTTTCAGGATACCCACAACGTGGCGGAAGGGGCGGGCGCTGCGACACTGGCCGCGGCCATTCAGGAAATGGATACAAACCGGGGGAAGCGCATTGGACTCGTGCTTACCGGAGGCAATGTGGACATGGATCTTTACGAGAGAGTTCTCTCCGGCGCCTTCGAAAGTGCTCTCGCCCTGCAGACACGATGAAAGCGCATTCTGAAAAACTCACCCCGCTGGCGCACACCGCGCACAATCGCTGCTTCGGGTGCGGCCCCGCGAATCCCTCCGGCCTGCATCTCGATTTCATGATCGATGAGGAAGGCAGGATTGTCTGTCTGGCTTCAGTGCCAGACACCTTCGAAGGGCCGCGCGGTTTTGTCCACGGCGGCATTATCGCGACCCTGCTTGATGAAACCATGAGCAAGGCCGTCCGGTCGCACAACGTCGTAGCCATGACTCGCCACATGGAAGTCGACTACCGGCGCCCGGTTCCCTGCTCTGCGCAGATCCGGCTGGAGGGTCGTGTCTTTCATCACGAGGGACGGAAGCACTGGGCCGAAGCCAGCATTCTTGATGAAGCCGGCACCGTCCTCGCGCACAGCAAGGGCCTCTTCGTCGAGGTGCGTCGCAGCCCGGATCCGCCGGCCGTAACCCGCGAATCCGCGCCGCATGGGTGATTGCCATCGCAGCTTGCAGATTTCCTGGCTCCGCCGATCTGCAAATTGCAGGCCTACCTAGCGAATCATATTGATAGTTTCCTGGGTTACAGTGTCAAAGGTTGTCACCGCCTTGGAATTCGCCTCGAATGCGCGCTGCGCAATGATCAGGTTCGAAAACTCGCCAGAGATGTTCACATTCGATCCCTCCAGGGCCTTGCCCACCATGGTCCCCAGGCCCGCGCCTCCGGAAACTCCGATCGTGGCCGTTCCGCTGGCCAGCGTGGTGGCGTATTCCCCATTGCCCAGGGCCTTCAGCCCCTGCAGGTTTACCACGTTCCCCAACGCCAACTGGCCTACGTTGAGCTTCTGTCCGTTCAAGAAACTCGCGGTCACCGTGCCGTCCGATCCAATCGAAAAACCCGAATACTCCCCGCTGGCGTAGCCGTTTTGCGTGGTGGACCCTACCGAAACGGCGGATCCGGTCGAGGAAGTCTGCTCCACCTGGCTGATATTCGCCTTGCCGTTGGCATCGAAGAGATTCCAGGTCATGTTCAGAGTCGCGGCGCCATCGGCCAGCCCCGCAAATGAAATGCCGGCCACATCGGTCGCCGGAGTGACCAGGTTTCCGTTGGCATCAAATGCCAGCGCGCCGCTCGCGCTCGCCGAAGCCACAGGATCCTGAATCACAGAACCGGAAGTGGAGACGTTCGCGCCCACGATGCTCAACTGCCCCGCGGCATTCGCCGTCACCGCCACGCCATTGATGCCCGCCGCCGTCACGGCCGCCTGCAAATCCGCAGCATAGGTGCCGACCGTCTCACCCGCTGTAACCACCGGCGCCGCAATGGTTCCGGTGCCGGCTGCGGTTGGCCCGGTGATCGTCAGGTCGGATCCTGGGTTCACCGTCGCCAGCGTGCCGCCGCTCGATCCGAAGTTGAAATTAACCGTAGTGATCCCGGCCGCCGTGTTCGCGTTTGCTGTGAGCGTATCGGGCATGGAAACGCTGTAGCTCCAGGCGTTGTTGCCGGTCTTGGTGTAGGTCACCGTGGCCTCATAGTAATGACCCAGCGAATCGTAGACCTTGACCGGGCCCGACGCGCTTGTGCCGATGGCCGATTGCGAGGCGAGCGTTGCATTCATTCCGAAACTGGTCGTTGCCAGCGGCGGCTGTACCTGGTTTTCGGGAATGTTGATCGCCGTCAGCGGGGCATTTGGGTTGACCACTCCATTCACTGCCGGGTAGCCCATGACGTTGAGGCCGCTAGCGGTGATCAGGTTGCCGCTTGAGTCGATGGAGAAATTGCCCGCCCGGGTAAGATATTGGGTTCCGCTATCACCGACTACGAAGAAGCCGTTGCCCTGCAGAGCCACATCCGTATCGACGCCAGTCGAATTGGGCGAGCCGGTGGTGAAATCGGTTGCAATCGTGGCCACCTTTGCTCCCGAGCCGCGCTGGATGGGATCGCCCGCCCCGGTGGAACCGATCTGTTGGTAGAACAGGTCGGAAAAATTCACCCTCTGCGACTTGAATGCTGTCGTGTTCATGTTGGCCAGGTCGTTGGCAATGGTATTCAGCGCGGTCGTATCGCTGGTCAGCCCCGTAAGCGGGATATAAAAGCTTGCCATCTCTGATCTCCTCGTTTCCTTCAAGCAGAATTTTGATTCATTCGAAATCGCGTCGGCTCACGGCCCCTCATCGCGGGCTCATTTGTCGCCGGTCAGGGCGTGCGCGACACGGCCGGCCGCCGCAAGGGGAACTGGAACGCCCAGGTTTCCCGATACGGTGCGGAGCGGATTCGTTCGGAAGGCGGTCGCCTCGCCTGTGCCGACCGTACCCCGGCGGAGTTCGGAATTGGCGACAGCCGGCAGGCGCCTGCCACCCGGCAGGCTGCTGCCACCCGGCAGACTACTTACGTTCCCACCCGGGCGATGCGCAATCCCCGTTTTTTCTCCCGAGGCGACAGCCGTTCCATTGGAAGTCCCCAACGCAGACGAAAAGCTCCCATTGATCTCGATCAGTTGTTGGAGACTGTTCACCTGGACCAGTTGGTTGATGTATGCATTGGGATCGGTCTGCGCGGTCGGATCCTGGTTCTTCATCTCAGTCACGAGCAGAGTCAGGAAATCATTGGACGTTATGCTTGACGACTGGCCGTTGGAATTCCCATTACCAGCCGGCGGATCGGCGAGTGGCGTCGCATGCGCGGATGCGTTCCGCATAGCAACGAGCGGTGCTGTCATGATTCCTTCCCCCTGTGCTAATTTCCTCGTAGTTCGTTTCTTGCCTGGACCCTGTGCTCCTTGTGCGCACTTCTTGTGGCCTTAGACCATCACGGAAATGTGCTTCCCTCCGAATCCAGGAGCGCGGATCGCCATGGGTTCAAGCGTCGCGAGAGACACGCGATGGGGCACAGGCGGAATGGAAACCGATGCCTTTTCGTTCGAATCTCGCGGGTGTTGCGCGGGTTCGTCGCGGGCCGAATCGTCCCGCTCGGCGTGAGTCCCTTGTCTCATTCCCGCCTCACTCCTTCCATCCTCAGGAGCAGAAATGGTTATCGTTGTCGGTTCCCTGTGGTGCTCTGACAGGTATGCGTTCAGACCCTGCAGATGAGTTCCGAGCACCTGCGCCGCTTCCCCCGATGGGGGAATCAATGCGGCGTGAAGGCCATTCGGCGCGGCATCGGCACGAACGCTCACCCAGCCCAGGGCTGGGTCGAGATAACCCGCCTCGGCGTGGTGCGATCCGGCGCTAATCCACGCCTGGCCTGGCAAAGTGTGCATCGCATCCAGCGCATTAAACGGATTGGCGTTCGCCGCACCAATATGGTCAGGTATGCTTACCGGCCTCTCGGCAATACCTGCCATTGCGCCCGAGTCTCGCAAAGACACAGAGACCGGGAACACAGATTCATGGAGTCCTGTCGCTCCGACATGGGGGCCCGAATCGGTTGAAATCTTTGGCGTGGCAAGTCCCGCGACCGATTCCGTGCCGGGATTCGATGACCGCTTGGCAGTGGCAGGAACAGCGGATGCCGTGGATCGTTCGGTTGGACCAGCCTCTGGCGCAGAAATCGGTACGGGCGTGTGTTTCTCGGCAACTGAGGAGTTATCAACTGCCGTGGCCGAAGACGAACCTGGCATTATCTCCCCTGCCTGCTCCGCGACGGACGCGGCGAAATTCGACCTGCCCAGTGCATCATGTCCGGGGCCGGCCGCTTCAGCCTGAACCGTGGCGGAATCTCGCGTGGTGCTCGAGGCTGACGATGCGGCCAGCGCCGTTGGAATATCTTCACCCGGTTCCTCAATCGAAATGGAATTGCTGCGGATATTGTTTCCGTCCGGCCTTGCGTCCTTCTCTACAGCTTGAACGGCCGCGCCTGGAATGCACAGCGGCTCCCGGCCTGGCACCGCCCCATCTGTGACAGACTTCTGTGGCTGCGAAGAAACAGGAGACGCGATGGCCGTTGCCGAAGAAGCGGCGGCCAACTCCCCTCCCGCATCCGGCAATTTCGCGCTGGTTGGCGCGCCCGCATCTTCCCCCTTCCGGGTTTTGATCGTATGGCCCGCAAGAACTTTGTCTGAGGAAGCGGCCTTGGTGCCCGAAACCGCGCCTGCCCTGGAGGGAAGTGTACCTAACCCAGAAAGTCGCGCGGGCGTTGGCGATCCATGATCGTCGAAACGGAAGTCGCCCGCCGCAGTATCGCGAGCTTCTCCAGCCATCTTTACCGGCCGCCCCGTTTTGACGGATGTCCTGTCTTCCGTGCCGCCGCCGACCTCTCGGGTTGAATGTTGGAGGGTGAGCCCCATGTCTTCCAGAAGGTCTTTCCACCTTGTGAGTCCCTCCGAGGCGGAAGAGGTTTCTGCGGCACTGATTCCCGGCGCTGCTCCCTTCGGAACGCGTTGATCGACGCCCGAGGAAGGCACCTCGAACACGCCGGCGCTGTCGGTCGTCGCCGTTCCGATTCCGATGGATGCGGCCGAGGTCATACTTCGGAAACGAGCAGTTAGCGTGCCAATGGGGTACCCGGTGGGTTAGAAGATTGTCACGGATTTCGGGAATGTCTCGGCGGCCGGGGAATGGTCCCGTCCCATCTGAGAATTTGTTCTAATGTTTTTCTCATTCCCGTCGAATGCGCCGGCGCTGCCACCAAACTGGAACACAACCTGCAGGAACATTTGGCCCACGATTACTCTTCGCCCCGCTCTTCGTTCTCTATCTTTCGGTGCAGGCGCGCTCCGAACCACTCGTCGATGCTGCGCTGGCTTCGCCGCTCGGCATCCAATTCATTCCGGGCCTCTGCCTCTTCGATAAGTGTCGCGGCCTGTCGCCGAGCTACGCGCTTCTGCAGGAATTCCCGGCGCTGTTCCACGGCTTCCACCTCCGCAGCGGCAATGCGCGGCTGCAGCATCTGTGCCCGTTGGCGCCCCGATTCGGTTTCCACCCATCCCGCCACCCGATCCGTCAACTCTCCTGAAACCGCGCTCGCGGTTACCCGCGCTCGGCCTTGACGCTCCATTTTGTCGGCAGAGTCGCGGGCTTGCTTGAGCAGTTGCAGCCTGGCAACTGCCGTCTCCAGCGTGAGACGCCTCTGCTCCTCTTCGAGACAGCGGATGCGCCGCAGGCGTTCGAGCGCCTTCAATATGCTCATCCCATCAAACCTCGCGTGCCAGTGCGGCAAGGCGCAAAAGCGAATCGCCAAGGCCTGTACGCTCCCCGGCATCTTGAGTCATGAAGGTCCGGATGGCGTCACGCGCGCGCAGGGCGCGGTCGAGTTCCGGGTCAGCTCCCGGCTTGTACGCTCCAATGCGCACCAGGTCCTCCGATCGCGCATAGACTGCCAACAGCCTCCGCAGCAGTGCCGCCTGCTCGCGGTGCGCCGACTCGGCCACCGCCGGCATGAGCCGACTGATCGAGTCCAGCACTTGAATGGGTGGGTACCAGCCTTCCGATGCGAGCGCGCGTGACAGGAGGACGTGCCCGTCCAGCAGAGAGCGCACCGCATCGACGAGCGGGTCCTGTTGATCGTCACCCTCCATCAGCACCGTGTAAAACGCTGTAATGGACCCGTTTTGGAACTGACCTGTGCGCTCCACTAGCCGCGCAAGGCGCGTAAACACCGAGGGCGTATATCCCTTTGCGGTGGGCGGTTCGCCGGCAGCCAGTCCGATCTCCCGCGCCGCCATCGCAAACCGGGTTAATGAATCGAGGACCAGCAGTACATGCCTGCCCTGGACGGCGAAGTATTCCGCAATGGTCGTGGCGGCCAGGGCAGCGCGCATGCGTAGCAGCGGCGACTGGTCGGAGGTGGAAACCACAACCACCGAGCGCTTCCGACCCTGTTCGCCCAACGCATGTTCGAGGAACTCTCCTACCTCGCGTCCCCGCTCCCCCACCAGACCCACCACGGTGACGTCCGCCTCCGTATTGCGTGTCATCATACCGATCAATGTGCTCTTGCCAACCCCTGAGCCGCCGAAGATTCCAACCCGCTGCCCACGCCCGGTCGTCAGCAGCGCGTCGATAGCCCGAATGCCGGTGCCGAGCGGCGCCTTGATCGGAGTCCGATCCAGCGGCGATCGCACTTTTCCCTCCAGCACCACACTGGTTCCCGGCGCCGCCGGGTGTTGCCCGTCGATGGGCTCGCCCAGAGCGTTCAGTACTCGACCCATCAGTGCCTCATTGACTTCGATCTGCGGCTGCACGCCCAGCGCCGAGACGCGATCCCCGAAGCGGATTCCTTCGGTTGTCTCCAGCGGCATCGACAATACGTGCGCGCCGCGGAAACCGATCACCTCCGCAAGATGCGTTTGTCCGTGGCGATCAATAATCTCGCAGCACTCGCCCACCGAGCTGAGCGGTCCGGCAGATTCGATGGTCTGACCTACCGACTCCATCACCTGCCCCTGCCACCGAAAAGGCAGGCAGCGATCCAGGCGGCCGAAGTAGCGCGAAAGCAGGCCGCTCATTCTGACATGTCCTCTGCGATCTCAATCGTCGCGCTCCGCCCGCGATGGGTTCCGGCGCTATCGAGGAAGCTGCGCTCGATCTGGGAGATTTGCGAGGAAATCCGCAGATCGACGGAACCAAGCTCGGTCTCGAGGACACATTCACCCAGGCTCATCTCATCTCCTGCCATCACGTCCGGTTTCACCGGCAGGTTGGGGAGATTGGCGATGGTGTCTCTCCACAGTTCGAGATCGCAAGTCGGCACGCGCAGGCGGGATTGAGTGGAGGTGGAGAGCTGACCCAGGGCCACACGCACCGCTCCGCTCAGCACCAGCGGGTCCATCTGCGCCTCCCTGCGCAGAATGCGCGCCGCGATGGCGAGTGCCAGCTTCACCACCTCCCGTTCCACCGTTTCGAAATACCGGGTTTGCTCGACAGTGAAGCGCTCCACGAGACGCGCTGCATCCTCAATCCGCCGGGTCTCTCCGGCCTGCATCAGGGCGTTGCAAGCTTCCCGTTCCACCGCACGCCCTTCCTCATGCCCGCGTTCCCGGCCCAATTCAAAGCTGCGCCGCAATTCATCGGCAACCGCTTGGCTTTGGACTGCGCGGTTCGCCTCTGGAGTTTCCGTCCACGGTTCATCCTGGAGCGACTCCGCCTTACTCACGACCGCGCCGCCGAAGGCTTCCCATGATATCTGCGGCGCCGCTTCAGTGCCGGGATATTGGTAAACTTCCGCTTCCGCGGTCGTCCCTTCAGGCCAGCATTTCATCCCCGGTCTCCAGTTTGAGAATGACCTTTCCCTCAGCTTCCAGGCGTCGCGCCAGGTTGAGAATTTCCTGCTGTGCCTGGTTCACCTCGCGCGATCGCACCGGTCCGAGCACTTCCATATCTTCCTTGAGCATTTCGACGGCCCGGGAACTCATCGCCTTGAAAATCGCGGCGCGCAACTCTTCGTTGGCGCCGCGCAGGGCCAGGGCCAGTTGCCGCTTGTCGACTCCGGAGACAATTTCACGAATCGTGGCCGGCGGCACAGTAACCAGGTCCTCGAACGTGAACATCAGGTTCCGGATACTGAGCGCCAGCTCCGGCTGGCTGTCCTCGATGTTTTCCAGGATGCGCTTGGACTCCTCGGCATTGAGGCGGTTCAGCAGATCCGCTACCGCCCGGAAGCCCGAGTAGCTCTTGCGAGCGTTGTCGCCTACGCTTTCCAGCCGCCGGTGCAGAATGAGCGCCACCTTCTGCGCCATCTCCGGCGAGAACTGCCGCATCTCCGCCAGCCGCTGGATGGAGACCACTTTGCGCTCTTCGCTCAGGTTGTCGAGAACCGTGGAGGCGCGCTTGGGATCGAGATGCGCCAGCACCAGCGCGATGGTCTGCGGATGCTCGCCGTCCAGCAGTTTGCCGAGTTGCGCCGGATCCGTGCGCTGCAGCTTGGCCAGGTTCCCGTGCGCCTCTTCCTGGGAACGACGCAACTGCATCAGCAGGTCGTCCGCGCGCTGTTTGCCGAAGGCGTCGACCAGCAGACGGCTGGCATAATCCAGCCCCCCGTGAACCATGAAGTTCTGGGTCTCCAGCAACTCCCAGAATTCCTCCAGGATCTCAGAGGACAATTCGGGGGTGATGCCGCGAAGATCGGCCAGTTCTTCCGTCACCCGTTGCACGTCGGCTTCGGGCAGCACGCGCAGGACTTCCCTGGCCTGCGTCTCGCCCACTGCGACCAGTAGAATCGCCGCCTTGCGCGCGCCATTCACCTGCGCCGTCCTGCGCTTTCGCTCGTCCCCGGTCTGGATATTCTGCTCTGGCACTGATGCTTTTCCGCTTGCTTGGTTTGGATGAATCTTCTGCTTGGGGCAAACTCAGTCGGAATGAATCCAACTCTGCAGCAGCCGCGAAGTCTGCGCAGGCTCACGTTTCAAATGGCCCGAAACTTCTTCCAGAATCTGTTGCGCCCGGGTTCGCTGCAGATCCGCGGCCGGCGCCCCGGGCGGATTCAGGGCCGCCGTTCGAGCTGCGGCCAGTTCTTTCATTTCCGGGGCAGGAGCGTTCCTGGCAACCGCCGCCAGGCGACGCAGCAGCGGCCGGACACCGAGGGTCATGACCACCAGGATTGCCGCCAGCAGCGCGACATACTTCAACAACAGCGGCGAACGTTCCGCGCTCGCCAAAACGGTGCCCACCGCCGAGACCTGCGTCTGCTCCCGGTTCCCATCAAATGGCAAATCCTGCACGCTAAGATTGTCTCCGCGCCCGGAGTCGAACCCCACGGCGGCCTGCGCCAATGCCGTCAAATTGCGCAGTTCCTCCGGCGACCGGCTCTGCCAGACGGCCGCCTTGCCCTTCTGGGCCGTCTGCATCATCCGGTCATTCACCACCACGGCCGCGGTCATACGCAGGACGCGGCCCGGGGTTTCCACCTGGTGACGAACGGTTTTCGATACGCCATATGTAGCTGATTCGTTCTTGGCGCTTTGGGGCGGCGCACTCTGCTGCGGATACACCGGGAGAGCCTGGGAGTTGGGCGCATTTGAGGCGGTGCCCGGTACGCCGGCAGCCAGTGGCTGCGGTCCAGATGTTTGTTCCGTCCGCTGCATGGAGAGCGTGACCGTCTGGGCGGGGTCGTATGATTCCTTGGTCTCTTCCGATGCCGCCGACCCATAGTTGAGCGTCACCGAGGCGCGCACGTTGCCCGCACCGGTCACCGGCTCCAATGTCGAGATCAGCTTTTCTTCCAGCGCCTGCTCCGCCGTCAGCCGCAACGCATCCGTTGTTCTGGTTCCCAGCTGCGCCTGCCCGGCCGCGTCCACCAGCACCACGCGTTCCGGCGCCAGGCCATCCACCGCCGATGCCACCAGGTTGCGAATTGCATCAGGCTCACCGTCGGCCAGCGAGTGATGCCGGATCTTCAACACTACCGAGGCCTTGGCCGGCCGCTCCTGCTCGCTGAACAGCGAATCATGCGGCATCACCAGGTGAACGCGGGCCGATTCGACATCGCTCAATGAACTTACCGTGTGCTCCAGTTCGCCTTCCAGAGCGCGCTGGTAATTCACGCGTTCATCAAATTCAGAGCCGACCCAGTTGGGCTTGTCGAAAATTTCGAACCCCAGCCTCCCGCTGCGGACGCCTCCCTTGGCCGCGGTTGCCAGGCGTGCCTTGTCGAGTTGGGGAGCGGGCACACGAATTCCGGACCCGTCCGCCGTTACATCGAACGGAATCTGCGCCTGGGTCAGGATAGTTCCGATCTGGCGTCCGTCTTCGGCATCCAGATTGGCGTAGAGGGTCCGCCAGTCGGTCCGCATCATCAGGAACAGCACTCCACCCACAAGAGTGGCAACCAAACCTGCAGAAACCACCAGCCCGGTGCGTTGCGCTGCCTGGAGAGACGCCCACCACACGCGCGCGCGTACCCACAGCACCGACAATCCACCCGCCAGAGCCTTGTCCGCCGCCGGCGCGCTCTTCTCAAGTTGCGTTCCCGTGGCCATCCTAGTGTGCCCCTGACTAAGTTCAAATGCTGTTCTGGTCACCACGCCCGAGCCGATGTCGATCGGGGGCGTCGGGTTTTCAGAACTGCATGCTCATCACCTGCTGGTAAGCCTGGACTGCCTTGTTGCGAACCGCCAGCGACAGCTCGAATGCCATGCTCGCCTTTTCGGTCGCGATCATGGCCTGGTGCACATCCACTCCAGAGCCCGTCATCAACCCGGTCACTGCCTGCTGCGCTTCATCCTGCAGCCGGCTCACGTCCTTGACCGCGTCGCCCATCAAGTCCGAAAACGGGTTTTCGCTGGTCCCGGACGGGGCAGCCGGCCGCGTCGCGCCGCCCATGTGCGCCAGCCCTGCAGGCTGGCCCGCCGCCACACTCGCGATCTGACTCATTGCACCCACCATGACCCGCACTCCTCCGCTACTCTGGCTCTTGCCTCTGCATCGGCTACGATTTCACAATCTCCAACGCGACGGTGATCATTCCCTTCTCCGCCTGCACCGCGGATCCGTTAAGCCCATAAGCACGCGTTGCCCCCATCAGGTCGACCATCTCTGTGAGCGGATTAATATCCGGATATGCCACGTAGCCATCCGGTCCTGCGTCGGGATGGCCGGGATCATAGCGCTTCAAGGGAGGACCAGGATCTTCGACCACCTGGGCGATATGCACTCCACCCGCGGGCTGCCGCATGCTCATCCCGGAGGATGAAGAGGAGGCGAGCATGTTGGTCGAGATTCCCTGCGCCCCGGCAAGCGATGGAGCGAAATCCGTCGCGGGGTTGGCCGCGAACACCACATGATGGCGGCGATACGTTCCCCCCGATTCGGTACGCGTCGTCTCCGCATTGGCCATGTTGGCCGCCACCACTTCGGCGCGCATGCGTTCGGCCTGCATGGCGCTCCCCGATGTCTCCATTACTCCAAAAAGATTCACTGTGTGCCCCCTTCATCGCGGCTATTTGTCCGCATGGATCGCATTCATCACCACCTGGTACTGCTGGCGCAGAATGGCCACCCCGGTCCGGAACCTAAGTTGCGCCTCGGCAAGGTTCAGGCTTTCGCGATCCATGGAAACGTTGTTGCCGTCCGGCCGTGTAATCAAGCCATCCTCCAGGCCCACCCGCAAGGGCTGCGGCGCGCGGCCATCCTCAATACCCGCTATGGCCGCGCGCATCTCTCCCTCGAAGTCCATGCCCGCAGCCTTGTACCCCGGGGTGTCCACGTTGGCCATATTGGCGGCCGTCAACTTCGCCTGCGCGGCTCCGAGGTCGAGATAACGCGCCACCTGGTCGCTGAGCATAGTTTCGATCTGCATATTCTTCTCCCACTCTTCAATTCATCACCAGGCCGAAGTCGATTTCGCCGGCGGTAATCACGTTGGAGTTGCCGGCGAGAATCGCGCCCCGCTCGAGGACGTGTTCCAGCTCGCGGACATTGCCCGGCCAATCGTGCGCCCTCAGCGTTGCCATCGCGCTCACATCGAGACGCTTGACTGGCTCCTGCCGCCCCATCTTCTCGAGGAAGTGCTCGACCAGCAGCGGCAGGTCCTGCGCATGATCGTTTAATGCCGGGGTGCGGATCAGGAACACTGCCAGGCGGAAGTAGAGGTCGGCGCGGAACTTGCCTTCCTGAGTGTGCCTGGCGAGCGGCCGGTGGGTGGCGGCGATAATGCGCACATCCACTTTCAGGGTGTCGTTGTCTCCGACCCGCTGCAGTTCGCCGCTCTCCACAAAGCGCAGGAGCTTGGATTGCAGGCTGAGGGGCATCTCGCCGATCTCATCGAGAAACAGGGTCCCGCCGTCGGCTGATTCGATGCGGCCCACCCGGCCGTGGACGGCGCCCGTAAACGCGCCGCGGGTATGGCCGAAGAGCTCGGCCTCCAGCAGGGATTCCGGGATGGCGGCGCAATTGATCGCGACGAATGGTTTCCGGTTACGGCTGGATAACCGGTGCAGCGCTTCGGCAACCAGTTCCTTGCCTGAGCCGGTGGGTCCTTCAATCAGAACCGGCGTAGAGCGAGGCGCCACCAGGCGGATGCGCCGGCTCACGTCGAGCATGGCGGGTGCATTCCCCACTAATTCCGGAATCCGTTCGATGGAAGGCGCCGGCGTCCTTTCGATAGCCCTGGCGGGAACGAGGAGTTCCCCCGAGCCGAGCGTACCTGTCAACGAGCAATCGCTCTCCCTGGGACGCAGAAGACGAATCGCAGCTGCCTCGGCGGTTACCGATTGGTAGATTGGGGCGCGCTCTGGTTGGACCACATCAACGGCCGATGAGAAGGCAGTCGGCGCGCTACCTGCATTCCGCGCCGCCGTGTCGTCATCCTGGCTGACACGCAGCGCGTGCAGCAACTCCTGCCGGTACGGACTCCGCGCTCCATTTTCCATGGCCGGACCCGCAGCCGTCACCAGGTCCACTTTGGGAAACGAGGTGCGGAACTCGCGCAAAAACTCGCTCAATTCCAGATCAGGCAGCCACGAATCGACGATGACCGCCTCAGGGACGGAGGCTTCGGCTTCGGCCCACGCCTGGGCGCCGGTTTCGGCTTCGCGCACCTGCCACCGCAGCCCCGAAAGCGTTTGGTTGAGTCGCTGACGGAAGCTCCTGTCGGAACTGGCCAGCACGGCGGTACGCGGTCGCAGGCGAGCAGCGAGGGGCGAAGGAAGTACGGGTACGGAAAATGGCTGCACTTGTATTCTCCTCATAAAAGGCCCGAAGGATGGCGCATCAATTCACTTTGAGATTCGACGAAATGGCTATCTGGAATGACGGTGGGGTGGAGAGCGCAAGTTCGGTTCCGCCCGCAAGTTCGCGATCATCCGCAACGATGTACCCCTTTCCGCGCACTGTGCGGATGAGGCGGCCCGGTGCGGGATCTTTCAGCTTGCGGCGCAGATAATTGATATAGACATCCACGATGTTGGTGGTTTGAGCGGGCTCCAGCTTCCATACGGTTTCCAGCAGCTCAACGCGCGAAACGCATTGACCACGATTGAGCATCAGGTGCTCCAGGAGCCCGAATTCCTTGTTAGTGAGGCCGATTTCCTCCCCGGCCCGCGCGGCCGAGTGGTTCATGCGGTCGAGTTCCAGGTTTCCGGCGCGGAGCACCAGCTTGGCCTCCCGCTTGCGCCGCAACAATGCCCGGCAGCGAGCACGCAGTTCGTGCAAGCTGAATGGCTTGGTCATAAAATCGTCGGCGCCTCGATCCAGGCAGCGTACGCGGACTTCAATTTCCTGCTGGGCAGTCAGCACCAGGATGGGCAGGGCGGCGTCCACCATGCGCACTTCCTCGAGCACCCGCTCGCCATCCTTCACCGGCAGGTTCAGATCGAGAATCGTCAGGTCTGGCAGGTCGTCCCGGAATGCATTTACTGCGGACGCTCCGTCCGAAGTCACGCGCACCCGGTGCCCGTCCGCCTCCAACCCGCGGCTCAAAAACGTTGCCAGCGCTCTGTCATCTTCAGCAATCAGCAATCTCATGAAGACCTTTCATCTACCGCTCGCTGCGGTTTTTCTGCTTTCATCCTGTCCGCGCCTTCAACTCGCCGGATCGTTATACTTCGGCTCGTGCTGGGATCATTCCCCGTTTCCTGCTTAGCGAGTGTTAATGTCGCGGCACGTTTCCAGAGTGCGGCGAGATGAGGAAGAACTCAAGATTGGAACGATAAAAGAGAGCGGGTGGATCTCGGATCGGAAAGGGCGGAAGGAGGTGTGTCTAAACAGATCAATGAACACCCGGGCGTGATGGTGGACACTGAGAGCACCTCCTGGAGCGCGCAATACGAGCCCCCTCAATCCCGCCCGTGTTAACTTCCGTGGTGACCATGGCTGAAGCACCTTTAAAAATTCTCCTGTTGCGATTCGCTTTTTATTCGCTATAATGTCGCCCATGGCAGTCACTCGGCGACAGAAAGAGATCCTCGATTTCCTTGAAACCTTCGTGACCCGTAACGGCTATTCGCCGTCCTTTGAGGAAATCGCCCGGGGCATGGGACTGAAGAGTCTGGCCACAGTGCACAAACACATCACCAACCTCGAAAAGAAGGGGTTGTTGGATCGGGTGCACAACCGGAGCCGCTCCATCGACGTTCTCCCTCCCGGTGCGCGCACGCGATCGAGTGACCGGTTGCCGCTCGCTGGCCGGATCGCCGCCGGCATGCCGGTCGAGGCCGTGGAGACCGCGGAGACCATTTCCCTGCACGACGTAGTGGGCAGCCGTGATGTCTTTGCGCTCGAGGTCCGCGGCGATTCCATGCGTGACGAGCACATCATTAGCGGGGATTACGTGCTCGTGGAAAAAACCCGCACCGCCCGCCAAGGCGATATCGTGGTAGCCCTGGTGCACGGCGCCGAGACTACGCTGAAGCGTTACTACTCGGAGGGCAATGTTGTTCGCCTTCAGCCCGCCAACATGGAAATGGATCCCATCTATGTGCCCGCTTCGCAGGTCGCCATCCAGGGCCGCGTGCTGGGGGTGCTGCGGAAATACAAGTAATTTGCTTTCGCCATGATGTCCGGCACAGAGGGAGTAAGCAACAGACCTTTGCAAACAAGCCGAGTAGACGCGGCGCCCCGCTCATTTGGAACAGGTGAGGTCGGAACTCTCAATATTTCGTTCGATCCCAAGCGTATCTAAGTACAAATGCCGAATCAAAAGTAAATGGCCCGGCGGAATCCGCCGAGCCACTTCACATGTCTAAACCGCATACGAACTATCCGAGGATGCGCTGGACCTTCTCCTCAATGACGTTCTGGGGCACGTAACCCACGATCTGATCGGCCACCTTACCACCCTTGAAAAAGAGCAGCGCCGGAATTCCACGAATTCCATATCGCGATGGCGTGGCGCCATTCTGGTCTACATTGACCTTGGCGACCTTCAGTTTGCCCGCATAGGTTGCGGCGACGCCATCCACAAAAGGCGCGATCATCTTGCAGGGCCCGCACCAGCCTGCCCAGAAATCCACCAGCACAGGCTGCTCGCTCTTGAGCACCTCCTGGTCAAAGTTCGCATCGGTTACTTCCAAAACTCCTGCTCCTGCCATGTTCCTCCTCGCGAGTCACCACACTTCTAAGTGTATCGCCCTTCCATGGGATGCGGCAGTTGGGGTGAAAGTCGCATTGGGGCGGCTCCAGCAGCGCGAGACGCACGATGGCTATGCGGACAAAAGGAAAGCGCCCGGATTCCTATCAAGGAACCTCGGGCGCTAGAGCAGCCCTCCCCCAGAACTGCCCACGGACCGAGAGTAGGTTCAATTGCCGCGAAGATCAAGAAATCTTAGGTAATCCGCCCCGTGATCACCAACGGACCAGTAACTCCCACCAAGGTATGACCAATCTCCCGCCCTCCTCTCCGCGCACGAATTTTGGGAGCCTCCAAATGGCTGAATCCACAGCCGATTATGGTGTGTATCGGGGTCGGGCGCAATGGGATGCCATTCTGCTTATGGTGCCCAGGCAAAGCAAACGCAGGGCAAAGTAATGCCGCGAAAGTTGCAGAAGTCATCATCGCGGCTGTAACTGGGTACGACGTGCGCCGTGGCTCTCAAATCCGCAAACGATCAGCTCCGGTGGCTGCATATCCACGAGCGCCGCTTGGATAGCACCGGTCGCGCGTTCCACGCTTGCATCTCCATCGACCACCATCATCACGGCGGGTCCGGCTCCGCTCAAGGCGGCCCCCAGAATTCCGCCGTGTCCGGCAAGGGGGAGGAGTCGTGGCAGCATCGGGCAGATGCTGGAACGGTAAGGCTGATGGATGCGATCTCTCATTGCAATTCGCAGCAGGTCTCCCCTGCCCTGCGCAAAGGCGAGCCCCAGCAAGCTAGCCGCCTGCAGACTGGCAATCACGTCGTGGCTAGAGTAGCTGGAGGGAAGCACGGCGCGGGCCTTGCTTGTCGCCAATGGCTCGGTAGGCAACACGATAATCGCCCTCCAATCGGACGGCGGAACGACCCGCGCAACATGCACCCTGCGTCCCTCCGTGGCCGCACTGACGTATCCTCCGAGCCAGCACGCCGCAGCATTGTCCGGATGCCCTTCCAGTGCGGACGCCTCTTCAAGGATCCGCTCGTCATTCCATCCCAACTGACCGAAATGGACAGCTATTGCAATGGCGGCGAGGCGCCCTGCCGCCGATGAGCCACAGCCCATGCCCAGTGGGATGTCATTCACCATGCGCATGGCGATCGGAATTACCGGTCGTCCGTTGTCTTCCAGGAGCTTGCGGTAGATTCCGAGAACCAGGTTGTCCTCGACCTGGGAGCAGTGCCCGGCGTCTCGCTTAGAGGCCTGAATCGAAAACTCCGCCGCTGGCTCAGCTTCTACGTCAAGGTAGAATTGCAACGCGACTGCGGCTGCGTCGAAGCCCGGCCCGAGATTGGCAGAGGTGGCGGGCAGGCGCAACTGAATCGGCGCGATCTCGTGGGGCGAAGCGATCATGATGCTTCGCTCTTGAGCAGGGCCAGCACCGCCTCCGGACTGGGTTCCACCGAGATGGCATCCCGCCGCAGCGCCTCTATCTGTTGCTCGTTTCCAGCCATCTCTTCGTCGCGCAAAAGCGTGCCGCGATGAAAATCGATGGTGTAGTCGGCGTCCTTGAGGGTGTGCCCGGTGAGGACCAGCACTACGGTCTCTCCACCTGCAACGGCTCTTTGCGCCCGAAGCTTCTTCAATCCTGCAAGCGTGACAGCCGATGCGGGCTCGCATCCGAGCCCTTCGCTGCCGAGTTCGGCCTTGGCGATGGCAATCTCCGCCTCGGTCACATCCAGGCACCAGCCTCCCGTCTCCTGAACGACGCGAGCGGCTTTGCGCCAGGACGCGGGATTGCCGATGCGGATGGCACTGGCGCGCGTCTGCGCCTCGACAGGCTCGAGGGAAGCGCCGTGGCTGGTGGCCAGGCTGCGCACTAGCGGATTGGCGCCTACTGCCTGAATCACCGAGATCCGCGGCACCCGCGCCACCAATCCCAGTTCCTTCAATTCCCGAAAGCCTTTGCCCAAGGCCGAGCTGTTGGCGAGGTTCCCACCGGGCACAACCAGGTGATCGGGGACCGTCCAATCAAAGTATTCAGCAATCTCAAATGCGGGGGTCTTCTGCCCTTCGAGCCGGTAGGGATTCACTGAGTTGAGCAGATAGATCGGCGCTTCGCTGACGATCTGCGTCAGCACGCGGACGCAGCCGTCGAAGTCGGTTTTCAACTGGCAGGTCACCGCGCCATAATCCATCGCCTGCGAGAGCTTGCCCCATGCGATCTTGCCCTCCGGGATCAATACCAGGCTGCGCATTCCCGCGCGGGCTGCGTACGCCGCCATGGCCGCTGAAGTGTTGCCGGTGGAAGCGCACGCCACCCACTGGAATCCGCGCTCGCGCGCCACGCTGAGTGCGGCGGTCATGCCCGTATCCTTGAATGAGCCGGTCGGATTCATGCCCTGGTGCTTGGCAAAAAGTTGATCGATTCCCAGCGCCCTGGCCGCGCGGGGCAAAGAGTAGAGCGGCGTGTTTCCTTCCCTCAACGTTACCGCGTTGCCGAAATTATCAAGAATCGGCAACAGTTCCCGAAAGCGCCACACTCCCGAATGATCCATGGCCTCCGAGGAACTGCGCCGTTCGCGCCACAACCATTTCAAGGCGCCGGGATTGGGACGGTCGTGGCCCTTGCGCTGTCCCCAGCCCGGATAATCCACTTCGAACAGATCGCCGCATTCGGCGCAGCGGAAATCCGGGCGCGCCTCGACGCCGGAGATACGCGTACCGCAGCCGAAACAACGCAACTGGTGCAGATTGTCGTTCATGTCTGCTGTTAGCGTACCAGCGTAGGGCGCGCTTTTGGTTGTCAAAGGCGCGGCGTGCTCCCGAAGCCCAGCAGCACCGGCTCGAGCTCCAGCGAGATCCCGAATCGCTCCTGCACTGCATTGCGAATCTTGTCGGCAAGAGCCAGAATTTCGCGGGCTGTTGCTCCCCCGCGATTAATAAGGGCGAGCGTGTGGCGACTGGAAATGCCCGCATTTTCGAAGGCATCGCCCTTCTTGAATCCCGCCTGCTCGATCAGCCACGCGGCTGGAATCTTCACCCGGCCGGGGTCCGGAGCCGGATACTGCGGCGGCTGCTTTCCGCTGATCCCGGCAACACGGGCGGCATGCTCTTCGGAGATGATGGGGTTCTTGAAGAAGCTTCCAGCACTGCGGCAATCCGGATCACCTTCCACCAACAGCATCCCCTTCGCCTGCCGGATGCGGCGGACAGCCTCGGCCACTTCGGCAAGGCCGGGTTGCGCCCCGGAGTTGAACTCTCGCTGCAGGTCCGCATACGTCAGGGTGGGGGCGCCCCCGGGCGTGAGCCGATAGTCGACGCGGGTGACCACGAACCGGCGGCGATGGGCGGTGTTGAACCGGCTGCGACGATAACTAAACCGGCACTCCCAGGCGCCCAGCTCTTCCCACGTATGGGTCGCCAGGTCGAATGCCCGCACCCGTTCGATGGTGGACGATACTTCCTGCCCGTATGCACCCACGTTTTGCACCGGCGTTCCGCCCACCGTCCCCGGAATCCCCGCGAGACATTCAATTCCGGCACAGTTCTCGTCGCAGCAGCGCTTCACGAACCGGTCCCAGTCCTCGCCTGCGGCAGCGCGATAGATCCTTTGTCCCGAGGCATGCGGAGCGTCCCCGACTTCGACGCCGCGCAACGCGATGTGCACGATCAAACCGTCGAATCCGTCGTCAGAGACCACGAGATTGCTTCCCCCGCCGAGCACAAAGAGGCGCACGCCCTGGTCGCGCGCCCAAGCCGCCGCATCCGCGACCTGTTCTTCTGTGTTGGCTTCCAGAAACCAGCGCGCGGGCCCGCCGATTCCCAGCGTGGTGAACGGCGCTAGCGGCCGGTTTTCTTCCAGCAGATCATCGAAAGCCATCTCCTTAAGGCTAAATCACTGGATTTCCCGTAAAATAGGAACAGGCAAACCCTTGCCGGAGGTTTAACACTTTGTATCCAGAAATCATGGTGATTCCGATGCGCGAAGAACTGGTGCGGGCCGGGATCCAGGAAACCCGCACCGCTGAAGAAGTCGACGCTACTGTTTCCAAGCCGGGCACGACGCTGGTGGTGGTCAACTCCATCTGCGGATGTGCGGCGGGAAAGATGCGCCCCGGCGTACGGCTCGCCCTGTCCAACGCGGCCCACCAGCCCGATCACAAGATCACGGTCTTCGCCGGGCAGGACCGCGAAGCCACGGATCGCGCGCGGAGCTACTTTGAAGGAAATCCGCCCAGCTCGCCGGCCATCGCGATTCTCCGCGACGGCAAACTCGTTTACCTGATGCAGCGTTACATCATCGAGCAGGCTACCGCTCAACAGATTGCCGGTGAGCTCGTTCGCGCCTTCGACGAGTTCTGCGCCAAGACACCGGCGTAAACGGCGGAATCGGACAAAGCGGCCCGGAACACCGGGCCTCCATCGTTTCCTGAGCTATGGTCCCATCGATCGCCGACTGCGCGGTCGATGGGATTTCCATGCGGACTGGCAAGTTCGCGAGCGCGAGGATGTGGCTCCGGTGGGTGCGAAAGCTTATGCCGGGCGCACCGCTTTCCTCGACCACAGAAAGTAAACGGGAATTCCGAGCAAGACGAGAACCAGGCCGGGCCATGTGTATTGCGGCTTGTACCGCAACAGCACGACGCAGATCCACGTCGCCATGGCGATGTAGAGCGCAGGCAGCAAGGGATACCCGAAAGCGCGATAGGGACGGGGAGCCGCCGGCCATTTCCTGCGCAACACAAACAGTCCGACGATGGTCAGGATGTAAAACACCAGCACTGCGAAGATGATGTAATCCAGCAACTGGCCATAGGATCCGGACACGCACAGCAATGCCGCCCAGCATGCCTGGATCAGCAATCCGGCAACCGGCGTGTGATAGCGCGGATGCAGTTTCCCCACCGACTTGAAGAAGAGGCCGTCGCGGCTCATCGCGTAGTACACGCGCGCGCCGGCCAGAGAAAGTCCATTGGCGCAGCCGAACGTGGAGATGAGTATGGCTGCGGCCATCAACTGCGCACCGCCACTGGGAAAGATCTGTGCCAGGGCCGCCGTGCCTACGCGGTCTTCCGCCGCATACTGAACGCCGCGCGCCAGTGCGGTGGCCCCATGCGGGTCCCCGTGCATGGGAAGCACGAGAATATAGGCCAGCGACGCAAGAAAGTAGACGGTGAGCACGAACCCTGTGCCCATCACCAGGGAGAGCGGAATATTGCGTTTTGGATTCTTTACTTCTCCCGCGGTGAAGGTGATGTTGTTCCACGCATCGGACGAGAACAGGGAGCCTACCTGTACCACCGCCAGAATCACCAGCACGTTCACCATCACCCACGGTCCGCCAATGCCCACTTGGACCGGGTGAAGCGAGTGCCAGCCGGCATTCTCCCAGAAGCGGGACCAGTCGGGACCGAAGTTGGCGTCCCATGCGATCGCATTGCGTCCGACGGTGCATCCCAGGATGACCAATGCGGCCAAAGAAAGCGCCTTGGCCGAGGTGAAGATATTCTGAATGATCGACCCCAACCGCACGCCGAACACATTCACGATTGCGAGCGAAAAAATCACCACGATGCCGGCCAGGTTAGCGGTGTTCACGCCGATGTCCATGTTGCCCAGCACCATGGGTCCGATGGGAATGGGCGGAACGTGCGCGATGTGCCAGAGCCAGTGTGTCGTGGACACAGTTGGAAAGAACACGCCGAGGAACTTGCCGAACGCTACGCAGACGGCGGCGATGGTGCCCGTCTGAATTACAAGGAACAGGGTCCAGCCGTACAGGAACCCCCACAGCGGCCCGAGCGATTCACGCAAGTAGACATACTGGCCGCCGGCCTTGGGCATCATGGCCGCGAGCTCGCCATAGCTGAGCGCAGCAATGATGGTCAGAACGCCCGTCACCACCCAAGCGCCCAGGTAGAGCGCGGGGGAATTCGTGCTGCGGGCGATGTCGGCATCCACCAGGAAGATCCCGGAACCGATCATGGAGCCCATGACCAGGGCGGTGGAGCTGAAGAGTCCGAGAGTGGGCACCAGCCCGGGAGCACTGGCTGGAGAAACGTTCGCAGGATTGGGAATGGTACGCGGGGTCGTCACCTGATGAAGTTTTACCGGATTTTGGCGGAACTGTCTTTAGCAAACTTGTCTGTTCCGGGGTCAGTCGCCGAGTGCCTTCAACCAGCGACGGAACTCTGCCGCCGGGTCAGGCCGGCTGAAAATGGCGGCTGCGACCGCGACCGTACTTGCACCCGCACTCAGCACCAGTGGCGCCGTCTCCAGCGTGATCCCGGCCGCGGCTACCAGGGTCGGTTCCGGTCCGGCCGATTCGCGAAGTTTCCGCACTCCTTCCACTCCGATCGGGCGCTTGTCCGTCTGCTTGGTCGTGGTTGCGAACACCGGGCCGATAGAAAAGTAATCCGCGGGCTGCTGAAGGATGCCGGGCAGCAGAGAATCCGAACCCCCGAATGTACCCACAATCCGTTTTGGACCGACCAGGCGGCGCGCCTCGGCAGGCGGCACATCTCCCGCGTCGACGTGCACACCGTCAAAACCGGCACGAACCACCAGGTCCGCCCGGTCGTCCAGAATCAACGTCACCTGACCGGCCGGCATCGACTCTCGCAGAACATCCGCATCGGCGAGAAGGCCGGAGTCATCCGCACCCTTGTTGCGGTATTCGAGCAGCATGACACCCGCGTCAGACAAGGCGCGGCCCAGCCGATGGAGAAACTCGGCGCGCCCGGCTACAGGGATTACCGAAGAATCCAGGATGGGATAGATCCTGGGAAGAAGAAATGTCGTCATGTGTTCAGGTTAATTCGCGAGGGACTACCCTTCTGGCACTTGCAGAAGCCTGTCGGACGGTTGTGACCTCCCACCCTCGCGACAAAAACGCGCCGCGAGGATGGGTACGATAGCGAGGAAGCGGGCGGCCTGGCCTACATTTCGTCGGCAGATGGTCCGTAGGTTCCCGGAATTTTTTGGCCCAACAGGCGCAGGTACACGCCCAGTTGCGCGCGGTGGTGGATGAGGTGATTGACCACCCATGTGCGCCACACGTTGTACTTGGTGTCGTCGATCCAGGTCTGATCGCCAGCCACGAACTTCCAGTTCGAATCCCACTTTTCCGAGGTCATTCCTGCCAACGCCGGCTTCACTTCAGCTACCTGCTTATCGAACCGGGCGAGCAAATCTTTTTTGTTCGAAGGATCCGTGGGATTCATATCCGGGGTCCAGTCCAACCGGTCCCGGGAGAGCGTATGCATGGCCCAATCGCCGTTGGTGTCAGAAACGTGTGCTGCCAGCCGGCCAAGCGCCATCGACTTTTCGTGCGGCTTCCAGGCGAAATCGGCATGCTCCGGGAGCGCCTCGAGAAGCTTGCGCGTATTCGCGGTTTCGCGGTCGTATTCAGCTATGAGTTCCTTCTGAACGTCCATTCGTGCAACCTCCTGTTGCGCCAGCAAGGATAATTCATCGCGGGCGAAAAGGCGAATAAAAAGCGATGAATTATTCGCCGGATTTTCGCAATAACAAAGCGGCATTCAGGCTGCTGAAATAGCCACTCCTGGGATGAACATGGTCACTGCTGTGGCAATGCAAACGCGACGTAAGCCCCGCCAACCGGGGATTTAGGATCGCGTCCGCCGCTGGCCGCGATTACAACGTACTGCCGGCCGTCGATCATGTACGTGGAAGGAGTGGCTACGCCGGCAAACGGCAGAACTGTATCCCAGAGGAGCTTGCCGGTGTGGCTGTCGAAGGCGCGGAAATGGCGGTCGTAGACGGTGGCACCGATGAAAAGCACGCCACTTGCGGTAAGCACGGGGCCGCCGTAATTTTCCGAACCGGTATCCTTCATTCCCTTCTGAGCCAGATCGGGATACTCGCCGAGGTTGATTTTCCAGAGGTATTTCCCGCTCTTCAGATCGATGGCGCTCAGGGTTCCCCAGGGTGGATTAAATGCCGGATAGCCCTCCGGATCGAGAAACTTCCTGTACCCGGTAAAGATGTAAGGCCCCTCTTCGCTTTCGGTAGGCGGGGTGACGGTCGGCATGCCGGATCCGACTCCCAGGAAGCGCAACAGGGCTTCGAGTTGGGCGCCTTCGAGCCCGGGCATGGGGGGCATGCGGCCCCGTCCCTTTTGCACCAGGCTGGTAATTTGCGCGATCGAAAGCCTGCCGCCGACGCCCATCAGGGTCGGGAACGAGGGCGGGATGCCCTCGAGGTGGTCGCCATGGCAGATGGCGCAGCGCTTTTCATAGACCGCGGCGCCCTGCTGGTCGACCTCGTGAGGGATCTCCGCGGCAGCCGGCGCCGACTGCAACTCCTTCTTGTCGCCGGCGGCGGCAGGGGCTGCATCCCCGGTGTGCAGGTAGTGCAGCAGTTCTTTCATGCGCTCTTCGTCGACATTCGGGAACGAAGGCATCCGTCCTATACCGGTTCTGACGAGGTGCATGATCTGCTCGTCGCTGAGCTTCGACTCGATGTTCACCAATGAGGGAAAGGAGGGCGGCGAACCGGCGCGATCCACTCCGTGGCAAACGGCGCACTGGTCCCGGTAGAGCCGTGCGCCAAGGCTGCCCCCCCGGGGATTTGAAATGAGCCCGCCCAGCCACGCCATTTCGTTGGCATTGACGTACAGGATCTGGTTGACCGGATCGAGGGCCGGCCCGCCCCACTCCGCACCTCCGTCGAAACCCGGAAAGACAATGGTCTGCTGACCACCGGCGACGAAGGGGATGAACTGGCCGTCGCTGCGCATGGCGCGGAACTGCTTCACCGCCCAGTCATGCATTTCGGGCGTGCGGGTGGTCATCATGTCTTCGGTCATGCGCTGGCGCGCGAAGGGCTCGGGATAATCGGGCAAAGGCTGCGTCTTGGCAGCGACCTCGCCGGGAACCGTGCTTGCGGGATAGGGCCGTTCCGTAATCGGGTAGAGGGACTTCCCTGTTGTCCGGTCGAACAGGTACAGGTAGCCCTGCTTGGTGGTTTGCGCCAGCGCGTCTATGGTTTTGCCGTCGCGCTTGAGAGTGAACAGGGCAGGCGGCGAAGGAAAATCGCGATCCCAGATGTCGTGGTGGACCCCCTGGTGATGCCAGAGCATTTTGCCGGTGTTGGCATCGAGAGCCAGCAGGCAGTTGGCGAAGAGATCGTTGCCCAGGCGGTCGCCGCCATAGAAGTCCATCACCGCCGAGCCAGTGGGCACGTAGACGATGCCGCGTTCCGCATCCAGCGTCATTCCGGCCCAGTTGTTGGCGGCGCCCGCGGTCTTCCAGGCGTCCGGTGGCCACGTTTCATGGCCGGGTTCGCCGGGCAATGGAATCGTGTGGAAGACCCAACGCAGGGCGCCGGTGCGGACATCATAGGCGCGGATATAGCCCGGCGGCGAGGGATGGGTTTCGGGGTTACGCCCACCGACGATGATCAGGTCTTTGTAGACCATGCCCGGCGAGGTCAGGGCAATGGACTGCGACTCGTACTTATCGGCCGGTGTCCTCTCCAGGCCTTTGCGCAGATCGACGCGGCCGCCCTCGCCGAAGCTGACCACCGGTTTCCCGCTTTCGGAGTCGAGGCAATAGAGGTAGTTCATTACACCGGCGAAGATCCGGCCGCCGTGCCCACCGTCCGTCCAGTAAGCCAGTCCGCGCGCCGGCTGGGAACCGTTGATTCCGGAGTCGAATTTCCACTTCAGCCTGCCGGTGGCGGCATCAAGGGCGATCACCTTTTGGTTTGGAGTGTATGCGTACAGGGTGCGCCCGACGATCAAGGGATTGGTCTGGATGCCTCCCTTCTCGCCGGTGTCATAGGTCCAAGCGACCTGCAGCTTCGCGACATTGCCACGATTAATCTGGGTAAGCTTGGAGTAGTGGTCGCCATCTCCGCCGCCGTTGTAGACGGGCCAGTCAACAGTCTGGGCGCTGGCGTTCGCGAGAACGAGAGAAAACAGGAAAGAACAGAGGGAGACTCGGCTGAGCATGATGAACGGGTGTGGCACGGTCTGGGTCAAAAGTGATTGTTGCATCCCGGACCGACGTTAGGAAAGGCGGGGACTAGAGTGATTGAGATCGCTTTCGGGCCCCAGATTACGATCCAAATCGCGGCGAGAACTCGACGTTCGCGGATCTCCTAACACGAAGGTGGTGTCGCACTTGCAAAAGATTGCGACTAGGCTAACAACTGGTTTTTCACTTCCGGGTTAGCAGGGAGTAGAGATACACGGGCCAGATACCTACGTTTTCGATCGGAAATATGCAAGACACGTTCCGCGCAATATTCGACCAGGCGCCAGTGGGAATGGCCTACGTCAGTCTGCAAGGCAAATGGCTCGCAGTGAATCAACGCCTGTGCGAGATAACCGGCTACTCCAGCGAAGAACTGCTTGCCAAGAGCTTTCAGCAGATCACCCACCCCGACGACCTTTCCGGCAATCTTGAGGCGCTTGCGAGGCTCGCCTCGGGTGGTCTGCAGACGTACGCGATCGAAAAACGCTACATTCGCAAGGACGGATACCCCATCTGGGTCAAAGTAGCGGCTTCACCCATGCGGGACGGATCGCACGGGCAACCGCTGTACTTCGTTACCACCGTCGAGGAGATCAGTGAGTATAAGCGGGCCCAGGAATTGCGCCTGAAGTCGGAAGAGAAGTGTTCCAAGGCGTTTCGCCAGACTCCGATGCCCGTCGTGCTCATCAGCCTGAAAGATGGCCGCTTTGTTGAGGTCAACGATGCCTTTGAGGTCTTCACCGGCTACAGCCGCCAGGATGTAATTGGTCGCACCTCCAAAGATCTGGACCTGTTTGTCGATCCGATCGTTCCCCAGGCGATCATCGGCACCGTCGCAGCAGGGGACCGGGTGCGGGGATGGGAAACTAATTTTCGCGCCAAGGACGGCAGGATTGGATCCGCGTTGTTTTTCGCCGATGTTATCGAAATTGACGGCGAGCCGTGTCTCATTGGGGCGGCTTTGGATATCACCGATCGCAAGCGCCTGGAATCGGAACTTGATGAGCTCAGCGGCCGCCTGATCGAGGCCCAGGACCAGGAGCGCAAGAGGATCGCTGCTGAACTCAGCGATAGTCTTGGCCAGTCAGTTACGGTCATCAGTTTTGAAGCCTGTCAGCTTGCGAGGAAGACGCCGGGCAAGCTTGGAGATCAATTGCAGGCTCTGTGCGCAAAAATACAGGACGTCGCAACGGAGATTGCGATTCTTTCGCAGAGCATTCACCCATCCGGCATGGACTTTACGGTCTTGCCATGCGCGATCCAAAGCCTCTGCCACAAATTCACCCATGTCTTCGGATTGCAGGTCGCATTCAAGCACGAGGGGGTTCCAACCTCCGTGCCCCGCGACCTGGTGGTGGGTCTGTATCGGATCGTAGAAGAGGCATTGAAAAACGTCGTGCAACATAGTGGCACGCGACAGGCATGGATCGCGCTGGTGTGGAAGGAAGCGAGCATCCATCTTGATATCTGGGACAAAGGGATGGGGTTCGACGTTACATCGACCAAAGCGGGACTGGGGATACTAAAAATGCGCGAGCGTTGCCGGAGTCTGAACGGGTGGCTGGTCATACGCAAAGACGAGGGCGCTCGAATTGAAGTGAATATCCCTGTTCCGAACCTCGATCCGGATCTCCTTGATGCATTCGAAGACGCCGTGCCGCACGAAGATGCGCAGAGTAAGGCCGGAATTACCCCTTAGGGCAGCAACAGTGCCCTCAACCAGGAATTTTCAACCAGTCGCGAAGGAATGCCTGGTTACCAAACGGCCGGGAGCTCTCCGGTTCACCGCACCACGCTCTGGAACAACTGCGATTTGAGAAGGTTGTTGAAGTCGTTATCTGACGCGGCGAAGTGAATCCCGAGGCGACCGGAGCTGGAGCTGATGTCGGTGCTCGCAAGGGCCGCCTTCTCGGTATCCGACCCGCTCATCTTGCGGTAGATAACGGCGGCATTCAGCAGTGACGAGATGGTGGCGGCGGCGAAGGAGTCGCCGGTGGCGATGGTCAGGTCAAATTTCACCCCGTGCTGGAAATCCATCGAATACCAGGAGTTCATCAGGCGCTTGCGCACCGACTCGTAATCGGCGACCGAGCCGGCCTCGCCCAGCACCTGCTTCATCATCGTCTGCGTGCCCTTGGCGTCGAGCACGCTCCACAGGTCTTCGGAATCGACCGAGCGCATGGCTTCCATAACGCCGGAGTTGTTGAGCAGGCTCTGGGTGTTGCCGTCACGGGTATCCAGCGCGGCCTTCACTGCGTCCGTCCCGCCGAACACCATGGTGGAAGGATCGACGAAACAAAGCACCATCCCGGTTTTGCCCATAGGGTAGATCTTGTTGGTACGGACCTGTGCGGCCTTGATTCCCTTCTTGCGGAAATTGGCGACAATGTCCTGCACCGGGAACTGGCCCTGGGCAATGCCGATGGTTACCACGTCTTCGCTCGCTTCACGCGGACGGAAGAGCGCAAACGCGAGCTGGTCGACGTCGTGGTTCTCATTCAGGCCGGACTTTTGGAGGGCTTCATCGAATTGCTTCAGATCCGGCGGCATCACCCGATCGCGCAGTTGCATGGCCGTCGGGGAGTTTTGCATGGCGCGATAGTCGATGACCACCAGTTGCTGCACGTCCCGCGGAATGGCAGTGCGAGCGTCGGAAGAAAGCTGGGCGGCATGGGCGAGGCTGCCGGCCACAATAAGTGCCGATGCAGCCGCGAGGGCCGCCACAGTGGAAAACCGTACAGAATTGCTGAACAAGTAACTTCCTCCAGGACCAGGGAGATTCTCACCATATGTGGTCGGCATAAGTTATAGCAACGGCCTCGAAGAATCACCCGTCCTTATTCCCCAACACCATTTTAACTGCAGGGTGGTTTTTGTCCGTGAGCCAGCTCACTCCAGCCACCGCTATTCGGGCCACGCCAAAGGCGCGGCGAGGCGGTTTTCCAGAATCTTGGCCAGGGGATCGAACCCAACTAATTGACGCATCCACTCGCTTTCCCGCTCACAGGCGGCCTCAGGAATCAAGCCGATCACTTCGCCCTCGACAGGAGCGGTCTTGTGTCGCGCGGCCAGCCTGGAGACCGCTTTGAAAACTTCCGACACCGGGGTGGAGTGAAAGTCGCCAATGTTGAGGAAAAGCTGGGCGCGGCCATGAGCGGCGAGACCCAGCGCCTTGACTCCCTTGAGGCCGAGGCCTGCAGAACGGATCTCGCGGGCGATGGCGCGGGCCACAGCGACGTCCGAAGAATCGAGGGATATGTTGTATGCAACGAGGAACTTGCGAGCTCCCACCGCGCACGCGCCGGCGGTTGGATGGACGCCCGGGCCGCCCACATCGGGCCGCCGGGCAGAGTCTTTCCGGGCGGCGTCGCGCAGACCCTCGAACTGGCCCTGGCGGACGTTTTCGAGGCTGGCGCGATCCGGCCGCGACGCTGCCGCTTCGTAGAAGTAGACCGGCACGCTGAAGCGGCGCCAGATTTCCAGGCCGGCCTGCCTGGCCAGCAGGACACATTTTTCCAAGGTGATTCCGGAAATCGGCACAAACGGGATTACGTCAGCGGCGCCAATGCGGGGGTGCTCGCCGGCCTGGCGGGTAAGGTCGATCAACTCCGCCGCCTTTCCGACCCCGCGAATGGCCGCTTCCACGACCGCCCCCGGTTCCCCGGCGAGGGTGACGATGGAGCGGTTCTGGTCCGCGTCCATGGACCAGTCGAGCAGGTGCACTCCCTCTCCCCGCATGGAGGCCACGATGGCCTTGACGCTCCGCGGGTCAGAACCCTCGGAGAAGTTGGGAACGCACTCGACGACAGGATCGTTCATGCTCTCAGCTCTCAGCTGTCAGCCGTCCGTTCTCAGTTTCGGGTAACGCGCAAACTGAAAACCGGGATAATAACTTTTCTACTTCCACCATGTGTAGCCGGCCTGGATCTGGACCAGGGCATTGACGCCGGGATTGCGATCGCCCAGCGACGCCGACGAGATGTGCACCGCGTTGACTCCGAGGTCGATGGAGCGCCTGGAACGGGTAAACCAATGGATGCCGAAACCGCCCTGGGGCGAGAAGTTCCACACTGAGGTTCCGCCGGGCAGGCCGTGGGGAACGAGCACATCGGGCGGAAACTTGTGGGTGGTGTAGATGAGTCCACCCGCGCCCTGGAACCAGGGTTGAAACCGCTCCGAGCGGGTGAGGAGATTCCAGCGAAGGATAACCGGGGTAATGCTGAAGCCGGTATAGTCGCCTCCGCCAATGGGAGCCGTATAGGTCACGCCTTTATAGACGAAACTTTGCATGTGCGGAGCCGGCGTGTACGCCTTCCAGATGGGTTGGATGTTGCCCGCAAGTTCAAACTGGCCGGAGACGATACCCGCGTGCAGGACTGGAGAAAGAGGCTTGCCGAGCTGGAATCCGGCAGCAAAAAAGCGGAACTGGTCGCGGTCGCCGAAACCAGTGCCCCAATAGGCGAAGGGACCCATTTCCCATGACCGGCGCTCGCGAACCTCCTCCACCGGGGAGACACCGTTCATTGCTTCGCCGACGACCACGTGCTGACCAACGGCTGGATCGCGGTACGGCTGGGAAGTTTCCCACTCCTGCGCACCACCCGTACCGACGGCGCAGAGAAACAATAAGAGGACCTTCAAGCTTCTCGTCAACGTACGTCCTGTTCTTGCGTATCTGGATTTCAAAAAAGAAGCCGCCCGCTCGGGGCGGCCTTACTGACAAGTTCGGCCCGCCGAAATTAGCCCGCGACCTGCTCCATCTGTTCAGCGGTCATTTCGAAGTTCGAATACACGTTCTGGGTGTCGTCGAAATCTTCCAGCGCCTCGAGCAGGCGCATCATCTGGTTGGCGGTCGGACCTTCAAGCTTTGTGTAAGTAGAGGCGATCATAGTGACTTCGCTGGAGGCGACGGGGATTCCCGCAGCCTTCACGGCATTCAGAACGGCCTCGAACGCGCCCGGGTCAGTGATGACCTCCCACACATCGCCTTCGTCATTGAGGTCTTCGCCGCCGTGCTCCAGCACGAGGTCCATCAGCTTCTCTTCGGAGGCGGCTGACTTCTCAACGGCGATGAGCCCCTTTTTGGCGAACATGAACCGGACCGAGCCGCTTTCCCCGAGGTTTCCGCCGTTCTTGGAGAAGGTGTGGCGGATCTCGCTGACGGTACGGTTGCGGTTATCGGTGGTCACTTCGACGATGATGGCGACTCCGCCTGGGCCGTAGCCCTCGAACGTGATTTCTTCGTAGTTGACGCCCTCGAGTTCGCCGGTGCCCCGCTGAATGGCGCGCTTGATGTTATCGGCGGGCATGTTTTCGGCCTTGGCCGCCAGGACCGCGGTGCGCAGCCTGGGGTTGCCATCGGGGTCACCACCGCCCTGCTTTGCGGCAATGGCGATTTCCTTGATGAGGCGGGTGAAAATCTTGCCGCGCTTGGCGTCGAGAGCGCCCTTCTTGTGCTTGATTGTGGCCCATTTGGAATGGCCTGACATGGCAACCTCAGTGTACTCTTGAAATCGGGCGTACATGTGCGCCCGCCCTTCAGGAGTATAGCATCGGGCCGATTGGCTTCGAGGGCCGGGACACTAGCCAAAAACAGGCGTCTCCTGCACCGGGCTGCGCGTTCAAACGGGCAGGTCTCATCGGGCAGTTTCCCTCCGCTTTCCGATTTTAGGAGCATGCTTGAAGTCGATCGTTGCACTTCTGGTCCTGGGGGCGGCGGGCACCGGTGTCGCCTGCGCCCAGGGCAACTACGAAATCCAGGTCTACGGCGCGGACACGGTGGAACCGGGCCACACGATGTTCGAGTTGCACTCCAATTTCACCGCCAAGGGGCATCCTGCCTCCCCCGAGGGCGCGTCGACCCATCATGCACAACACGAGACGGTGGAGATTACCCAGGGGATCAACAACTGGTCCGAGGTAGGGTTCTATGTCTTCACGTCCCTGCAGAGCGACCTGGGCGCGCAATGGGTGGGCGACCACATTCGGCCCCGGGTGCGCATCCCCCCGGAATGGAAATGGCCCGTGGGGCTGAGCCTGTCGCAGGAGATCGGCTACCAACAGGCGACATTCTCTCCAGATACATGGACCTGGGAGATCCGTCCCATCATCGACAAGCAGATGGGTCGCCTGTACTGGTCCGTCAACCCGGCCCTGGAGCGCACCCTTCACGGGCCGGGTGTCAGGCTGGGGCTGGATTTCGCGCCTGCCGTAAAGCTGGGCTGGGACTTCAGCAAGGTGGTCAACGGGGGAGTGGAGTATTACGGGGACTACGGAAGCATTCGCGACATCGCCCCATTGCGCGATCAACAGCAGATGATCTTTCCCTCGGTGGACCTGAACGTGTCCCCGGATTGGGAAATCAATTTTGGCGTGGGCGTAGGCGCGACCGCGGCCACGGACCATTGGATCTTCAAGTTGATCGTGGGGAGGCGTTTCAGTTGGGGGAAGCCGAAAAAGGCGCCGCAGCCGCATGAACCTTGATCCATCCGGACCGGGCTTTCGACGCCGGATCGGCTTCCCGTTAATGGTCTCCCGAACGGGGGGCGCCCCGCGATTGATTCTCAGGGTGAGAGCTGGCCGTTGAAAGTTTTGCAGCTCGAGACGTTTCCGCCTTCCAGTCCGCGGCGGAACCATTCAGAGCGCTGCGCGCTGGAACCGTGGGTCCAGTGCTCGGGGCTGACGGCCCGGCCGGCCATTTTCTGCAGATGATCGTCGCCAACAGCGGCCGCCGCCTGGAGAGCCTGGTCCACATCCTCGGGATGGACGATGTTGCGCTGCTCGGTGCTGTGCCCCCACACCCCCGCCAGGCAATCGGCCTGTAGTTCCAGGTCGACGGAGAGCGGATTGCGCTCCCCGGGATTGCCCTCCGCGAGGCGCTGCATGCGGGATTCGATCCCCAGCAATTTCTGCACATGATGGCCCAGTTCGTGGGCCACCACGTAGGCCTGCGCGAAGTCGCCGGTGCTGCCGCCGAAGTGCTTCAGATCGCTCCAAAACGAAAGGTCGATATAGACCTTTTCATCTTCCGGACAATAGAAGGGGCCGGTGGCCGCCTGCGCGGTTCCGCAGCCGGAATAGGTCACGTCACGGTACAACACCAGGCGGGCGTGGCGATAGGTGCGCCCGTGGTCGGCGAAGATCTGGGTCCAGGTCTTCTGCGCATCGTCGAGAACGAAGCTGATGAGCTGCACATCACGGTTCTCTAAGGAGCGGTCGTTCCCCTGCCGGGCCGGTGCCCGGACGCTCGACGATCCTCCCCCGGAAAGCACGCTGCCGAGATAATTCCGGCCGGTGAAGAGGCTGATGATCAGGAGGATAACGAATCCGACAATGCCTATACCGCCGCCGCCCATCCCGCCGAATCCGCCGCTGGAGTCGCGGCGATCCTCGATGTCCCCGCTCATTCCGCCGGGCGTCCAGTCCATGATGAATCCTCTCTAGCTGAGATGCGGTTGGGGGCGATGATTTGTCCGGCGGATTGCCCGCAGGAGGAGGTTTTTGGCAGGACAGAAGCGGGGTCCTGTTACAAGGCACCGACGCTTTTCGAAATCATCAGGCGCTCTGTCAGTTACGAATGGAGGCGAGGAGCGACTCGACCTCGGCGCGCTGGTCGGCGGTGAGGGGGATCATGGGAGAGCGTGCTCGGCCCCCGTAGTAGCCGTTGAAATCGCAGGCGGCCTTCACCCCGTTGAGGCCCAATTGGCCGGCGATGCGCTGGCTGGGTGCGGCGATGCGTTCCTGCTTTTCCCGGGCCAGCTTCGGGTCGTGATCCTTCCATGCCAGATAGATTTCCGTGCAGGCCTGGGGCGCGCACGCGGCGAAGGCCAGGATGGCGCCGCTGGCGCCGCCCTCGAGCGATTCGAACAGCGTTCCGGCAGATCCGGAAAGCACCTGGAAGCCGACCTCCCTGGTGCGGATTTTCATGGGGGCTACCGGGGGCGGCATGGCAACGGCTACGCCTACGCCCAGGTCCGTCAGAGGAACCAGCGAGGCGTCCACTTCTGCTTTGAGGCTGAGCATGCGCGCAGTCACGGCTTCGAACACAGGGGTGACCGTCACAGTTCGGCGCGGGACTGAGCGCGTGGCCTCAACGGTCGACCGGACTCGGTCCACACTGCCGCTGGAGTCCTTGATGCCGATGATGTTGGGGTGCTGGGCGAGTTCGGCGACCACTTCTACAGGAAAGTCGTAGGGAACGAACTTGGGGATATGGTAGAGCAGTACGGGCAGCGGGGAGCGGTCGGCAACGCTGCGGAAGTGATGCAGGACCGCGGCCCGGGTCATCTGGGGAGCGTAGTAGGTGGGCGTACGGACCAGAACCGCATCGAAGTTGAATTCGGCCGCGGCCTCGGCCATTTCCACCGTCGCCTTGACGCTTTCGCGGCCCACCCCGGCAATCAGAACCTTGTCGGCCGCCGCCGCGCCGGAAACGGTCTTAAGGACCTCCCGCGATTCGGCATCGGTCAACGCAACAGCCTCGCCGGTGGATCCCAGCACGACCATGCCGGCAAGCAGGCTGCGCGAGTACCGAGCCACGTTCGCCTCCAGCTTGCGGAAATAGATCTGCTCATTGGGGTAGAAAGGGGTCGGAACTGCCGCAAAGACGCCTTCGATCAGCATGTTTCAATTCTATGCCGGGTCTGCATGCTTCGTCGGACTTGCCGGAATTCTGACCCGATCCGGTGATTGAGGTTTATCCCCGCGGCATATACCCTTATTGGCAAGACCACCCGCGAACGACCGAACTGCGCCCTGGAGCTGGATGCATGCCGATATTGATCACCGATGAAGATGACGGCACAGATAAGCTGTCGCAACAGGCCATTTCGTTTGCGCTTCACACCTTTCTGGCGATCGCGGCCTGGATCCTGCTGATGCTGGCCGGCTACGCGATTAATCCAGCGTCGGTGTCGCAGCTGATAGTCCTGGTTCTGTCTATGGCCGTTCCGATGCTTGCGGGCAATCTTGTGGCGCGTTTCCGCCGCGACGAAATGGCGACCCATGTCTGGCTGGTGGGGCTTATATGGCTGCTGATCGTCAGCCTGTGGGTGCTCGATATGCCGACCGGGCCGAATGCCTGCTACCAGTGCGGGGCCACGGAGAAGCTGACGCGCACGTTTTTCAGCCTGCCGCGGCCGAGCGGCCTCATCGACGACAACGGGCCGTTCTTCGGGACCTGGCCTGCTGCGGCATTGCTGGGGTATTCCATCGGCGCGCGGATTTCGCTGCGGAAACGTCGGGCTCTGGCGTAGTTGGCTGGTGCAGCGGCGCAGCCCTCAAAAGACGAGAGGCTCAACAGATTCCCCGGTCAATGGATCCTGTGCGGCTCAGTTAAATTGCTGACAATGAACCTGCTTAGGATGATGCAGACCTTTGCTGCCGATACAACAAAATGAAAACTACATCGCCTTCCGCCACCAGGCGGTGGTTTCAATGCTGAGGAACCTGGTTTTGTCGCCGCGGGACAGAAAGAAATCCATGACCTGGTCCTTTTTGAATGCCGAGCAGTCGGGCCAGCTGTCGTCCTTTTCGAGGTGGGTGGATTTCTGATGGTTATCAACCAGGGTGATCTCCATCTCCGAGCACTGGATCACCTTCTGTGCCTTGAGGGAGAAGGCGGTTCCCGGCGGAGGTGCAGCGGGCACCTGGTTGGCGATCTTCGTCAGCAACAGGATGAACACGAAGGCAGCAGCAAATGTAGCTATTCTTTTCATTCCTTACCCGACCCCAGGCCCAGTCTACGAGAGAGCGAGACGTGCAGAAATAGCACGAATGTATAGGGATGTGTGAGATCAGGTTAGAACGGGGAGCGCCTGGAAGCAAGACAAAAACAGCCGGACCGATGGAGGATCCGGTCCGGCTGTCTGTTCACCCTTGCCGGCTTACTGGTTCTGCTGGTCCTCGCGCCGGTGGAGGGTGGGTCTGTCATCACCCTGTTTCGAGTCATCGCCCTGGGCGTTGGGATCGGTGCTGGCGCGGCGCAGAGAGGGTTTCTTGGTGTCCTTCGAATCAGTGAGGCGGCGCTTATTTTCGATGCGCGCCAGCCGGGCCTTTACGTCTTCGAATTCAGAAGTGGTAACGGTGTACTCGTCCCTGGCCGGGAGAATGCGGGCGATCTCCTCCTGCGAGTGGAGGATCCGGTCGGGGGTCTGGGGGTGGTCGGAAAAAACCTTGGCCACAGCGCCGGGCTTGCGCTTCTCCAGCGCCTGGATTTTCTCAAAGAAGCTGATGAAAGCCTGGGGATCGTACCCGGCCTTGTACATGTACTGCACGCCCAGGTAGTCGGCCTGCGCCTCGAACTCGCGCGAAAAATGCATGAATGTAATCGGCACGGCGATGGAAGCAGCCTCGTAGATGCCGTACCCAGTCCAGCCGCCGATGAAGATGAGCGGGATGGTGCCGAGCTGAGCGTAGTTGAGGCGGGTCTGCTCGCGAACGGCGTGGTGTGCGCAGACATGGGCCGTCTCATGGGCCATGACGCCGGCCAGCTCGGCTTCCTCGTCCGCGTTCAGAATCAGGCCCGAATTTACGTAAAAGAATCCGCCCGGCAGCGCCATCGCGTTGATCTCGTCCGAGTCAATGATCTTGATGGTGAACGGAACCTTGCAGTCGGAATTCTTGACGATGTTCTGGCCGATCCGGTTCACGTACTCGGTCACCACGGGGTCCGTAATGAACTTGGTGCTCTTCTCGATCTCCGAGGCATAGGACTTGCCCATCTTGATCTCGGTGTCAGTGGAGTACCAGTTGCCCATGCCGCGTCCGCCGATGTCGCGATTGCCCACGGCGCTGACGTCGTCGATGCCTCCCGGCTTCACCTGCTTCATCTCGCTTCCGGGGGCGACCACCTTTTCAGGATCGACCGCGGCGGCGGCCACGTCGCCCTTCACTGGTTCCGTACCGGCGCCGGGGTCATTCTTGGAGTCCTTGGAGTCCTTCTTGTTTTTGTCTTTTTTGTCCTTCTTGCCCTTGGGTTCCGGCTGGGGAGCGGGCTGGGTGTCGCCAGCGACAGGGGTCGAGCCGGGGGCCGGCTGCGCGGAGGTGGTATCACCAGGCGCGGTGCTCTGGGTTGCAGAGGGCGGATTAGATGAGGGCGCGGGGTCGGACGGGGGCGTGGACTGTGCCCAACCGGCGGAGGCCACCGCCAGGGCAAACACTGTCGCAGTCGCCGTTGTTAGGGTCTTCCTGCCTGTAAAACTCCTGGTCATCGCCACACCTCCGGGTAAACCCCACCTCTATCCCGCTTCGCTCGATTTGTTAGACGCTAGTATCCGCTTGTTGGCAACCGAAAGAAAGAACATTTCGCGGTTTGCAACAAATGTGAGGTGTGGTGGTCACCTGATTATTTGATTTGACGGATGTGGGACGAAACTGGGGGACGGATCGGAGTTGTGGTTTACCATCCCGACGAATCGCAAAAAGTCGGCAGGACGGGGGCGCGGAGGATTGTCTCTGAATCAGGGGATACTGTGCCGGAAGGGAGTTCCCAAATGCCGTATTCGAGCTGTCCAGGCGTTGCAGAACCCTAAGCATTACCCTTAATTGCTGCAAAGATTTGGAGGCTGCCGCCGGCTGAATTAAAGTGGAGTGCACGGACTCAGACGGGAGGTAGCTTTGCGCCGGGGATTTCTTGTGTTGGCCGCGCTGATCGTGTGCGGGGCGATGCACCTGGAAGCCCAGCCGGCACCGCCGCACGGAAAAGGTCCGTTGGGGGCTCTGCTGACGCCCCACGGCCATGGGCGACCGGCACCGCCCAGCCGGGAGCGCACACCCGAGGTGCTATTCGACGCCACGAAACTGGGTTCACCCGTGGTTTTGGACAAGGGGTGGAGAGTCGGGATCACGTCGGACCAGGCTGCGGCCTCTCCCGATTTTGACGACTCGACCTGGTCGCTGCGCGACGCCCGCGAATCGATTCCCGATGTTCCCGACGAAGACCGGCCCCCAGGGTCACAAGGCGACCGGCCGCCGGGGCCGGAGGCCGGACCTCCCCCGGAACTTCCCCGAGACCATCGGCGCCCGTTCGCATGGTTTCGCATGCACATCCAGCTGGCGCCGGGCCACGGGCCGGTGTCGCTGCTGATCGAACTGCCGGTTTCGCACAACATGTCGATGGACTTGGGCACAGGAGGAACGGGTCAGGATGTGGACGTGTATGCCAACGGCCGCCCGATTCGGGCCGATGGGCCGCACGGGGACAGCGCCGGACACTACCTTCCCATCTCGCGGATGTACAACCTGGATGTCCCGCCCTCGGAGACATCGCTGACTCTGGTGATTCGCACCCTGCACATCCCTTTCGGGTTTGCCGCATACACCCACTTTTTCGCCACGCGCACTCTGCGGCTGGGAAATCCTGACGACCTGAACCGGTCGCTTCAACTGTGGACGACGGGGACACTTTTTGAGCGCCTGCCCCGCCTGATCAATTCGATTCTGCTGGTCTTTCTGTCCATCTTCCTTTTCATTCTCTTTTTCACGCAGAAGGGTCACGTCGAATATCTGTGGCTGGCGTTTCACGAATTGATCCAGGCGCCGATCGGGTTCATAGAACTGGCCGGCGCTTCGGGGTATCTCGACCAGCTGGTGTATGTCGCGCTGATCCTTCAACTGGTTCTGATTTCTGCGTACCTCTACTTCGAGTTCCTTATCGCGTTTCTGGCTCTGCGCAAGCGCTGGTACATCATCCTGCTGCGCTACAGCTCTCCCGTTATCGTGGGCGTGGGTCCATCGCTGCTGATGATCGGGCATGAAAGCTTCATCGGGGTGTTCGTGGTCGTGTTCGCGCTGGGCAGCGTGGTGTGGCTCGCGGGCTGGTTCCTGTTCTGCCTGATCACACTGATCACCGCCACCATCCGGCGCAATTTTGAAGCCGGACTGCTGCTGATCCCCCTGATCCTGAGCATCGTGGGGATAGCGGAGCCCATGGTGACAACGGGAATGGCGGACTGGATCGGGCGGCCGTATCGCTCGCCATTGACCATTTCGGCCGGACCGATTCCCATTCACTTCGCCTCGATCGCGGACTTCACGGGCATGCTGGCGATCGTGATCATCATTTTTGCGCGGTTCCTGCGCATCCAGCGCGACCGCGAGCGAGCTTCGAGCGAGCTGGAAGCGGCGCGCAACGTGCAGGAACTCATGATCCCGCAGGAGAAGCTGTTGACGCCTGGTTTCGAGGTGGATTCGGTCTACGACCCGGCGACTGAGGTGGGAGGCGATTTCTTCCATATCGACGTGCCCCCGGACGGAGGGATGCTGGTGGTGATTGGCGACGTGGCCGGCAAGGGGCTGAAGGCGGCCATGAACGTGTCGATGGTGATGGGGGCGCTGCGACAGAGCATAGAACGCAGCCCGGCAAAGATCCTGGCGGCGCTGAATCGGGTTCTACTGGGCAGCGAGAGTTTCACTACCTGCCAGGCGGCCTGGTTCAGCACGAACGGCGAACTGGTGATCGCCAATGCCGGACATCTTCCGCCGTATCTCAACAGCCAGGAAGTGATCCTGCCTGGCGGGCTGCCCCTGGGGGTGTTGCCGGGGAATAGCTATGATGAGGTGCGCCTATATCTTCATCCCGGGGACCGCATTCTCTTCCTGTCCGATGGAGTGGTGGAGGCGCGGCAGGGCTCGGGCGAATTATTCGGATTTGACCGCGTGCATAACCTGAGCAATCAGTCCGCATTTTATATTGCCGATGCCGCAAAGGAATTTGGGCAGGAGGATGACATCACCGTTCTAACGGTGCGCCGCATGGAGCAGGCGGTGGCCGCGTAAATGCGGCAGGGACAAGGGCTGTCAGCGGAAGCAGCGACGGCCGGATGCGGTGGTTAAGCTCCAGTTCCGTGCCCCCTAACCTGAGTACAACGGAAAATCGGTATATTCGCATCGAAGGCTCCATGAGCCGTACGTTGCTGCCCGGAAAGCCCTACCCACTTGGAGCCACAGCTTACAAAAGAGGAACGAACTTCGCCATCTTCTCCGAGGCGGCAACGCGGGTGGACGTCTGCCTGTTCGATGCGAATGGAAAACAGACGGACTGCGTGACGCTGCGCGAACGAACGGCGTTCGTGTGGCACGGATTTGTCAACGGCATCAAGCCCGGACAGCTTTACGGCTATCGCGTCGACGGCGCCTGGGCGCCACATCAAGGCCATCGATTCAATTTCAACAAGCTGCTTGTGGATCCCTATGCCAAAGCGCTTTCGGGCGATGTGGACTGGAAGAAGCCCATCTTTCCCTACGACGTAGCCTCGGGGGATCCGTTGCAGATGGACACCCAGGACGATGCCGATGCGGTACCCAAGTCGGTGGTCATCGACGACCGATTTGATTGGGGCGAAGACTGCAAGCCGCAAACGCCGCTGCCGGATTCCGTGATTTACGAGATTCACGTGAGAGGGTTCAGTATCCGCAACCCGATGGTGCCGGAGAATCTGCGCGGGACGTATGCCGGCCTGGCGCATGAATCAAGTATCAACTATCTCAAGTTGCTGGGAATTACCGCGGTCGAGTTACTCCCGATTCATCATTTTATCGATGAAGGGCACTTAGTCGAGAAGGGGCTGCGGGATTACTGGGGCTATAACACGCTGGGTTACTTCGCGCCGATGTCGCGGTACTCGTCGTCCGGCGACCAGGGCGGGCAGGTGCGCGAGTTCAAGGAAATGGTTAAGGCGATGCACGCCGCCGGCATCGAGGTGATTCTCGACGTGGTGTACAACCACACGTGCGAGGGGAATCACATGGGGCCGGTGCTGAGCTGGAAGGGAGTGTGCAATACAACTTACTACCGGGTGATGCAGGACGATCCGCAGTACTACATGGATTACACCGGCACGGGCAACACGCTGAACGTCCGCAACCCCCAGGTGTTGAAGATGATTATGGACTCGTTGCGCTACTGGGTAACGGACATGCACGTGGACGGATTCCGTTTCGACCTGGCGGCAACGCTGGCGCGGGAACTCCACGACGTGAGCCGGCTGTCGTCGTTCTTCGATACGATTCACCAGGACCCCACACTGGCCGAGGTGAAGCTGATCGCGGAACCCTGGGACGTGGGCGACGGGGGCTACCAGGTGGGTAACTTCCCGGTGCTGTGGGCGGAGTGGAACGGCAAGTACCGCGACACCGTGCGGCGCTTCTGGAAGGGCGATGGAGGGATGCTGTCCGATCTCGGTTATCGTCTCACCGGCTCCAGCGATCTGTACCAGTACGACGGGCGCAAACCATACGCGAGCATCAATTTCGTCACCGCGCACGACGGGTTCACGCTTTGCGACCTGGTAAGTTACAACCAGAAGCATAATGGCGCCAACTTGGAAAACAATCGCGACGGCTCGGATAACAACGACTCATGGAACATGGGGGTGGAGGGTCCGACCGAAGATGCGGAGGTCAACGCGCGGCGCGAACGGCAGATGCGCAATTTCCTGACGACGCTGATGCTTTCCCAAGGCGTGCCCATGCTGTGCGGTGGAGACGAAGTGGCGCGCACCCAGGGCGGCAATAACAATGCCTATTGCCAGGACAATGAAATCAGCTGGTTTGACTGGAACCTCGACGAGCGGCGCAAGCGGCTGCGCGATTTTACGGGCAAGCTGATCAACCTGAGGCTGGCGCATCCCAATCTGCACCGGAGGAAGTTTTTCCAGGACCGCGAAATCCGCAAGAAGGGCAATGGCGAACTGCTGCGGGTGATCAAAGATGTGGCATGGTTCAACACCGATGGCAATGAGTTTTCGGATGAAGCGTGGGGTTCCGAGTGGACGCGGGCCATCGGGCTGCTGCTCAACGGGCAGACCCTGCAGGTGTCCAACGAAGACGGCGAGTGGGTGATCGACGACAGCTTCTGTCTGATGGTGAATGCGGCGGACCAGGGCGTGGAATTTATTGTTCCATTGTCGCCGAGCGGAAACCCGTGGTGCGTCATCATCGACACGGAGAATATCGATAATCCGTTTGTAGATATGATGGTGGGCGAAAAAATCATCGTCGGTGGACGGGCGCTGAAACTACTCAGTGACCAGGCGTACCAGTTGGCGGAAGCGCTGTCTTCCACGGAAACCGCCTGACCGGGACTAATTTTCCCGGAGCAGGCAGTTTAGCCCGGAGAGGACGAGGCGGCATTTTTGGGTCTCGTCAATGCCTCGTGGAATCTCGCGGAATGGGCGTCAGCTTTGATCCAGGAAAAACAAATGCCTCATCCGCCAGGGATGAGGCTTCTCCGACCGGGTGTAGGTGCTAGCTAGTCGTAGTATTCGAGGCCGAGATGGGTGATGAGGTCCGCGCCCATAATATGGCGAAGGGTGTTCTTGAGTTTCATGGACTGGATGAACAGATCGTGCTCGGGATAGAGGCCGGCAGCGGACTGCGGCGATTTGAGGTAGAAGCTCAGCCATTCCTGGATGCCGATGCTGCGCAGCGAGGGCGTGCGTTTGGCGAGATCGAGGAAGAGGCAGAGGTCGAGCGCGATAGGAGCGGCGAGAATCGAATCTCGGCAGAGAAAGTCCACCTTGATCTGCATGGGATAGCCCAGCCAGCCGAAGATGTCGATGTTATCCCACCCTTCCTTGTTATCTCCCCGAGGCGGGTAATAGTTGATTCGCACCTTGTGGTAGATGTCCTTGTATAAGTCGGGATAGAGCTCGGGCTGGAAGATATATTCAAGCGAGCCCAGCTTCGACTCTTCTTTCGTCTTGAAGGATTCGGGATCGTCGAGGACTTCGCCGTCGCGATTGCCGAGGATGTTGGTCGAGTACCAGCCGGACACGCCGAGAAGGCGGGCCTTGAAGGCCGGGGCGAGAACGGTTTTCATGAACGTCTGGCCGGTCTTGAAGTCCTTTCCGCAGATGGGAGCGGAATTGTTCCTGGACAACTCGATCATGGCGGGAACATCGACGGTGAGGTTCGGTGCGCCGTTGGCGAAGGGCACGCCCTCGCTGAGGGCCGCATAGGCGTAGATCTGCGAGGGAGCAATGCCCGGGTCGTTCGCTTCGAGGCCCTTTTCAAATGCGGCAAGAGACTGATGCACCGCGGTGGGCTCGAGAAAGATTTCGGTGGAGCCGCACCAGATCATTACTACGCGATCGACGGTTTTCCGGAATGCCTGGATATCGGCGCGCACCTGGTCGGCGAGTTCGCGCTTGTTTTTGCCATGCTTGACGTGTGTGCCGTGGAGGCGCTTGACATAGTACTGATCGAAGACCGCAGGCAGAGGCTTGATGCTCTCGAGATACGGCTTGAGCTGTTCGAGGGTTTCTTTTTCGAGGACCTTGGCGTGGGCGGCGGACTCGTAGACGTTGTCCTCAAAGATATCCCACCCCGTAAAGACAATGTCGTTCAGATCGGCGAGAGGAACAAAATTCCTGATCAGGGGCGACTTGTTATCGGTACGCTTACCGAGGCGAATGGTGCCCATCTGGGTGAGAGAGCCGATGGGCTTGGCGAGGCCGCGCCGCACGGCCTCGACTCCGGCGATCATGGTGGTGGCGACGGCGCCGAGACCGACGACCATAATCCCGAGTTTGCCCTTTGCGGGCTCAATATTGGCGGCTGCCATCGAGGCGCCGCTTTGCTGTTCGCTTGCCATCCTTTTCCCTACCCTTCCTTGCTCGCGGGAGTCCCCGCACGTTCAAAGAAACAACTTGGTCCGAATGCAACAGTGTACGCCTTTGCCACAGCAGGTTTCAGAGGCTATGCGGCTCCGGCATCGATGTGTCTGACGCGCTTCAGGTGCGACCACACGAACCAAACGATGGCGGCTACGAGCGCGATCTCCACAAACAGGTGGAAGCGGTGGAACACTTCCTTGAAGCGCGGATCGGTGTGCCACTGCTCTCCGAGCTTCATGCCCACGTAGGCCAGCACGAAACACCATGGCCAGGAGCCGACGAAGGTGTAGACATGAAACCGGAGCTGGGGCATTTTGGCAATTCCGGCGGGAAACGCAATGAAGGTGCGGACCACGGGCAGAAGGCGGCCCAGGAGAACCGTGATGCCACCGTACTTGTTGAAGAAGTTGGTCATGCGGTCGAGGTCGTGGCGACTCATGAGCACCCACTTGCCGTAGCGCTCTACCAGCGGCCGGCCGCCCCACGCGCCGATCCAATAGGCTGCGACGGAACCAACATTGCATCCTATTGCACCGGCCGTGGCCACCCAGGGAAGGCTGAACACGCCCTTGTACACCAGGTAGCCGGCGAACGGCATGATGATTTCGGATGGAAGAGGGATGCAGGCCGACTCGATTGCCATGAGGGCGCCGATGCCTGCATACCCGCCGCTTTGAATGACCTGGGTTACAAATTGCACTAAGAAGGCAATAATCTTTTCGCTCATGCGCGATTTCAAGTATATAGGGCGGAGGCGGCGCGACGGCGGCCGCGAAGGGTGAGTGTTTGTTAGGATTATCTCTGTCCACAAACGATGGAAAGAGGTTCGCGTTGGCTGAATTTCCTCCTGTTCCCCTTACGCTCGAGGGCGCGCATGTGCTGCATCAGTTTTTTCGGTTTGACTGGAAAGCATGGAGGTCTCTCGGGATTGCCGAGCGGGAAAAGCTCGGTTCCGGGTTCGCCTCCCTGCTGCAGGGGCTGGAGCGCTCGGCGGACGGAAAGGTTCAGACGGCGCTGTTTTCGGAGCTCGGCCATAAGGGTGATCTCGTCCTGGTACATTTCCGCAATTCGCTGGAGGAGTTGAACCAGATCGAGCTCGACCTGGCGCAGACCGCGCTCTACGACTATTTGACGCCGACCCATTCGTACGTTTCGGTAGTCGAGCTGGGCCTTTACGAGTCGACGCGCAAGACATACGAAGCCGCCGCAGGAAAGGGCTACCAACAGCATTCGGCCGAGTGGAACACCGAAGTGGCGGAATCGCTCAAGCGGGGCGCCGAGGCGATGAAGATGCGCCTCTTCCCTTCTGTGCCGGACACGAAGTATCTCTGCTTTTATCCCATGGACCGCAAGCGCGGAGAGCAGGTGAACTGGTATACGGTGCCGTTTGCGGAAAGGCAGCGCATGATGCATGAGCACGGCATGATTGGGCGGCGCTATGGCGACCACGTGCGGCAGATCATCTCGGGCTCGATTGGTTACGATGATTGGGAGTGGGGCGTCGATCTATTCGCCGATGATGCGGTGGTGTTCAAGAAGTTAATCTACGAGATGCGCTTTGATGAAGTGAGCGCGGTCTATGCGCTATTCGGTCAGTTCTTCATTGCAGTGAGATTGCCGGTGGACAAGCTGGGAAGCTGGCTTCAGGGAAAGCTTGTATAGCTGACCGCATTTGTCGGCGTCTCTCGGCGCTAAAGCCCGCGTGGATGTTGCGGGTCTTTCGGCGCCACTTCGCGTCTCCCACCCTCGCGACAACAAAAATCGCGCGGATGGGGCACGGAAGCAATTTGGGCCAGCTGGATCCGCTGGGGCTAAATCCGCGCGTCGATTCTGTCCCGTCCATTACAATCGTCTCGATGAAGTTAGGCGAACTGGCAACGCAGCTGGGGGCGGAGCTCCGCGGGGACCCCGGGCTGGAAGTCATCGGTGTGCGTGGAATCGAAGAGGCGGGTCCCGCCGAGATCACGTTTGTCGCCAATCCCCGCTATGCCGGGCTGGCCAGAAAGACTGAGGCTGCCGCCGTTCTGGTTGAACCGGACTTCCCCGAAATTACTACCGCCACGCTGCGCATAAAAAATCCCTATCACGCGTTTTCCCGGGCTCTCGCACTTTTCTACCAACCGCTCGCATATCTTCCCGGGATTCACCCCACAGCGGTGATCGATCGCAGCGCGGAGGTCGGAGAAGGAGCGCACATTGGGGCGTACGTGGTGCTCTATCCCGGGGTGCGGCTGGGGCCGCATGCGACCCTACTGCCGCACGTGGTGCTCTATCCCGGAGTTCAGGCAGGGAGCCACTTGTTCGCTCATGCGCACGCGGTGGTTCGCGAAGGCTGCATTCTGGGCGACCACGTCACGCTGGAGAATGGCGCGGTGATCGGCGCGGACGGTTTTGGATTTTCCAAGAATGAGTCCGGCCAGTGGGAGAAGATCCCGCAATCGGGCCCCGTGCGCCTGGGCAGCCGCGTAGACGTGCAGGCCAATGCGTGCGTGGACCGCGCGACGGTGGGCGCCACCGAGATCGGCGACGGGACCAAGATCGACAACCTGGTGCAAGTGGGACATGGATCGCGGGTTGGCCAGAACACGCTGCTGTGCGCGCAGGTGGGGTTGGCGGGCTCCTCGGTGATCGGCAACAACGCCATACTCGCCGGACAGGCGGGCGTGGCCGGTCATTGTTCGCTGGGAGACGGCGTGGTTCTCACCGCGCAGTCGGCAGTGTCGCACGATGTGCCGCCGGGCAGAATGATCTCCGGGTCGCCCGGCTTCGACAACCGCACATGGTTGCGCGCGGTGGCCATCTTCCAGCGCCTGCCTGAAATGCTCCGGCGCCTGGACCGGGTGGAGAAACGGCTGGAGCGCGAGGAGCCGTCGGGAAAGGCTACCGAATGACATCAAGGTTAAGGGATCCGAAGTCGGGGTTCGGTACACGCCTCCTCGCCGGCGTTTTTACCTGGCTGGGACTGGCTATTGTGACGGTCCTCAGCGGTTGCCATTCTTCTCATATCGAGGTGGCCGTAGAGAACCGGACCGGAGCGCCGATCCGGCTGCTGGAAGTGGATTATCCCAGCGCGAGCTTTGGATCGGACGCCCTGCAGGACGGAGCGACTTTCCACTACCGCATCCAGGTCCAGGGCTACGGCCAGCTGAAGGTTCAGTACGTGTCGGGCAATGGCCATCAGACCCAGATCAATGGTCCGGCGCTTGCCGAGCGCCAGGAGGGAAACCTGGAGGTGAAGCTGCTGCCCGGCGGCAAAGCGGAATTTCGCCCTCATATGTCAGGACCCTCGGCGCCATAGGCAGAATCCCGCAATCAGCAACTCACAATCCATGATGGTTGGACATGGAGCTTTGACTAGGTCGAATCGTCCCGGGATCGCCGGCTGCGTCCCATGGTACCGGCGTTGACACCTTGACATGAGGCGGAGGGGGAAACTACTTTGTTGTTTTCCCGGCAAACGTTTTCTCGCACTGCTGAACCACTTCGGCGCAGTGATCGAAAGCAGTTCCTTCGGCGGGGAGTTTTTTCGGGATGGGAACATGTAGCAAATTCTTCTTTTTAGGATTCCACCATGGCTATTGTTGCAGGAGTTGATTTCGGAACACTCAGCGTTCGGGTTTCGATCATGGACAGCGAGCGCGGCCGGCTGGGTACGGCAGTGGAAGAGTATCCGCTGCATCGCAAGCGGGAAGATCCCGACTATGCCACCCAGGCCCACGCCGACCACATGCGTGCCCTCGCCGCAGCGACAAAGAAGGCTGTAGCCTCGGCGGGAGTTTCGGGCGACCGGGTGGAGGCCATCGCACTCGACACCACCGGCTCCAGCGTGGTTCCAGTGGACGCGTCGATGCATCCCCTGGACGACTACTACCTGTGGTGCGACCATCGCGCCCACCAAGAGGCCCAGGAGATTACTTCCCTTGCCCACGCCGAGAAGCTTGAAGCCATTGAATGGTGCGGGGGGGTCTACTCGCACGAGTGGGGCTTCGCCAAGCTCCTGCACTGGCTGCGCCACAATCCGGAAAAGCGGGAGCGGTTTGCCTCGGCGTTTGAGCATTGCGATATGGTCGCGGCGACCCTGTGCGGGATCACCGATCCGCGCCACGTGAAGCGCAGCGTATGCGCGGCGGGCCACAAGTGGATGTGGAATCCGAAGTGGGAGGGCTTGCCCCCGCAATCATTTCTGTCGAAAGTCGATCCTCTGCTCGACGGCGTGCGCGACAAGCTTGGCGGCGAATACCAGACATCGGATCAACTGGCCGGGCATCTTTCGAAGCACTGGGCCGCGGAACTGGGGCTGAAGGCGGGCATTCCCATTCCCGTGGGCGCCTTTGATGCGCATTGGGACGCGCTGGGCGCCGGGTGCCGCGAGGGCGACGTGGTGAACGTGGTCGGCACCTCGACCTGCATCATCGCCATGGCGAAGCATACGGACCTGATCCCCGGTGTATGCGGCCTGGTTCCGGGGAGTGTGCATCCGCAGTACGTGGGCATTGAGGCCGGCCTTTCCGCCACCGGAGACATCTTCGATGCGATCGCGAAGCGCGCCGGGGTGAAGGTGTCCGCACTGGCGCAGGGATTGGAGAACTACCGCGCTGGGCAGACCGGCCTTTTACGGCTGAGTTGGGACAACGGTGATCGCACCGTGCTGGTGAACCCCGAACTGGGCGGCGTGACCCTGGGATGGAACCTGATCCACACCGCGCAGGATGAGCTGTTCGCCGCCATCGAGGGAACGGCTTTCCATACCCGCATTATTCTCGAGCGCATGGCGGAACATGGGGTGCCCGTGGATCGCGTGATCAACGGGGGAGGCATACCGCAGAACAACCCGGTGCTCAACCAGGTGTATGCGAATGTTCTGGGCAAACCCGTGCTGGTGCCGGCCGGTGTGCCCACGAGCATGGGTTCGGGGATTTTCGCCATGGTGGCGGCAGGGGCTTATCCCAGCGTCGAGGCCGCGCAGGATGCGATGTGCCTGAAGCTCTCCACGGTCTCGCCCGATCCGGCGACGGCGGCGACGTACGAACGGCTGTTTGCGCTTTACCGGAAGGTTTACTTCGCGCTCGGAAAGCGCTCGGCGCAGGCTGTGCCGTTGGGAGATGTTCTGCCGGAACTGCGCAGGATTGCCAGCCAGAAGCACTGACCATCGGTTTAAAGGTACTTTTCCCGCAGGATCCTGAAATGGTGCGTGACGTGGCCGGCGGTGAGGAATGCCAGGGCACGCACGGTGAACGGATTACCGCTGGCGATGCCGGAACGCATCCAGGCCTCACCGGGAAGATTGCGGAAAAGCCAAAGGGTGGCCAGGCGGATGCGCTTGAATTCTTCCACGTGCGCGGCCCAGCAGACGGTGTCGGCCCGTGCTCCCGCGGCGGCGATTTCCTGCTCGTAGCTGGGTAAAGGACTGTCGAAGCCGCGGGCAAACCAGAAAGCCCGAAAGGCGAAGACGCGTTCGGTGTCGCTGAGGTGATTCAGCACCTGGCGAATGCTCCATTTGCCGGGTGCATATCGATAAAGGGATTTCTCTTCCGTGATGGCGGAAAGAACCGTCTGGTATTCATCGAGCTGGGTCTCGATGGCGTGAAGAGGATCGTCTCCCGGAACCTGGTCGATGTAGCTGAAATAGTAAGCAGCCACTTCGTGGGGCAGGGGGCGTCCTGTCATATTGGGATTGTAGCGCCTGGGGAGCGAACGTGTTGGATGAGGGATGAGATTGCAACTGGCAGGGTGTCAGCCGCGCAGGTTCGCGGTTGACGACAGGCTCCAACCCCAAGCCGATACACTGGATGTTTGCACGCCCGTTTTTCCTGAAGGATGCTCGATGATTGTGCGCAAACTGCCGGCAATGTTGCTGGCTGTTGTCCTTATCCCTTTGCTGGTTCGCGCCGCCCTGCCTTCGCAGCCGGGGCAGCATATGGTCTTCGGTTACGCCGATTTCAGCAAGCAGGCAAAAATTGAAGAGAAGTTCCTCGCGGTGCCGGATCCCAAACTGGCCGGCGAAGCCTTGAAAACGCTCACCGCCGAGCCGCACATGGCATCGACTCCGCAGGATCACAAGACCGCCGAGTTTGTCGCACAGAAATTCCGCGCGGCCGGCCTGGAGACGGAGATCGTTCCCTACCGGGTGCTGATGAATCAGCCCAAAGCAGTCAAGGTGGAAGCATTCGGCGCAACCGGACAACTGCTGATGAGCGGCCCCGCGCGCGAGCACGTGGAGGGGGATCCCTACGACGGCAATCCCGACGTAGTGATGCCGTTCAATGGTTCATCGGGGTCCGGCGACGTCACCGGCGAGGCGGTCTACGCCAACTACGGGCGGCTGGAGGACTTCGAGCACCTGACGCAGCAGCATATCGACCTCCGCGGCAAGGTTGTCATCGTACGGTATGGCTCCAATTTTCGCGGCGTAAAGGTGTATCTCGCGGAACAGCGCGGAGCGGTGGGGGTGCTCATCTACTCCGATCCGCAGGACGATGGCTATTACAAGGGGGACGCATACCCGGACGGGCCGTGGCGGCCGTCCTCGGGTGTGCAGCGGGGGTCGGTTCAGTACCTGTTCAAGTATCCGGGGGATCCGGAGACACCCGGGGAGGCGTCGACGCCGGATCTGCCCGATTCGAAGCGCGTGTCGCCGGACGGCAATCAGCCGCACATCATTTCGATTCCGATCAGCTATCACGATGCCATGCCGATCCTGCAGAACCTGAGGGGGCCGAGCGTGCCGCAGGGGTGGCAGGGCTCGCTGCCGTTCCGGTATCACGAAGGGCCGGGCGGGGTGAAGGTTCACCTGGTGTCGGAACAGGACTATCAGCGGCGGACCATCTGGGATGTGATCGGCAAGGTGAAGGGCACGGATTATCCCGACGAATGGGTGATTGCGGGCAATCATCGCGACGCCTGGGTGTACGGCGCGGTGGATCCGAGCAGCGGGACGGCGGCCATGCTGGAAGCGGTGCACGGCATCGGCGCTTTGCTCAAAGACGGCTGGCGGCCGAAGCGCACCATGGTGTTCTGCAGCTGGGACGCCGAAGAGCAAGGGCTGATCGGATCGACGGAGTGGGTGGAGCAGCACGCCACGGAACTGGAAAAGGCGGTGCTCTACATTAACGTGGATGTGGCGGTCGCGGGGCCGGATTTTTCGGCGTCGGCGGTGCCTTCCCTCAAGCAGTTCGTGCGCGACGTGACCAAGTCCGTGCCCAGCCCAATGGGGCCATCGGTGTACGACGTGTGGAGAAGCGCGCGCGCGGAGGCCAGCGAGCATCGGCCGTCGAACGCGCCCTCGGAGGGCGATGTGCGGGTGGGCGACCTCGGGTCGGGGTCCGACTACACTCCCTTCCTGCAACATGCCGGCGTGCCCTCGACGGACATCGGCTCGAGCGGACCATACGGCGTGTATCACTCGGCGTTCGATAACTACGCCTGGTACACCATGAATGCCGATCCGCATTTCATCTACCTGCAGGAGATGGCGCGGGTGTTCGGGCTGGAGGCGCTGCGCATGGCGGACACTGACGTGCTGCCGTACGATTACGCCAACTACGCCCGCGAGATCTCGTCGTACCTGGAAACGGCGCACAAGAAGGCCAGCGAATACAAGCTGGGGGCGATCGACTTTACGCCGGCGGAGCTGGCCGCCAGCCACCTGGCGAATGCTGGGCAGCGAATCCGCGGCATCCAAATGGTCCCCCCGGCCAACCCGGTGAAGGTGAACGCGGCATTGCGTAACGCGGAGGCGGCACTGATCACGCCGCCAGGTTTGCCCAACCGGCCCTGGTACAGGCACACCATCTACGCGCCGGGCGAGTACACCGGGTACTCGGCGGTAGTGATTCCGGGGGTGAACGAGGCCATTGAAGCGAAGGATGCGAACCGCACTCGGCAGCAACTGGAAGTTCTTGCGGACGCGCTGAACCGGGCGGCGCAGTCGCTGAGCAACACGCAGTGAGCAAGCATCGAGCCCAGCACTTATCTGCCCTAAATCGACGATTCGCCTCTGGTTAAGCTCGAAACAGCGGCCAAGAGGGGAAAAGTTGTGTGGGGAGGGGGAGGGTCCCTCTCGCTCGATCTCTCCCCTAACTAATTGATTATTCAGAGTTTAGCGCCATTTCGAATGGCTCCCAAATGGCTCATAAGCGGCCCTCAATGGTGCCTGAACGGTCATTTATGGCGCGGGCTGATTATGGCGTTGCTTGATGCGTGCGGCCGCATGCCGAGCGTTGGCATTTTTTTCAGGACCGACGAGTAATGTATTTATTGTTCTCCAGACGTTTGTAATCTTCTGCAACGATTTGCGATGCGAACCCGGGAGCGGCACGGACCGCATCTATTCCCCTTCGGCGCGTCTGACGGCGCGCCGAAGGGGGAACTGGGTTGCTAGTTTACGGTCATGGTGAAGGTGGTGGTCGTGGTGGTGGACGCCGGGTCGTTTCCAGTTCCAGTGACCAGGATGGTGTAAGTACCGGCTGTGGTTCCGGGCTTGTTGATTGTGACGGTCGCGGTCCCGGAGGCAGCGTTGAAATTACTGTCCCCGGAGTAGGTTGCGGTCAGCGTCGCAGAACCCGCCGAAAGGGTGCTGGCGGGGATGGTGATGCTGGCGCCGCCGCTGGCAAGGGCGGTCGAGGCAGAAGCGTAAGCGCCGCTGGAAAGAGTTACGGTTCCCGTGGCGGTAGTGGAGCCACCTGAAACACTGATCGAGACCGGAATGGCTTCTGCGGTGGAGAAGATGTTTTTGGTTGCCGAGACCGTGACCGTCGGAGTGGACTTTTGATTTCCTCCGCCGCCTCCACCGCCTCCTCCTCCGCCGCAGCCAATGAAACCGAACCCAGCAGCAACCACCAACAGCAACATGCTGAAGATTCTGCGGCCTCTGCGGAACCCGACGGGCACGCAGAACAGGAGCAGCGCAGTCAGAGCCGTTCCACCTGCCGCACCAAGCCAGGCAAGGCGTCCGCTCCCCGGGCGCACGGCTGCCGCCGCAGTGGACGCAACCGTAATAGTTCCCGATTTCTGGCTCGAGTCGGTGATAGTCACCTGGCTGCCGGTAAATGTCGGGGGATCAATGCCGCCGGAGGGGCCGGACTGCATCTGGGCGGTGAGCGTCACGGTACCGGTGTAGCCGTATGCGGGCGTGACTGTGACATTTGAGACATTTGCACTTCCGGATTTATCGCCCGCAGTTAATGTAAGGTTGGTGGCCGAAAGGGTGAACGCGCTCAGATTGATGGTTAGCGGAGCGGTGCCGTTGTTGGCTGCGTACGTGTCATCACCGCTGTACCTGGCCGTCAGGGCAATGGAACCGGCGGACTTGAAGCTGTACCCCGGAATGGTGAAGGAGAACTTGCCGGAGGCATCGAGAGGTATTGCTGCGGAGGCGTATCCCGCTCCCGAAAGGCTGACGGATCCAGTGGGCGTTCCGCTTGCGCCACTCACGGTTCCCGTCACTCCCAGAGAATTCGCCGAACTCACTGTCGAAGTCGCGGGGGTCACGGTCACGGTTGTGGAACCCGTTCCGACGAATGTGGCCCAGGCGTTCGCCGTGTTGGCGACATTCATGGACCCGAGGCCAGTGGCGCGATCAAATGCCGCCCCTGCCGCGTACCCGTTCAGGACACCTACCTTATCGCCGGTATGGTTCACCGTGCAATCGGGAGAGGTTCCGGCCTGCAGGAGCCCGTTATCGCAGGCCATGGCGATGGTGCCGGTGGTGATGTCGTTGAAGTAGCAGGTGCTGGAGTTGGTGACGGTTTCGGTGACGCAATTCCCGTAGTTTTGCTTGGCCGCCAGCTTGTACATCTCGGGAGCGGCATTGCCCTGCTGGGAGCCAGCTTTCTGATTGATGAGAGCCATCACTCCGGCCATGGCGGGCGTGGCTGCCGAGGTTCCGCCGATTTCAAGACCGGAGGCGGGGAATGCATCCGTAGGATACGTGCAGGTGACTCCGGTGCCGGTCACGCAGATGAGGTACGCCGAACCGTTGAACCCGTTGCCGGCAAAGAATGAGACGTCGGGAACGGCGCGTTTCCCATCGGTGGGAATATTGGAGACCCCGGTTTGCCAGTCCGGCTGCGTATAGCCGCCGGAACAACTGGCCACGGTATTCGAATCACTTGTCGTGCAGGTGCTGCGGCCGCCGCCGCCGCCAACCGTATCCACGAGGGAGGAGAGATCACCAACGGACGCGGTAATGGCCGTTTCATTATTGATGATAAAGTTACACGCGGATTCAGCGTCCGTGGGTTTGGTGAGACCAAGATGGGTCGCAAGGTTCTGCAGCGGGGTTAACAAAAGTGGATTCGTGCAGGTATCGTTCCAGGGAACCTCCGGCATATAACCCTTCGCACTGGAGCCGTTGGATGCGTTACTGTCGTTCCAGTAGGGCGAAGCAGTCGATCCCCAGTTCAAGTCCGTGCCGCCCACGGCGGTGATGTCCGGTGTGGATCCGATGCCGTTGACAGAAAGCCCGAAGTCGGCCGCATAGGGGACTGGGAATTGGATATCTCCGCCCTGGTCGCAGGTGGAGGCGCCGGCATCGCCCGTGGCCACAAATACCGACATACCCGCGGTGGCGGCGGTCTTCCACATGTTGGCCCATTGCGTATTGCCGGCGGTGCCCAATCCGAGTTCGCACAGGCCATAGCTGACGCTGACGATAGGTGCCACGGAATGGTCGATGATGTACTGCACGGAGAGCAGGAGGGGGTCGGTGGACGTGGTGGACGGCCCGGAGGTCACAAGGATAATCTGGGCGCTCCTGGCGATGGCCCCCGACCATTCAACGTCAAGGGTGTTCTCGATCTGATCACATTTCGTCAGGTCGCTGCAGACGCCTGGGTCGGTATTGGTAACAATGACTGTGGGGGCGTTCGCGGGCAGTCCAAACGTGCTCCGGAAAGTTGCGACATCGCTCAAGACGATGTTGGACGTTCCCGCGATGGCGATCTTCTGGCCAGTGCCGTCGATGGGCGAGGAGGCATTCCAGAGGGGGAGCACGTTGTAAATGGCGGCCCAGTCGTAGGGTGACAGGTCTTCTTCCAGAGAAGCGCTGCTGCCGGAGCCCACGTTGATGCCGAACTGGGGACGGGCTACCCCAGCCGTGGATGGGGTGGACGAGGATCCTCCGGAGGGTTGGGGCGCGATGCGTTCCCACTTGCGGGTTTCGGGATTCATGCGGACGGGGCTGCCGATGCGGCTGAGCGGGCGGGGCAGGAAGTTGTGCAGGGCCTTGACGCCAACCACCACGGGAGCGAGAGCGGCGGGCATCTGCGGATCGCTCATATTCGCAATGTGGGGCTGATTGTGCACCATGAGGTTGTGAATCTGGGTGTGAAACGCTGCCTGAACCTGGGCCGCGGTGCCGGAGAAACGGATCGACATGCGATCCTTCGAAACCTGGTCAATGGAAAATCCACCGGATGTGAGCCAGTTCGAGATGGTCGCGATATCGGCGAGGGAAGGGCCGAACCGGCTTCCAATCTCGTCGGGCGTAAGCCAATGATGGAAATTGGGTGAGGATGAGTCGTACTGGCTGGCCGCGAAATCGTCAAAGGCTTTCTGCTGGGTTGGCGAGCGGCGCAGAACCAGGAACAGATCGCCCATCTTGAGATCGGGCGTCACCGCACCGCGATCGAACTCGGCACGCGCATCGGGGTGGATATTTCCGGGCAGCGTGACCAGTACCCTTTCGTCCACCTTTGCGGTGATCTGGGGCGCGATCTCCGGATTTTGTCCTATGAGTGCGGAACCGAATAGGAACGCACTGAGGGCAGGGAGAAAGTAGCGAAGGCAACGCATGGTGGAACTCCTGACTTTTCTTCGGAAAAGACCCCGAATATGTGCAAACCATGTTTTTACTTACATTTCCGGAAATCCGTGCCGCGAGCCGCGCGCAACTTGCATGCGGCCGAGCCAAAGTCGATTCGACACCATCTCCGGATATGCAATGGAACGGCGGTTAAGAGGGCCGGAAGTGCGCCCGTTGGCTACGCGTGGCGGTGGTTCGATTCGTCCCTGCCCGAACCGGGCAGGAAAGAATCGGGTGTTAACGGCAGTACTACCTAGCAAATCCTCAAATATCCGGGAAACCCTGATTGAACAGCCTTGGCTCAAACCTGTCAAGGGCTCGGTCCCCTGATCTCCCCATAAGACGAGAAACGCAGGTGCAAGACCTTTTGCGGTCGACGGCCGGTCAAGGTTCGTGCCTTCCCACTTAGCGCGACCGTGGTGCGCTAAGACTCAGCGTTTAACTTTTAATGCTGCTTCTGGTGTGACGTTTATTTGACTGAAGCTGTTTACTTTTGTTGATTTCCACCCCTGGCTTTTGACACATGCCACGGTTAGCAACTCTGGAATCAGCCCTACGAGAGTCTTCTTCTTGAGCAATGGTCACTGGTCTCACATGTCACGGCTTTAAATCAGTCTCTTAGCATTCCCCCGTTTGCGGATTGCAAGCGGACAGGAAGATCTGCTACTCGCACTAGACCTCCGTCAGTGGGTAGTTTGGGCGGTTAACAGCAGTTGAGCAAAGGCCACTTGTCCGGAAGGCGACTTTGGGGCCATGTGAACTTAGCAGGCGGCCGCTCCGTTTGGAGCTCACTCCCGTTTCGTGGCAACGCAAATCTCGAATGGAGTGGCGCCGCATGGGCAAACCATTCTGGGCGTAAGGCTTGGCAGCGCTGAGCGGCAGCGCGCATTTTGGCGTCGGCGACCAACCAACTAAGCGCGGATCGCTGTGGAGCGACGCGGGGTCTGTGTCGTTCTCCAGGCCAAAACGGCGGCGAAGATCAATTAGAACACGGTCGGGAACATGCATTTTGAACGGCCGGATTGGGCCAGGTCCCGGCTTCGCCCGCTGTTGCGCCCGTCCTGGTGCAATTGCCGGGGGTAAGAGCAACGCGGCCAGCAGAAGACTCCTGCACTGCCCAGACTGTCCTTTTCAATTTCTCGAATCCAGTTGTCATCTGCTCCTGTGTCATTCCATGATTCGAGGCTGCACTCAAATGGCCCTCCTTACATCTGATCCGGAGTTCCATCCGACCACACGCGGACGGGAACGATGAAGTTGTTCATCGGTTCCGGGTCGCCCAGGAACTGTGGAGTTAGAAATATCGGAGAGTTCGGGAATTTAAACGAGACGTGGTTTGAGTCGTCTATCGGATTTGCGCCCCATACTGCACCATCCATGAGCGGCGTGTAAAACATGAGATGGGCCATGTTGTGTCCACCGGCATCCGTGAGATATGCATCTTTCGACATCATGTAGCACATCGCCCCGGGCTCGAGAGCAGGCAATTCTTTATTTTCCATCGCGGTCTTAATACTTTCCTTGATCTCAGTTTTCGATTTTCCCGCCAAGACTGATTTTGTCCTGAAGTAGGTGTACGGCACGACCGTTCGCGCGGCCGGGGGATTGAAGCACTCCGCGCCACGAGTTTTAGGGCTCCAAAACTCCGGGCTGTTGAATGAATTCATCCAACCGCGCTCTACAATGCAGATAAAGCCGTTCTTGCCTTCGACCGCCGTCTCGTAGCCATTTTTCCCCAGGATTACAACCGTGGCATCGCGGGAAATGGATGACGGCGCCGCGCTCCGCGCCAAGTCGATCTCGGCGTCTCGATCCATCAGATACTTTTCAATCGGAGCCATGCTGGGATACGGATTTTTGGCGTCCTGTGCCTGCGCGTTCCGGGCTGTACTCAGGGCAAGAGCCAGCGCCAAGGTCCACGATGCCATGATCTTAACTGTCTCTCGTTTCATCCGGTTCTCTCCTCGAATCCTGGTCATCCAGATTTTGTGATGCCGAATCAACATCTAGCTCTAAATCCATGATCGTCGAGCGCCGTTGATCGGCCGAACGCTTCCCTTCCCTCCCAGGGACTGGACGTAAATCCTTCGTGTGCCTCCCATAACATTCTG
>DASXXV010000010.1:0-22064 GCA_036502905.1 Occallatibacter sp. | reverse complement strand
CCTCTTATCGATTCCGGCGATTGCCGGCATTTTATGCATGGCTGTTGCAATCACCGCCCAAGTGTTGTATCCGCGACTGAAAGGCCGCCCATGCCGGGTGATTCAATTCCCGGTCCGTGTCGACCAGCGGCCACGCCGAAGAGCGGCGTGATGTACTGCGGGGGAAGGCCTACTTGCCGGATGGCTGGGTTGGCGCGGGTGGATCAGGCGGGAGGCTATAGATGACCTCGCCGGGCTTGGCGTAATGCAGCTTTTCGCGGGCTTCGCGCTCGATGGCATGCGGATCCGACTTCAGCTTCTCGACCCGGTGGCGGAGGCGCGCGTTCTCCTGCTCGAGGCTATCGATCTCCTGACGAAGTTGTTTGTCCTCCACCCGCTTCTGCTGCCAGACGGAGAGGCCGTGCTTGCCGTTGACGACGTGCATGGTGAGCAGCAGGGCCAGACCGACGGCGAGCACGCTGCCGGCGGGGCGCCACAGGCGCAGGGCTGCGCTTACCGCCCGCTCAGCGAAGGAGGGTGGCGGCGTCTTTCGCCCGATCGTCGCGTTGGCCTGTTCGTGGCGTTTCCCCGGCTGCATTTACCCTCGAATCTCCTTCATCCCGTAACAAACTTCTTGGCCGCAGCCCGCAGTGACTCCATGTCTTTCTCATGGCGCACTTCGGTATAGGCCCGCACCACAGGTTCTGTCCCCGACAGGCGGTAGCACACCCACGATCCGTCGTCGAGGATCAGCTTGAGTCCGTCGGTGCGCACCACCTTTACCACCTTGCGCCCGCTCAGTTCGGTGGGATCAGCCTTCAACTTCTCAGTGAACGCGGCCTTCACTTCCGGGGTCAACCGGAAATTCTCGCGGACCGGGTAATAGGAACCAAGCTTGGCAAAAAGTTCCCGTAATTGCACCCCCAGACTCTTGCCGCGGGTGGCGACCATTTCTGTCACCAGCAGTCCAGCGATGATGCCGTCCTTCTCCGGCACGTGGCCGCGGATGGTCAAACCGGCCGACTCCTCCCCGCCGATGGCGATCTTGTCCTCAATGATCAGCTCTCCGATGTACTTGAAGCCTACCGGGGTTTCATAAAGCGGCACATTCAGATTCTCGGCTACGGCATTGATCAGATTGGTGGTAGCCACGCTCTTGGCCACGCCGTTTTTCCAGCCACGGGTCTGGACCAGGTACTCGAAAAGCAGGGCGATGACATAGTTCGGCTGGATGAAGGTGCCGTCTTCGTCGACGATCCCGAAGCGGTCCGCGTCGCCATCGGTGGCAATGCCGATCTGCGCACCGATCTGCCGCATTTTTTCCCTGGCCTTGTCGAGAAGATGATCGTCGGGCTCAGGCGCGTGCCCGCCAAAGAGAACGTCGCGGTAATCGTGCACGGTCTCGACTTTCACGCCGGCCTCGCGCAGCACATGGCAGCTATAACCGCGGCCCGCGCCCCAGAACGGATCGAACACGACCTTGATACCCGACTTGGCGATGGCCTTGAGGTCCACCAGTTCGCCCAGGCGCTTGAGGAAATCGGGCTTCACGTCGGCGGTTTCAAACCCTCCGCCGGGAGGATTGGCACCTGCGATTTTGCCGTTCGTGACGACGATCCGGTTGATAGCGGCCTCAATCTGGCTGGTGACTTCGGGCAGCGCGGGCGCGCCGTCGTGGGTGGAAAACTTGATGCCGTTATACTCGGGCGGGTTATGGGATGCCGTGAAGTTGATGGCACCGGAGGTCTTCATGTTACGCACGGCGTAGGAGATGGCAGGCGTAGGAGCCGCCTCGGGTATCACAATCGGAGTCACGCCGGCACCGGCCAGCACGCGCGCCGCATCGGCGACGAACGATTCCCCCAGGAAGCGCGGATCGCGGCCCACAAGAACGCGGTGCGGCTTCGGCTGGGTCTTCACGTATTCGGCGATACCCGCTACCGCCAGCCGGATGTTGGCCAGCGTAAACTCATCCGCAACGACGGCCCTCCACCCGGAGGTACCGAACTTGATCGCAGTGCTCATGTTCATTCTCCACGCGCGCCAGCCGGGATCCTCAGCGACCGGGCTTGGTCGCCGGGTCTAAATGCGCACTCCCGTTTATAAAGGTCCGGCCTTGCTGGTTGCAAAAGGGACGTCGATGGGTCTCCTGTTGAGATTCATCAAAGCGGCGAAGAGTTGGGAATCCCTTGGAATGCACGATGCAGGTAAAGAGACCCTGAGGATGCATAGGACGCTCCATCGAGAGCCACGATTCAAGGGATGGATAATGAAGAGCAGCCATGCTTGAGAGAAACACGTCCGCCCGCATCGTCCTCACCACCGCGGCGAACCTCGACGACGCCAACCGCCTGGGCCGGATTCTTGTCGAGGAGCGCCTGGCGGCCTGCGCCACCCTGATCCCGGCCGTGGAGTCGATCTATTCATGGAAAGGCAAACTCGAAACTTCGAGCGAAACCATGCTGATGTTCAAGACCGGCACCGACCAGCTGGAGGCGCTGGAGGCGCGGCTACACGAGCTGCACGGTTACGAGACACCGGAGTTTCTGGTGCTGGCGGTGGAAGCGGGAAGCCATGCCTACCTGGCGTGGATGTTCGGCGGGCTCGGCGCCGGCCGGGATGGAGACGAGTCAAAAGAGAGCTAGAACGAATGCCCTCAGCGGAAGGGCAGAAACAACCGCAGTGGTGCATGGAGCGTTGTTTTACCCGGGAAAGGTGATGAGATTGGAACCGGGGATCCCACCAGTACGTTGCGCTCCGACCGGGATGACACTCGGTAAGCATGCTGACGTGGTTTGGTTTATGCGGCGACATTGCCCGGCGCTGCCCGTCTGGTATTCTTGGCTAGCAGTTGGCCAATTCTCGAGGCCTTGAAAGCATTGCCCTGACACGGCTGGTTGAAGGCGAGGAGTGGTCCTTTTATAACGCGCCCGCAACAGCCTGATTGCCGGCAGGGCCAAGTTCATCTGGAGAAGCGTTTCGACGCCCGATGCGCTGGTTAATGATTGTTCTGCTCGTTTCGGTTTGTGCGCTCGTTCTGGTCTCGGGCAGCCTGGCCTTGCACATCTGGCGGCAGCAGAAGAAGTCCGCAAGGGTCAGCCAAGCCTCGGTGCACGGGGAAAGCGACGTTGAATCGGAGGAGCACCATGAGCAGTGAAACCCGCTTGCCTGCCTGGTCCGCAGCAATCGCCGGAGCCGATCCGGCGGCATGGTTGCGCGCGGGCGGAATCGTCCTGCTGGCCAGCATATGTGTGGCGGCATGCGCGCATGTCGCCCTGCCCCTTACCTTCACGCCGGTGCCGCTCACGCTACAGCCCCTGGCGGTGCTACTGGTGGGCCTTCTGCTCTCTCCGCGACTGGCCGGCGCCTCCCTGATCGCCTATCTGGGCGAGGGCGCGCTGGGGCTTCCGGTGTTCGCTCCCGGACCGGCGAGCGCACCGGGAGTGGCCCATCTTTTCGGGCCGACCGGCGGCTATCTGCTGGCGTACCCGTTTGCCGCCATGCTCATTTCCCTGCTCTACCGCCGGAGCGGGCGTGGTTTTCTCCCCGCGCTGCTGAGCGCAGCAGCCGGCAACCTTCTTATACTGTCGATCGGTGCTTTGTGGCTCGGCATTCTGACCCATGCGCCGGCGACGGCCGTTCTGTTGCAGTCCGTGGTACCATTTCTCCCCGGCGACGCGCTCAAGGTTATGGCGGCGGCATCGTTGGCTGCCGGATGGTTCCGCTTGCGCCATCGCAACCCGGGTTCGTCGGCCACCGTGTAGTTTTCGTTGAAAGGATTCCTGCACTCCGTGAGCACTCAGCACTTTGAAGCGGCAACATCGGCGGCCATCCGCGAAATCTCCATCGCCCACAGCCCCGACTCCGACGACGCCTTCATGTTTTACGGGCTGGCGACGAACAAGATCCGCGTGCCCGGCTACAAGTTCACCCACACCCTGTGCGATATTGAGACGCTGAACCGGCGCGCCCAGCTGGAGGCGTTTTTCGACGTCAGCGCCATCAGCTTCCATGCCTATCCCTATGTCCAGGACAACTACACGCTGATGGGGTGCGGAGGCAGCGTAGGTGAAGGCTACGGGCCCATGATCGTATCCAACCGGCGGCTCACGCCCGACGACCTGACCAAGGTCCGTATCGCGGTTCCGGGCACGCTCACCACGGCCTACCTGGCTCTCAAGGTGTTCAACCCCGACGTACAGACGGAGACGGTGGCGTTCGACAAGATTATCCCCTCCATCCTGGCGGGCAAGTACGACGCGGGGCTCATCATTCATGAGGGACAGCTCACGTACAGCTCAAGTGGCCTCTACCGGGTGATCGATCTCGGCGTTTGGTGGCGTGAAGCCACCGGACTGGTCCTTCCGCTGGGGGGAAACGCCATCCGGCGCTCGCTGGGGCCGGACGTGCACAAGATCGTCTCGAAGGCGCTGCGCGACAGCATTCAGCACGCCCTGGACCACCGCGACCAGGCCCTGGAATACGCCATGCAGTTCGCACGGGATCTGGATACCTCTCTGGCGAACCGGTTTGTAAGCATGTATGTAAATGACCGCACGCTCGATTACGGTGCTGACGGCCGCGAAGCTATCCGCAAACTCCTGGACCTCGGACATGAGCGCGGCATCATCCCGATTGCGCCGCTGGTCGACTTTGTCGATTGAGGCAGATGGAACAGATCGGGGGGAATGGGCACCCGCGGTTCGATTACCATTGGGCCTTTATTCCCACCAGAGAGTCATTACAAATGACTGAGGAAGTCCGTTCCGTTTCCTAAGACTTCTCTAACGAGCGCCGATGGATCCGGTGTGGACGATCCCGGCATGGTTAACGACTCTCATCCTTTGCTCCTCCTGGCCTCGGGCTCGGTGGGGTTGATCGCTGCCCTCCGATCAAGCCTGCTTGACGCTGGCATTCAGCTTCGCACGGCGGCATCGGCGGACGCGACGCTAGAAGCGATACTGGACGTTCAGGTCCCCACGATCGTAATGCTCGATGCGGAACTTCCCGGCCGGCCCCTCGGCCAAATACTGGCGTCCCTTAACGGCGATGAGCGCCGGTTCCCAATCATCGTGATTGCGGACCAAGGGATCCCGGAGTGGAAGGAGCGACTGGCCGAGGGGGTGATCGACGGCATCCTCCCGCCAATGCTGCCGCCGTTTCACTGGTCGGCGCAAATCGAAATGACCCTGCGTACATTTCGACAGGCGCGCGAACTGGAGCAACTGCGCGCGATGACCGCGATGGATCGCGACATCGACGCGGTGACTGGCCTCTCCAATCGCCCCGCGCTCCTGTCGATGCTCTTTCGGGAAACCGACCGGGTGCAGCGGATGAATACTTCCCTGTCGCTGATACGCTTCGATATCGATGACCTTTCGCACTGGCAGACGCGGCTCGGCCAAGCAGCCTGGGATGAATTGGCCAAGGAGGCGGTCGGCCGGGTACAGCGGCTTTTGCGCACTTACGATCTATTCGGGCGAGTGGGTATCGCAGGGTTTGCGCTGGGGCTTCCGGGATGCGCACCCGTGCAGGCCGTTTCTCTCGCGGAACGCATTCGCGCGGAGGTTTTCAGCGTGCCGTTTCGCGCGGAACACGCCGCGGTGCGCCTGAGCGCCAGCTTCGGAATTGCGCCCAGCCATGGCCGGTCGCCACTCATCGTTCTCCGCGACGCGGAGCAGGCATTGCAAGCAGCCCGGCTTGCGGGCCCCGAGGAAATCCGGACAGCGGGCGATTGTGGCAGGCCGCTGCCTCCGGCGGCATTCTTTTCGGCATCGTCGAGAAAAGACGTCCTCACCTGGTAGGCCTTCATCAGGCGCGATCGGAGACCTCATTCTCAATACCGAGGAACTCCTGAAACACCTCGTTGGACAGGAGCCGGCCGCGCGCGCTCAAGCGCACGCGGTTGTTCTCGATGAGCACGAGGCCATCGCCGGCAAGGCGTTGCGCAACCTCGAGCGCGGGTCCGACCCTCTCGCGCCCGAATTCCTCCTGGAGCGCCCCGGCATCAACTCCCGTGTTCAAACGAAGGCCCAGGAACCATGCTTCTTCGTGGCGGCGATCGGGCGAGAGCCAAGCCGTCTCGGGTGGTTCTCCCCCCTCGAGGTAGGATTTCAGGTCTTCCGTTGTCTTCGATCGCAAAAGATACGAGTCGCCGCCCGGCAACGCCGACGAAGCATCCAGCCCCAGCCCCAGGTAGGGCCGCCGCTCCCAGTAGCGCAAGTTGTGACGCGATTGGGATCCGGCGCGCGCGAAGTTTGAAATTTCGTATTGTTCGATTCCCTCCAGAGTGAACCTCTCGATCGCTGACTCATACATGCGCGCGATGGCGTCATCGGAGGGAACCAGCCCGGCGTGATAACGCGCGCCGCCGTTCAGCATTTCGCGCCCCAGCCGCGAATCCTCGTCTACCTCCAGCATGTAAACGCTGGCGTGAGGAACTCCGCTATCCATTAACACCTGTAAAGATTCATCCCAGGATGGGAAGGTCTGTCCGGGCAGGCCGGCGATTAAGTCGACATTGAGGTTTTCGATTCCCGCGCCTCTCAATCGCCGCAGATCGTCGAAGACCATGGCGCGGCTGTGCAGGCGGCCGGTCTCATGCGCTTCGCGGTCGATAAAGGACTGAACCCCCAGGCTGACCCGGTTTACACCTGCTTCGGCGAGGGTTTGGAGAGTGGCATCCGGCAATTGTCCGGGTGCGCATTCCATGGTTACTTCCGCATCGGCGACAAAGTCGAATTCCGCCCGCAGCGCGGAGAAGATCTTTTTTATCAACTCCGGGGCCAGCAAGGTGGGCGTGCCCCCTCCCAGGTAAACTGTGTCCACAGACCGGGGAAATTCGACACCAATGTGCGACGCCCATTCGGGTGCGGCCGTCAAATCCTGTATGAGCCGTTCGACGTAGCGCTCGTGATCCCCGGCCGGGTACACACCGGAGGCAAAGTTGCAGTAGGTGCACTTCGACCGGCAAAAAGGCACTGCAATATACACACCCAGCGGGCTTCGCGGCGCGGGGCGGTTTCGCTGCATCGACGGATTTTGCTGCATCCATACCATCGAGGTCTATTGTTTCACGGGTTCAATGCCTCCGGCGGCTCTCTGCATGCACCGCGCTCGGGCGGGGATTCTCGTGCAATTCACAGATAAGGAGAGATGATTTGAAAGTTTGGGCAGTTTCTGCCGTCGCCTTTTTCCAGGCATTATTGTTTTGTTCTCATTGGTTTTTATATCGCACGCTGGTGGCATTCTGGCCTCCGTTCCTGCCCCTGAGCGCCGACGGAAGCCTCTACCTGCGCAACACGCTCTACGTGCTTTCGACCAGCTTCATTGTGGCTGCGTTGCTGGGGCATCGCTTTGGAAATGGATTCGTCGGGTTCCTTTACCGGCTGGCCTCCGTCTGGATCGGCATTTTCAATTTTCTCTTCTGGGCGGCATGCCTTTGCCGGATCACGGCTCTCTTGCTGCGGCTCCTTTCGGCCGATACCGCCGCCGCCATCCGACCTTGGGTCGGCACGGTGTTGTTCGGCGCGGCCATCCTGGTCAGCATTTACGGATTTGTGAATGCACGCATTCTTCGCGAGCGGCGCGTCACGGTGACGCTTCCCCGGATTCCGGAGAGGTGGCAGGGACGCACCGCCATGCTGGTCAGCGATCTTCACCTGGGCCACATCAATTCCGCCGGCTTCGCGCGGCAGATCGCGGGGATTGCACGGCGCCTCGATCCTTCGATCATCTTTGTGGCCGGCGATTTGTACGACGGATCGAAAGCCGATCCCTCGCGGCTGGCCGCTCCGCTATTTGAGCTCTCGCCGCCGCACGGCATGTATTTCAGCGGGGGCAATCACGAAGACTTCGGGGATGCCAAGGAATACAAGGCGGCCATCCAGCGGGGTGGCGTCCGTATCCTGCACAATGAGCGTCTGGTCGTGGACGGATTGCAGGTGATCGGGGTGTCCTATGCGGATTCGACTCTTCCGGCGCATTTGCGCGCTTTCCTCGACTCGCTGCATCTCGCCGAGGGTGCGGCGAGCATTCTGCTCAATCATGTGCCGCACCGGCTCCCCATAGTGGAGCAGACGGGCGTAAGCCTGCAGCTTTCCGGTCACACCCATGCCGGCCAGATGTTTCCGTTTACGCTGCTGGTGCGCTGGGCCTACGGAAAGTTCAGCTACGGATTGCAGCGCTTCGGTAATCTCCAGGTCCTCACCTCAAGCGGCGCGGGCACCTGGGGACCTCCGATGCGGGTGGGATCGCACCCCGAAGTGGTGCTGATCACCTTCGCGTGAGCCGATGTAGTGTGCGCTTCGTCATTGATTCGATGTGAAGATACGGGAGTACCATGAATCTTCAGCCCTGGAGCATACTCCACTGGAGATCCCTGCGTGCCCGACAATCCTCCTCCCTCTGCTGATGCCGCGGTAATCCGCACGAACCTTTCCGGCTACGACCTGCTGCTTCATCCCGAGTTGAACAAAGGCACCGCGTTTACCGAGGAGGAGCGTACCGCTTTTGCGCTGCACGGGCTTCTTCCGCCCCACGTCGGCACGCTCGACGACCAGCGTGAACGCCGCAAGAAAGCGCTCGACAACCAGCCCGACTCGTTCGCCAAATACACCCTCATGCGCGATGTCCAGGACAGCGACGAGACGCTGTTCTACTCGCTCATGGCGCATAACACCGAAGAGTTGCTGCCCATTGTGTACACGCCGGCGGTGGGCGAGGGCTGCCAGAGGTTTTCGGAGATCTGGCGCAAGCCGCGCGGGCTGTTTATCAGCTATCCCAATCGCAACATCATCGACCAGATGCTCGCCGACCAGCGCTACGACCAGATCCGCTGCATCGTGGTGAGTGACGGCGAACGCATCCTGGGTCTGGGAGACCAGGGCGCCGGTGGGATGGGTATTCCCATCGGCAAAATGTCGCTTTACACAGCCCTGGGCGGGATTCCACCGCAGCACTGCCTGCCAGTCCTGCTGGATGTGGGCACCGACAACGAAGCCCTGCTACGCAATCCCATCTACATCGGCTGGCAGCATCATCGTGTGCGCGGGCAGGAATACGACGACTTCATCGAAGCTTTTGTGGGCGCGGTTGAGCGCCGCTGGCCGAACATCCTTTTGCAATGGGAAGACTTCGCCGGAGAAAACGCGTTACGCATCCTGGCCCGGTACCGCCACCGCCTGTGCACGTTCAACGACGATATCCAGGGGACGGCGGCCGTGACCACCGGCGCGTTGTTTGCCGCCGTCAATGCCACGGGCATTGCGCTGCGCGACCAGCGTATCGCCATGTTCGGATCAGGATCCGCGGGGGTGGGAATCATCGCTCTGCTCCTCGCCGCCATGAAGGAGCAGGGGCTGTCAGAAGAAGAAGCGCGCGGGCGCATCTATGCCTTCAACCGGCACGGGCTCATCGTGGAAGGCGATGCGAACCTGCGCGGCAGCCAGCTCCCCCTGGCGCGCAAAAAAGACGAAGTCTCGAGTTGGTCGCTTTCAAAGCCCGGTCCGATCTCGCTGCGGGACACGGTTGAGAATGCCAGGATAACGGTGCTGGTTGGCGTGTCGGCGCAGGCCGGGGCTTTCACCGAGGAGATTGTCCGCATCATGGCGCACAACTCTCCCCGCCCGATCATCTTTCCGCTATCCAATCCGACCTCAGTATCTGAAGCCAAACCGGAGGATCTGCTTCGCTGGACGGGTGGCAAGGCGCTGGTGGGCACGGGCAGTCCGTTCCCGCTCGTGGAAGCCGACGGAGGGACGGTGCGGATCTCGCAAATCAACAACTCGTTCATCTTCCCCGGCCTGGCGCTGGGTATCTTGGTATCGCGCGCCAGGCGGGTGACGGACGCCATGATGATGGGTGCCGCGAAGGAGTTGGCGGCGCAGTCGCCCACCGTCTCGGACATTACGGCGCCGTTGCTGCCGCGGGTGGCCGAATCGCGCAGAGTGGCCATTGCAGTGGCCGAAGCGGTAGCCCGCCAGGCAATCGCCGAAGGAGTATCGGAAATACCCGACGCCTCAGCCATCCCTGAGTCGATCCGCGCCTACATGTGGGAGCCGGTGTATCGCCCCTACGAGCGCATTTAGCTGCACGCCGGCGGCTCCGACGAAGATCCCGATTTCGCGATCTGATACCCCGCTAATCCGGGGACACCTGGCTCACCGCAAATCGCAAATTGCTGGAAATTTCGCTTTGGGATGCCGGATTTCTTCGGATAATGTCGCCTATACGGACAGGAGAGTGCGCCGTGCAGCCTGTTCGCCGCCTCACCACCTGCCAATTCACTGGCCGTCTCACTGTCGGGCCTCTTCCCTCCGCGTTGCACTTCCATTCCTATCAGGAGACCATCCATGCTCGACCGACCCGGGTACTTCCTGGCATCAGCGGCGTCGCTGCTTTGCCTTTCCGCTCCACTCTCAGCGCAATTCAAACCTACTCTCAACGTGAATTGCACCCGCGGCGAATCGCTGGCGGTCGTGGCCGCTAATGCGCTGCCCAACCTGGTGATCAACATCAAGGGAACGTGCGCCGGCCCAATCAACATAAACGCCAGCGGCGTACAACTCAATGCGGTCGGCGCGGCCGCGATCAATGGCGGCGGCAAGGACGCGGTCACCGTCTCCGGGGCCCAGCGCGTCACCCTCTCCGGACTGACGATCACAGGCGGAAACAACGGGATTGTCGCCCAGAACGGCGCCGGGGTCACGCTGGTCAACGACACGGTCAGCGGCAACAAGGTGACCGGAATCGTCGCGCTGGCCAACTCAAGCATCACCGTCAATGGCGGATCCAGCCAGGGCAACGCGGTTCACGGCCTCGATATCGAAGCGACTTCCGCCCTGGTGGTCACTGGTTCCTACAGCATCTCGGGAAACGGTGTCTTCGGTATCAACGTCAACAACGGCTCCAGCATCACTCTCACTGCGGCCAATCTCAACGTCACCCAAAACACGCTTGGGATTCAGTTGGGCACGAACGCGTCCGGGTTCGTTGACGGTCAGTCCATTTTGGTCGCCAACCAGAACTTCAGCGACGGAATTACCATCGTCTCCGGCTCGCACGTGGTGGATTTCGGCGGAACCATCCAGACCATTTCCAACGCCATCCACGGGATCTCCCTGAACTCCAAGGGCGGGCTCGATCTCGACGCCGGCTCGCAGGTTACGTCGGACTCCAATCTGGGGGACGGCGTGCACCTCGAACAGTCTTCGGAACTCACCATTTTCAACAACCCCAACTTTTCCGGCAATGCGAACGCCACCCAGCTCACGGTGATGAACAATCAGAGCAACGGCATCAACGTGTTGACTGGTTCAAAAGTCCTGGACGATAACTATGCCGCGATCTTTGACCAGCAGAACCTGAAGGCTGGAATCGCGGCGGACGATGGCAGTTCTGTCAGTTTCGGGCAGACCATCCCGGTCAACGGGTTGACCACAATCATCTTCGGGAACAATCCCGACGTTCAGCTCACCTTCGGATCGCGGTTTACCTATATCTCCAACGATGCCATTGGAGGCGTTGGCTGCGACGCAACCGTGCTGATCCGTGGGCCAAATCCCGCATTCACCTGCCCCAAATAGCCGAGGCTACGAATTGCCCGGACGAGAGAGGCGCCCGGGCAACAGGTCCAGCAAGGTTTCGCATGCCACGAAGCAACTGCCGGGCGGAAATGTGTTTCTTCCTGTTGAGCGGCCGGGTGGCCGGATTTCGGCGGTGATATGCATTTTTCGGAGACCGGGCTGCTACGACTGATCGCAGTCTTCAAGCTGATCAAAGCGGGGCTGCTGGTCCTCGCCGGAATCGGCATTCTAAAACTGGTCCACGTGGACCCCGCCATAGAACTGGACCGCTGGGTCGCCAAACTCGGGCTAGACCCGGGGAGCCGGTTGATCAATCACACCATACAGAGGGTAACGAATATTCCGCCCCACCGAATTCGGGAGTTCGGGATTGGGACGTTTCTGTACGCCGGGCTGTTTTTGACGGAAGGCATAGGGCTGTGGCTGGGGAAACGGTGGGCGGAGTGGTTCACGGTGATTGCCACCGGCTCGCTGATACCGATTGAGGCATACGAAATCTACCGTCGTCCGAGCGCGGTGAAGTTTCTCGTACTCATTCTCAACGTTGCGATCGTGGGATACCTGGCTTATCGAATCGCCCGCAAACCGACCGCGTCCGAAAAGCAGGTGGCGCCGGCCAGGTTCTGAAAACCGAGGCTATGGAGGGAATGTGACCCTTGGGAGTGCCGGCATTATCGCCCTCGGCAGCGGCGGCACTGTCGCGCTGGCGCTTGATTCTGGGCAGTGTTTCAAGCCCGGCCAGCGAACTCCCGGGTCTCGGTGTAGACCTTCACCTTCTCGCCCTGTTTCACGAAATAGGGCACCTTGATCTCGAGGCCCGTCTCGAGCCGCGCTGGCTTGTTTGCCCCGCCGCTGGCCGTATCCCCCTTCGACCCCGGCTCGGTGTACTCCACCGTCAGCTCCACCTGTCCCGGCAGCTGGAGCCCAATGGGGTTCCCGTTGTACTTGTCGAGTGGAATAATTGCGCCCTCCACCAGGAAATCCAGCGCATCTCCGAGCTTGTCGGGGGACAGCGAAATGGTCTCAAAGGTTGTCTGGTCCAGGAAGTACGACCCATCCCCATCGCTGTAGAGGTAGGAGGCTTCCACGGTTTCCAGATCCGGCTGCTTGAATTTGTCGCTCGCCTTGAAGGTTTTGTCGAAGACGGCCCGCGTCAACAGGTTACGCATTTTCAGCCGCACGAGGGTTTGCCCGCCCCGCGCAGTGGGCGTAGAAACTTCCACGTCCACGCAGTAATAGGGCACGTTCTCGTACTCGAAATACATCTTCCGCTTGATACCAATCGCATCAATCAGTGCAGCCATGACTGTCTTGTTCCCCAATTCTCAAATCTGTTCGTTCGAAACCGGTGTTCGTGATCAGAGGAAGATGTCGTTCACCGCGCCTGCTCCACTGATGAGAAAGAAGGGGTTGTGAGCCCCGGGAGTGGCGGGGGCGATGGCATTGTTCACGTTGGCCATGGCAGCGGCAGCCGGGGCGCTGAGAAAAACGTCGTAATGCGTGGGGGTGACGAAAAGGCGCCGGTTGCCCATATCCGCGACGACCCGGACAAATCCGGTGTTGGGAAATGCGTTTCCGGTCAGGAAGTACTCCCGATAGACCACCCTGCCGCCGGGCGCGGCGGGGAGGTTGCCCAACTGGTCGTTGTGATTGGTGGGCTGACGATAGCCATTGGTCAAATCCCTGATGTCGTCGCGCTGAATCGATCGGACGAGTTTGTCGAAATTGGGCCCGCTCAGGGCGCTGTTGGAAAACGAATAATACCGGACCTCGTAAATCGGAAGCTGGGTCATGCGGCCCGCCAGCGTGTGTCCCGGTCCGGTGCTGAGGGCATTCAGGGCATTGCCGTTGGCGGTGTTGCCGGTGTGATTGAAGGGCACGGGGGATTGTCTCCTGGGGGCAGAGTCAGTCTACGGCAAAACCTGAGCAGGTGTCCTCCTGGACGAAGGTGTCCCCCCATTTCTGGACGACTTAAGAGCGGGGAGATCCCTATGGCCGATCGAACCCGCTTGCCCAACGATAGCGCCAGGTTGTTACTATTGGAGCGCTTGCACAAACGTTTTAGTTATGGGGGACAACCAATATGACGTACCTTCGCCGCCTGTCCGGATCTTCAGTCCTGACCCTGGCGCTGGCCCTGCTTTTTGGCCAATCATGCTCTGCCCAGCAGAGGCATGCTCCTGCGCCGCCCAGCGGCCCATGGATGAACACCAGCCTGAGCCCCGATGAGCGGGCCGATCTCGTCCTGAAGGAGATGACGCTGGATGAAAAGATCGCCATGCTGCACGGGGTGGGTATGCCCACCGATGAGCCGGTGACCCCGGAGAATGCGGCGTCGAACCGGGGGGTGGGCTACGAGGTGGGCGTTCCGCGCCTGAGCATTCCCGGCATCGACATGAGCGACGCCGCTTACGGGGTGCGCTCCAGTGGCGTGAACGGCCGCTACGCCACGGCGCTGCCCGCCAACGTGGCCGCCGCGGCCAGCTGGGACGTGAACTCCGCCTACGAATTCGGGGCGCTTATCGGCCGCGAGTTGCGGGCGCAGGGGTACAACATGTCGCTGGGAGGGGGCACAAACCTTACCCGCGAGCCGCGCAACGGGCGCACCTTTGAATACCTCGGCGAGGACCCGGTGCTGGCCGGTACCCTGGTGGCCAAGCTCATCGAGGGCACGCAATCGCAGTTCGTCATCGGCGACATCAAGCATTACGCATTGAACGACCAGGAGAGCGGGCGCAATGCCGTCGATATTTCCATTTCCAAGCGGGCGGCGCGCGAAAGCGATCTGCTGGCGTTCGAGATCGGGGTCATCAAGGGACACCCAGCGGCGGTCATGTGCTCCTACAACCGTGTGAACGGGGATTTCGCCTGCGAGAACAAGTGGCTGCTCACGGACGTGCTCAAGAAGGATTGGAAGTTTCCCGGGTTCGTTCTTTCCGACTGGGGCGGCACGCATTCGACGGAAAAGGCCTCGACCGCAGGCTTAGACAACGAAGAACCGGGAAAATTCTGGTTCGGCGACAAGTTCAAAGCGGCGGTGGATTCGGGCGCCATCTCCACGGCCGAACTGGACGATCACGTTCGCCGCATTCTGCGCTCGATGTTCGCCGCGGGCGTGGTCGACCATCCGCGGCAGCGGTTCGTGGTGGATCCATTTGCCGGGTATGAAACGGCGCGCAAGATTGAAGAGGGCAGCATCGTGTTGCTCAAGAATAAGGGCGGGGCGCTGCCGCTCGATAGCGGGAAGATCCGCACTATCGTGGTGATCGGGGCGCATTCCGATGTGGGCATGATCTCGGGCGGCGGCTCCGCGCAGGTGGATCCGATTGGCGGCAATGCCATCATGCCGCCGGGGCAGGGAGCGACGCATTGGCTGGAGCAGATCTGGTTCCCCACTTCGCCGCTGAAAGCGATCCAGGCCCGGGCTCCCAGGGCGACGGTGAAATACGATCCGGGCTTTGATCCGGCGGCGGCCGCTGCAGCCGCCAAGGGCGCGGACGTGGCGGTGGTGTTCGGCTACCAGTGGGAAAGCGAAGGCATGGACCTGCCCTCGCTGGCGCTGCCGCCCTATAAGCAGCATGGGCAGAAAGATGATCCCGAAGTCGACCAAAACGCGGTGATCGCCGCGGTGGCGGCGGCCAATCCGCATACCGTGGTTGTGATCGAGTCGGGATCGCCGGTGACCATGCCATGGGTCGAGGCTCCGGCCGCCATTCTCGAGGTGTGGTACGGCGGCAGCGATGGGGCCAATGCATTGGGCAACATTCTGTTTGGCACCGTGAACCCCAGCGGCAAGCTGCCCAACACGTTCCCCAAAAGCGAAGCCGACCTGCCGCACCCTACGGTGACCCAGCCACCTCCGGAGTCCGCGCACTTCAATGGTCCGGCCTCGCCGGAGCAGTGGGCGAAGGGGCTTCCGCCATTCCCGGTGGCATACGACGAAGGGCTGAAGGTCGGCTACAAGTGGTACGACGCGGAGAACAAGCCGGTGTTATTTCCGTTCGGCTTCGGGCTGTCGTACACCACTTTCGGCTACTCGGGCCTGAGCGTTTCCCCGGCGGCCGACTGCGTGAAGGTAACGTTCACGATCACCAATAGCGGCGCCCGGGCAGGGGCGGAAATTGCCGAGGTTTACGCGGCGCTGCCGACCAGCGCGCAGGAACCTCCCAAGCGCCTCGTCGGCTTTACGAAGATCATGCTCGAACCCAGGGAGAAAAAGACCGTGACCGTCGAGGTCGACCCCAAGTACCTGTCGATCTTCGACGAGCCGAAGGATGGCTGGACCTTGGTGCCGGGCGACTACAGCATCATGGTGGGCGGCTCCAGCGACAAGCTGCCACTGAAGACGACGGTAAACCTGAAGTAGCGCCCTCCCGGATCGGCCCGAGCGCGTGGATCGGGCCGGTCCACATGTCAGGCATGTAAATCCTTTTGCGGATTAATTCCCTGCGCGATGCTACTTTGGTCTCCGGGATCATCTGAAATAGGGACGGGTGCGCCGGAAACCGGAAACTCGTCCAGGGGAGTATTCATGTCCGCGTCCACACCACATGTTTTCAAGGGCGTAACGCCCGACAAGTACGCCCGCCTGGTGGAAAAGGCCAGGGGGGCGGGAATCGATTTGAACGGCAACAGCGGAACCGCGTCGAAGTTCGGGGTAGAGATCGCATGGAATTATTCCGCGGAGGCCCAGGAGCTTACGCTGCAGTGCCTGAAGGCCCCGTTTTTCATGAGCGCGGCGGACGTGGATAAGCGCATGCAAGCGCTGGTCCAGGAGAGCCTGGCCTGAGGCCGGGACAGAAAACCCGGCCGACGGAATCGTCCTCCTAAACTCGAAGTAGTGGCTGCCTGTACTCAACCATTCCTGCCCACCGTCAGGACCGCATCACAGCGGGGCGAAACTCGCCTCCGGGGGACCTTTGCGCTGTTGCGGTTCTGGCACGTGGCCAGCCTGGACGCACCGACGGTAGCGGTGGTCTGGTCGTACGGGTTCGCATGGGCGGTAAAAATTCCGCTGCCTGTTTGGGCTCCGGTCGTCCTGGCGCTGATTGCGTGGGCCTTATACATTGGCGATCGGCTGCTGGATGCGCGGGCGGGCATGCAGCTGCCTCCCCTGCACCTTCTCCGCGAAAGGCATCATTTCCACTGGAAATGGCGTTGGGTGATGGCCCCGGCCGGGGCGATGGCCGGGATGACCGCCGCCGCGATTGTCATGACACGGCTTCCGGCCGGCGCACGCGCGCCCGATTCGGCATTGGCCGCAGCCACGCTGGCCTATTTTTCCGGGGTTCATTCGCGGGGACGAATATGGCGCACGGCGGAGAGGATGTTTGCACCGCTCTCGTGCAGGGCCCTGATGATCGGCGTGCTGTTTACCGCGGCATGCCTGTTGCCGGCCGCCTCCCAGGTTGCATATCCGGAGCTACCGTCGCTGGTCCGCTCGTTGGGCATCCCGGCGCTGTTTTATGCCGCACTGGGATGGCTCAACTGCCACGCGATCGGCAAGTGGGAGGGCGAAGGGGCGAGGGATGGCGAAAATGGTGTTGAGGGAAAGGCCGCGATGCTGGGCGGCGTTGGCAGCTGGCTCGCGGTGCTCCTCATTTCGCAGTCGCCGCACGTCTCCGCGCTGCTTGCCGCCGGATCAACCAGTGCGCTTCTTTTCGTGCTGCTGGAGCGCATGCGAGGGCGAATGACTCCTCTGGCACTTCGCGCGGCGGCAGACCTCGTGCTGCTGACTCCTGCCCTGGTTCTGGTGTTTGGCAGCCGATGAGTTCTCGAGTTCCAGCCGCTCCCCGCTCTGTCACCCGGCCGGCGAACTTCGACCGCCTTGCCGGTATCTACCGCTGGCTGGAATGGTTCAGTTTCGGTCCATGGCTTTCGCGGGCCCGGCGCACTTTCCTCTATCGGCTGGCCGACCGCCGCTGCGCCCTGCTGCTTGGCGATGGCGATGGACGCTTCACCGCGGCCCTGCTGCGGATCAACCCAAATGTTGAAGTCGATGCGGTAGACGCAAGCAGAGCGATGCTGGACGCGCTGATGAGGCGAGCCGGAGGCAGCCAGGCACGGGTCCGAACACAGCTGGCGGATGCCCGGAGATGGCGTCCGGCGAAGGAGCGGCGTTACGACCTGGTGGCAACGCATTTTTTCCTCGACTGCCTGACCACGGAGGAGGTCCGCAGGCTGGCGGTTGCGGTTCGGCCCGTCCTGGCTCCTGGCGCGCTATGGGTAGTGTCAGAGTTCGCGATCCCGGACAATCATGCAGGACGGCTGCTTGCCAGACCGATTGTTGCGGTTCTGTATTGGGCCTTCGGGCGGCTCACTGGCCTGCGAGTCCGGCGGCTTCCGGATCATCGGGGTGCGCTTCAAGATGCGGGCTTCAGGGTAGTGGGACGGCGGAGCTTTCTCCGAGGACTGCTGGCGGGCGAGGTGTGGGCGGTTGGCGGACCCACTATGAAACCCCAGCCGGGATGTTACAAGTATGTTAAAATCAACCGGGTAAAGGAGCTGGCAACCTGATTTGGGTTCCCCCGCCGGATCTAAATTGCAATGAATCTTTACCTGATGCGACATGCGAACGCCGGGCTTAGTCGCGTGAATCCCCTGCTCGACAGCAAACGTGGACTCATCAAAGAAGGCAAGGAGCAGTGCGTGCTGATGGCGCGCCTGCTGGGCGCGCTGAACGTTCAAATCGACGTGATCGTCTCCAGCCCGCTGAAGCGAGCGCTGCAGACGGCGCAGTTCGTGGGCACCGAGCTGGGGTTCGATTCCAAGGTGGAAATCTGCCCGTCCCTGGCACCGAATGCGGACTACCCGGCTTTCCAGGACATGCTGGCCAAGTATGCCGATCGCGAAGGTGTGCTGGCGGTGGGCCACAATCCCAACCTGTTCCAGTTTCTGGGCCGGATAGTGACCGGCAATGGGGGCGCCAATATTCGCATGCGCAAGGGCGCGGTGGCCAAGGTCGACCTGGACCGGCATCCGCCGCAGTTGCAGTGGGTCATCGACCCCCGCACCGCGCGCTCCATCTACTCCAGCGTGGGAAAGAGCTCGCGCCCGAAGACTTCGCGGAAATAGCCGGCCTCCTTGCGGAGCGACCACAGCTCCAGCTCGGCCCCCGTGCGTCCCGGCTTGATTTCCAGATAGATCCTTTTGGGATAAACCTTTGCTTTCACGCGCAGCACATCGCTTACGCGGTCCTGGTTGAGAGCGACGGCAAGGCGCAGCAACACGACGGCGCGAACCACGTTTTTGTGATCGTCGGCGGGGATATTGCGCATGGCCCGGTCGCCGGGCTGCGGCCGGCTCTTGCCCAGGTAGCGCGCGATAGCGGAAACGATGGTCCTCTGGACGGGTGTGTAGCCGTACATCTCGGAGCTGGAGACGATGTACTGCGTATGCCGGTGGTGTCCCTGGTGACTGATGAACTTGCCGGTATCGCGCAGCACCGCGGCGGCGGCCAGCCAGTTCTCGTAATCGGGGGGAAGGGCGTGAAGGCTTTTGAGCTCGCGATACAACTGCAGGGCATGCGCGCGCACCGGTTCAGCCTTGCGGGGATCGACGCCGTAGCGCCGGGCAGTGGCCACAACGCTCTCCCAGCGCTCGTTTTCGAATTCGCGATGGCCGCTGGCGCGGGTGTCGGTCTCGTCCAGCATGAGGGCGAGAATGCCGTCGCGGAGGCCCAGCGGAGAGTAGCGAAATCCGGAGAGACCAAAGGTCTCCAGGAGTTCGGCGTAGACTTCGGCGCCGGCCACGATGATCTCGGCGCGACGCGGGCCGATGCCGGGCATGGCTTCCCGTTCCGGGAGAGTCATCCTGGAAATGCGCGTGGCGAGTTTGCGAACCAGTTGCGTGGGAGCAAATCCGGCCATACCGGCGGACACCGTGCGCCAGTTGGGGCCGATGCGCCGCAAAATCCGTTCGCGCTTTCCACCGATTCCCGCAGATTTGATCATCGCGGCGCAGGCATCCGCCAGCGCCGCGGCCGTTCCCGAGGTGGCGATCACCTGGGATACAGTCTCCTGCGGAATGCGGCGGCGAGCGCGGCGCAGTTCGCGAGAAATGAGCAGGCGCATCTGCGCGAGGCCTTCGGGAGGAGCAGGATCCGCGGCGGAGAGAAATTCCTCGGTGAGCCGCACCGCTCCCAGGGGAGCGCTGATGGTCTCGCGAAGGCGCTTGTTCGCCGAAAGCGTAATTTCGCAGCTGCCGCCGCCGAGATCGATCAAGAGAACCTTGCCCTCAACACCGGGCTCGGCGCTCATCACCCCACGGTGAATCAGGCGTCCCTCTTCCAGTCCGGAGATGACTTCCATGTTCCAGCCGGTTTCAGCCTTCACCCACTCCGTAAATGCGGCAGCATTGCGGGCATCGCGCATGGCGGAGGTGGCCACCACGCGGATGCGGTCCGGCGCCTGGGCCTGCACCGCGCGCTGAAAGCGCTTGAGAGCGCGCAGCGTGGCCGCCATGGCTTCCGGAGAAATCAGGCCTGACTCAAAAACGCTGGAGCCGAGCCGGGTCACTTCGCGGTCCTCGTGCACGCTCTTCAACTGGTGCGTAACCACGCGCGCAATTTTGAGACGGCAGGAGTTGGACCCCACATCGATGGCGGCAAAAGTGGGCATGGGGCCAAGATACACGACCGCCCGGGGGGCAAAAGTTACGTCGCGGTTTAGATCGCCATGGAGAGCGGGCCTGGGATGGGCGATTCCTGCGGGATTTCGGTAGGGCGAAAAAATCGCGTGCAGGAAATCGTCGACCTTCTCGCGTCGACTTGAGCAGGTCGGCTTCGGGTTCTGGTTTAGCGCTGGAGGTCGCGTTCGCGGAGACGGTCGTAGATGGCGCGGGCGATATCCCAGAGCAGTTGCAGGACGACGATCGCGGCAACCAGGAGGAACGCCTGGTGCACGCCGTGATTGAAGGAATCGAGCCCCTGACCGTACCGCGACAGGTCTGTTTCGGGATTCTTGAGGAGCACGTAAATGCGATCGGGGGCATTCAACAGGACCAGTACTGGCACAAGGCCGAACGCCTTGGAGACAATGTGCAGCACACGGTTGGGCTGCTGCCATGTTCCCCGTAACAGGTCCATGCATTTCCAGGCCAGTTGAATGGCGTTGACCGCCACCACGAACCAATAGAACGTCATCCACACGGGGGCGGGGTGAAACGGGGAGGCTTGGAGGAAGGCCACGCCGGGCCCGAACATCAGGAACGGGTGCTCGGGAATGAGCAGCAGCCAAGCCAGGAAGACGAACCCGAAGATCACCTCGGTGACGGCATGAGCGTAGCTACGCCTCTTTTTGCCGGGCGCCGCGGGCTGCAGGGGCGGGAGATCGGCGGGCGACCACCTGGAATAAAGATTGGTGATGGGTGGTGGGCATTTCTCGGGATGGCGAACAGCGAAGAATTCGATGCCTGCAAACACAAGGGTTACCCAGGCGGCCGTCTGAATGAGGACTCCGGGCAGGCGCAGGGCAGCGTCGGAGACTGCCTGCATACTGGGAGACCCGACCATGATGATGATGGTGCTGACAATCGCGTAGACGATGATGGCCCACATGGAAGCCAGGCGCAGGACGTAAAGGTAGATGGGATAAATGGCCGGCCCGATGAGGTATTGCTGGGGCTGATAGTGCGCGGCCATGTGCACAGGGGATCCCAGCGACCTTATCCACTCTTCCGCCTCCGCCGGCGTGAGCGGGCGTCCAATTTCGGCCTGCTTCTCATCCAGCTGGGATTCGAGGTTGGCGCGGAGCTCGGCGACGATGTCATCCTGGCGCTGCCAGGGCAGGTGCTTCTTGACGGCTTGCAGGTAGCGATCGAGGAGTTCCATGGTGTCTTCCTTCAGTGATTTACAAGATTTTGTTCATGGCCAGGTTGATGGTTTGCCATTCCTGCAGCAACTGGCCGAGCAGCGCCTCGCCATCGCTGGACAGGCGATAGAAGCGCTTGTTGCGCTTGTCTTCCTCTCGCCACTCGCTGGTGAGCAGGCCCTGGGACTCCAGCCGGCGGAGGAGGGGATAAAGGGTGCTTTCGTCGATCACCAGGCCGTGTTCGGCGAGGTCTTTGCGGAGGGTGTACCCGTAGTGCTCGCGGCGGAGCTGGGCCAGGACGGCCAACGTGAGGCATCCCCGCCGGAGCTCAAGCCGAAGGTTTTCGAACGTGCTATCGGGGAGCGTCATACTGTTCCTCGTACACTGTACAGCACATACTGTATGTCAAACAGTATACGAGGTCAAGTATTTAATTTGGGATGGTCTGGCTCTGGTTAACGAGCAAAACAGCTGTTCAAGTGCAAGTCAGGGTGAGACGGCGGCGAGGGTTTTGCTGCGGCGGGGCGTCGAGGGGCGAGGGACGGCGGCGTCTTTTCGGCACTTGGCGACGATCAGGGTGATGTCGTCGCGTTGCTCGCGGGGGCTGAAGGTGCGAACGTCTTCGACAATCGCAGCCAGGATGTCGCGCGCATTGCGATGGCGATGGCGGCCGAGGATTTCGATGAGGCGG
>DASXXV010000009.1:0-18461 GCA_036502905.1 Occallatibacter sp. | reverse complement strand
CGTAGCTCTCACGAAGTTGAAACGGGACAGCGACAAAGACTTCCAGGACATGCTCCAACTCGCCGAAAAGATTCCCTTCAATCTCGATATATTCGAGAAACGCTATAAAGACGAACTCCGCGATAACACCACGGGCAGGCCTGAAGACAACGACGTCAAATTCACTCGTTGGAAAGAGGCGATACTGGAGAATCGCGCCAGGAAGAGATAGAACTCTCCCGTTCAGAGTCATTCGAACGACGCTCATCCTCTGGAGCCGGAGATGTTCCACACTCCACACACGCTGTCATTCGAAGCGGCTTAACTTGCGATTCGCGCAGCGACAGGCGTGTGTCTTTCTACTAACTTCTCAGCTAGGATGAACGAATGATTTCCATCGAGAGGGTCCGCGAACTGATCCAACTCGGAAACGAAAATCGCAACGTCGACTACAAGGGTGCATTCTCCTGGAAACAGGCCAGTACTGACGAAAAATGTGAAATCGTGAAGGACGTGTTGGCCTTTTCGAATACGCGCGACGGCGGGGTGATTTTGGTTGGAGTAGACGACAAATCCGGTGCGATTGAAGGGCTCACGCAAGAGCAATGGGCGTCATTCGATCAAACAACCTTTAACGACTTCGTCCGGAGATATACCGACCCGGGTCATCCATCGAACATTCATCGTATTCAATTTGATGGGAAGCTGCTCGTAGTGATCGACATTCCAGAGTTCGCCGACGTCCCAATCCTCTGTGCGCGAGATGCCAACAGTTCCGTCAATTCATCCAGGCTCATTCTCAGAAAAGGTGCCGTGTACAAGAGAACTGAGAGAGCTACGTCTGAGGTGGTCGAAGACGGTGATTCTATGCGGGAACTTCTGAACCGGGGGCTTTTGCGCCGCCAAGACGACCTTCTCAGAGCCGTCAAGCAGATCATCCAGCCCAGTGAAACGGCTACTGCACCCGATCCAGGGACTGAGTTTATCGCTGAAATCCAAGATGCCCAGCGCTATCTATCGGAACTTGATGCCGGTCGTTTTGGGGAGGCCCCTCATTGGACAGTGCAGATGCGGCCGGAACGGCACCGTGGGGACCTCATACCCAATGCAGCACGGCTCCAGAGACTGGTCGAGGAATCGGCGATTAGCCTTCGCGGCTGGACGTTTCCGATTGCAGGAAAGGTCAGTGGTGCGACCTGGAGCAATTTCAACGGAGGGAGCCAATCGTTTCACAGTGGAGGAGTGCACAGCCCAGAGGCACTGCGGGTCTATAAGAGTGGGCTCATTGTTTGGCGATCCGGTATATGGGAGGACTGGTGGGGCGAGCCTTTTGCAGCAAACGCCATTTCTTTCATAGCGCTTATTTTCGCTGCGACGGAATGGCTGCTATTCGCAAGGCGCTTCTTCGAGACTCTCCTGTCGGGTGAGGAGAGCGTGCATTTGACGGTTCGTGCGTGGGGGATAAAGGAACGGAAATTGGTCTCCGCTGACCCGATTGTGCAACTGCCCGGGGAATTTCGGATTGAAGTTGGGACGTTCGTAATCGAAGAAACAGTGGCGGTTTCGGCACTTCGGGCCGACCCGGAGGCGATTGCGCGAAAAGTCATCCGGGAGATCTTCGAATTGTTCAACTGGAACGACCCAAACGAACAGATGCTTACAAAATGGCAACAGCAACTGCTTCAGCGCAAGTTTTGACGATTCGGCGCACGCTCATCTAAATTTATGACTCGCCTTCGCCCGATCGCGGCGGCTCGCGCATCGCGGCGCCTCGCCCCATCGCGGCGGCTCGCCCATCGCGACAAATCGATATAAGCCGTGTTCAAGAACCCAGGCAGTTGAGAGTCACCGCTATGCGCGGCTTCCCGGATCGAAGAACCCGGAACAAAGAACCCGCATCCTATGAATGCAGGATGAAAGGCCCCGGAACCAGCGCCGCGGAGAGAGCAAAGTGCAGAATCAGAACCCGGCGGCGCGATCTCCTGGAACTGGGCGGAATCTACGCGCTCATCCTCGTCGTCATCTGGACGCCGCGCCCGTGGCAGGCCGCGCTTTGGGTCGTCGCCGCCGCCACTCTCACTTACATCGCCTATCTCTCCTTTGAAGGCTTGCGCCCCATGGGCCTGTGCACGGCCAACCTGGTGCGTTCCCTGTGGGCCGTGGCGTTTGCCATGGCGGTGTCAATGATTGCCGTAGTCCTCGCCGGCAGGTTGCACACCCTCCACATGCCGCAGACACCATGGTTATTCCTGCGAAGGTACGGGCTCTACGTCCTCTGGGCAGCGGTGCAGCAGATCATTCTGCAGTGGTTCTTCCTGTCGCGATCGCTGCGCCTCATGAACGATGCCACCGCCGCCGCCGCGGTAACCGCAGGGCTCTTCGCGGTTGCCCACTTGCCCAACCCCGTTCTCACCCTCATCACCCTGGTCTTTGGCCTGGCTTCCTGCTTCTTCTTCCTGCACTACCGCAACCTGGTTCCTCTGGCCATTGCCCATGCCATCCTCGGCATCGCCATCGCAGTCACCATTCCCAACGCGATCAATCACAACATGCGCGTGGGCATCGGATACCTGACCTATGTCGAGAAGCCGATCGCCAGCCACGTCTTAACGAAGCCACAGGGACCAAACTGAATCGACGGTGGCGTGGGTGACCGAAGAAGCCCCCACGCGGCGATCGGCGCGCCATGCGCGGCCATAAAAAATCCCGGCAATGGCCGCCAGCACCACGTAGCGCCAGTTGAAGAACGCGGCGCGCTTGTTGAAGTGCGACAAGCCAAACAGGATCGCCGTGACCACAAGCCCCCGTGTACGGCCGATGCGGCGCTCCAGCAGGTTCTGCACCCACCCGCGGAAAAACAACTCCTCCGGAACGGCGATGAAAAAGAACGTGAAAATCCACGCGCCTCCAAACTTCAACAGCACCGCTACCATCTCCGCGCCGAACCGATGCACATGGAGAAAGCCCAGCCCTAACCCGAGCCCCAATGCCAATGGAAAAAAGAAAATAAACTCCCGCAATCCGATGAGAATGTCGCGCCCGCGCAGGCGCAGGTCGAAACCCACTCCCTCCAGTTGCCGCATCGCCTGAAACGCATAAATGCCTGCGTCGAGCAGCAGGACTTTGTTGAAAACAGACAGGTGCGCAGGCCACGCCCTCTCGAACCAGCGCAGGTCCACAGCCAGCCCGAGTACGGCAAGGACGAGGAATTCCAGCCAGCAATTCCCGCCTTTCCGGCCCGCGCCGCCGAAGGCCATAAGCGCCGCCATGACTACCGGCAAAATTGCGTACAGCGCCAGCCAGCGCGCGGAGAAGACGCCGCGATCGATGGATACCAGCAGGTAAGGCACGCAAAGCATCGACGGCAGCAGAATTTGAACAGCGATCGGGAAGCCGCGCACCCATCCAACAAAACGCGATGCGAAGAAGCCGCAGGCGAGATACGGGACAAGTGCCAGCACCGCGGCAATCACGAGGAGCGGTGAAAACGGATACACAGCAATATTGTGCCCCACCGCCCTCGGGGTCAGTCACTATCGTCATTCCGCCGGTGCGCCGCGGCGTAATCTTTCTTTTTCTCCAGCCGATATCTCTATCAGTGATTTAGCGCAAAGGCGGAAACTTCGGAGCGGGTTAATGTTCCTTCAGAGTGGCTTGGGACCTTAACTGCCCGGACGGAAAGCGCGAAGCGCTGCCCCGCTGCACAACCCACACGAAAGCCACTCTGAAATTCGGCCTCGAGAACGACGAAGGCATTTGTGACACTTCTCACCTGGAATCATGAGAGCGCGGTAGGCGTAAAGGCCATGGATGAGCAGCACGCCGTCCTCATGGATACCCTCAATGAAATTCGGCTGGCGCTGGTTCGCGGCGTTGACCGAGACCAGGTGAGCGAGGGGTTGAACAGACTCATCGAATTCACGCGGATGCACTTCGCCAGCGAGGAACAATTGCTGGAAAAGCACGGTTTCCCCGCCATCGCCGAGCATCGCACTGCCCATCAGAAATTGCTCGGCCAGCTGGAGGACGCCGCCCTCCGCACCCACCACAATGATGAGATCCACGTGGGATCCATGCTTCTCTTCCTGCGCAACTGGTATTCGCACCACATCGCGGACCTCGACCACCAGTACGGCGAATGGCTGAACGCGCGCGGAATTTCGTAATTCCCCAGCCCGATCAGGACTCGAAGGAAAGCTGGGCGGAGAGAAACGTCGGTTCCGGCCGGGACTCCGAAGCCAGGTCATACACCAGGCGCTCCAGCACCAGGCGCTTGTCGGGAGGCGACGAGCGCAATTCCAGATCGGCGCGCGCGATCAGCCGCAAGGCCCGCGTCAACTCGCGCCGGCTCTTGTACCGTCGAGCCTGCCGGATCACGTCATCCGCCGCGAACGGCGGAAGCCGGAACCCCTGCCACAGCGCCTGCCATATGGCCCTCTGATCCCGGACGTTCTTCTCCACAATCACCAGCATCTGGCGGAAGGTGCGGGCCAGCATGTACAAGTGGCCGATCGCCGAGTCCTCCGCCCCATCGGAGCTGTTCAGCAGCCCCTGCAGCAGCGCCAGCGCCCGCGCCCGATTGCGCGAGCTGATCGCATCGGTGAGTTCATACAGGGTCCTCTGCTTGGCGCTGAGCACCATGGTTTCCACGTCGCCCAGCGTGATTCGGCCCCGCCCCACGGCATAGAGCAGCAGCTTTTCGAGCTCCGACGAGATGCACATCATGTCACCGCCAAGGGCGTCCGCCAGTTCCCGCGCAGCATCCGGCTCGACGCGCGTCTCCGATTCCTGGGCGGTCGAAACAATCCAGCGCATCGCGTCTTCTTCGTTCACCCGGGCCAACTCGACCATCCCGCAATGCTCGCCCAGCGTCTCATTCAGGCGCTCGAAGCGGTTCTTGTCGTCCATGTCCATGCGCCGCGTGTCGGAGGGAATGCGCAGGAAATCGGCAATGAAAATCAGCAGTGCCTGCGGGTTTGGCGAGCGGAAATACCGGTCCAGGGCGGCGAATTCGTCTTTCTTGGCCCCGCGGGTGTACAGCTGGCGAACGTTGCGCACGAAAAGCACCTGGAACGGCGCCATGAGGGACGGAGTCTGGGCGCGGTCGAGAACTTCAAAGATCGACACCGAACCCAGGTCGAGATCCGAGAGGCAGAAATCCCTTAGGTCGGGCGGAACAAAAGCCTTCACCACCGCCTTGCGGCAGCGATCCTGAAGGAACAGCTCGTCGCCCGCCAGCACGTACCCGGGCTTCAGCCGGCTCGTGTCCGTTGCCGCGGCCTCCATCTCGCTTACAAAGCGGCCCACCGCGGTAAACCCCGCGCCCCACCGCCCGGCGCTCACTTCACCAGTCCGCGAAAATGGTTTGTGGGTTGCATGCGGCTACAGAATACCAGTGAACAGGGCTCGGCGATCATGGTTCGCGGTTCCGTTCCTGGCGAGGGTGTTGCGGTTTCAGATTCACCGGGGTCCCACCCCGGCGACGCGCACGGACTCTTCACATTCCTTCCAGCACATCGGCCACCAGCGCCCGCGCGAATTCCCTCGAGAGGCGCTCCTCCGCCGCGGGGCTTTCGTCGAAAAATGTCGGCAGGTTGGTCGTGGACTGGTACTGCTGGCGGAAGGTGTAATTCTTGTTCTCATATAGCAACTTGCCGTCACGATCCGTCAGCGTGACGGAGACGATCACCGTAACCAGGAAGCTGGAGGATTGTTGCGTGGAAGTGTTGTAAGTGAGAGGCGTGACGGTTTGGGAGAGAATGGTGCCGTGAAGAACGGCGTCCGAGCCGGCGCCGGAATTGGGAGTGATCCGCAGGCGAGTCCGGGTAGCGAACTCCCGGATTACGGCGTTGGTCATCAACGCCTCCGTATGATAGGCCTCCGTGCGCGTGGCGAATACCGGGACGGAGAGAGTGCGCACACTGGCGGGCAGGTGCGTGGCCGCGCCCAGCGTATGGTAACCACACCCGGCCATGCTCCCCACCACCAGCCAGATCAACGCGTTCGCGATGTTGCGCATGCATCCATCTTAGCTTTCCGATCAGAACCGAAGCCAAGTGAAAACGCGCACTCCAGCTGGTGTACGACGAACCCGCCGTGCCCGGAAACACCCCTCTACAGAGTTTTGCGGAAATGAATGCAGCGGTCTACGATTTCGAATCCCAGCGCCAGGTGTGCTCTCTCTGACCCCGCGTTGTCGATGAGGGCATCAGAGGCCATCTCCCGGCAGCCCTGGCTGCGGGCCCAGTCCTCGGCGGCGCCCATCAATGCTCGCCCGATTCCCTTGCCGCGATGCTCTTCCCGCACGAACCAGCCCTCCACGAATCCCACTTGTCGCCGGGTATCGCAGCCGTCGGCATGAGAGCGCATTCCCGCTTCCACAAACCCGATCAGCGTGCCCCGCTCCCCTTCGGCAATCAGCCTGATCACCGGGAAACCGGGGACCGATCCGGCTCACGCCGGTCATTGTGCAGACCGACGCAGCATCCAGAGCCGTGGGGAATTAGGCCTGGTTCTGAAATAATGCATTGTGTATTTTGGGGATTTTGGGCAAGATGGTGAAGCCGACCCGATCGCAGTTGAAGTCTGCGGCCGAATCGGCTGGGGTTGAACTACCTTAACCTGCGTGCAGCTGGCGCCAGACAAAGACGCCGAGCTTCGCAGCAGGCCAGAGGACTTCGACGATCCACTTGCGTATCAGGACTGGGTAACGGTTCTCGTAGTGGTTGTCCATCAGTAGCATTAACCTCCTTTCAATGACCTCGGGCGGGAGCCACCCCGTTCGAGGTCAAGTAGTTTCTGGGCTAACGTCGAGAGAGTACACCATTAAGTCCTCGATAACCGCTACAAAAGTAGTATTTTCCACGATTTTTCCTATGCGAAAGCTGGATAGAGCGAATGCCTACGGAGCATTAGGTCGCGGGGCCGATATGAACAACTAGCTACCGTTCGTATTCGGCCCGGAGTTGTTCATTGGGGCGCAGAAACACCTCTGATGCCCATCAGAGCACCTCCCAAATTTGTGGTGAATGGTTGTCCCAATGCGCATGGCCCGGCTTCCATCTCCGCGAGGTGCTCCTCATACGGACTCTCGGGCCACAGCAGCGTGCAGAGTGCGGCCAGTTCTTTTGAATCCCTCGCTTCGGCGAGCCTGATGCTGATCACGAGGCGCTCTCCTACACCCAGGCCGTAGCCAGCGTGCCGATTCCCACGGGCGAAAGCTTCAACCCGTCCGCGCGGTCCCGGAAATAGAGTTGGTTGAGCTTATCGATATCAGTATGCTCGATGCCCCGAAACCCGATCGCACCCACTTCGCGCTCCAGCTGGCCAGGGGAAAAGTACAGCCGGAACGGTTCGCCGGCCGCCGAAACCCGTTCTGCCAGGCGGTCGAAGATCACCCGCCGCGGCGGGCTGAGCGTGTCGGGCGGGAAGGCGTAATCGAACGTGACGCCGGTCCCTTCCGGCAGCTTCACAATATCCGCCATGGTTGCCGCAAAGGCTTCCATCGTGAGGTACGGGACCACTCCCAGCCAACTGAAATAGGCCGGCCGGCTATCGTTAAAGCCGGCTTCGGCCAGCCCGGCCGCCAGCGTCTTGTGCTCGAAATCGAGGGGCACAAACGTCAGCAACGGGGGCACTTCGATCCCCGACCGCGCCAGCAGATCGCGCTTCCACTCCTGCGTGGCAGGGAAGTCAACTTCGAACACCCGCAACCGCGGAAATGGATTTCGATAGGCGAACGTATCGAGCCCCGCACCCAGCACGACGTATTGGTCGACTCCCCGCGCCACCGCCTCGGCCACCTTGTCCTCGACGAAACGGCTGCGCGCCGCCATGAAGGCGCGGAAGTCGCGGCCCACCTTCTCCATGGCGCGGTCGAGATCGCGTTTATAGCCTTCACCAATCAGGCGAAGCCCAATGGGATCGTCCAGCACCGCTGGCGGATCGGCCATCTGGTGCGCCACCCGGCGAATGGCTACGCGCAACGCGGTTTTGCTGGTCCGGCCGGTCTCCATGGTTCGAGTCTAGACCGCCGGCCGAATCCCGCCACCGCCCGGTAGCATGGACCCATGAGCTGGATTGGATGGGCGCTGCTTTCTGCCTTGTTTGCCGCCGCCACCGCGCTCCTCGCCAAGGTGGGCGTGGCGCACATCGATTCGAACCTGGCCACCGCCGTTCGCACCAGCGTGGTGGTGGTCTTCGCCTGGGGCATTGCCTTGGCCCTTGGAAAGCACGGCGAACTGCGGCAACTCGATCGCCGCACCGTCCTTTTCCTGGTCCTCTCGGGGCTCGCCACGGGCCTGTCCTGGATCTGCTACTTCCGCGCGCTGCAATTGGGACCGGCCTCGCGCGTCGCCCCACTTGACAAGCTCAGCGTGCCCCTGGTCATGGTGTTCGCCTGGCTTCTGCTGGGCGAAAAGCTGAATTGGGGCGCCGTCGCCGGCGGCCTCCTTATCACCGCCGGGGCCGTCGTGATGGTGCTGGGCTGAACGTTTATTCTGAATGCAATCAAGATCCTCCCATGGACATCCGCCCCGAATCCGCTCCCATACGCCGTCTCGTGCTCACAGGGTTCATGGGATCGGGGAAGAGCACCGTAGGGCCGCTTCTGGCCAGGCGCTTAAGCTGGCAATTCATCGATGCCGATGACGTAATCGTCGCCGCAACCGGGATGCCGATCACCGAGTTTTTTGCCCGCCATGGCGAGCTGGTGTTTCGCCAACGTGAACATGCCACCATCGCCCGCCTGGCCAGCCAGGACGGCCTGGTGCTGGCTCTCGGCGGAGGCGCCATCGAGACCACGGCCACGCGCGACCTCCTTCTGAACGCCCCGGGAACGTTGCTCGTCAACCTCGACATAAGGCTGGAAACAACCCTGGCCCGCTGCGGGGGGACGGAGCACACCCGGCCGGTGCTGGCCGATCAGGCCAATCTGGCGGCTCGTTATGAGCGCCGGTTGCCGCTGTACCGCATGGCGCACCTTTCCGTTCCTGCCGACGAAATTTCGCCCGAACAGTTGGTCGAAGCCATCTTGCAGGCTATGGCATTGGCCCGCGCCTGAGCAGTTTGTGGGCCGAAAGGTCTCATTCCCAATCTGGTCTGGACGTGCGACGCGCAGGTATCTCGGCACCCGTCCGCGGCATCCAGGGTTGATATCATCGATTCAGTCCCCCGGGAGAACCACCCGGGCACTCCCCTTTGAGGTATAGTTCAGCCGCAATGGCTCACGCTTCCCGCGCAATTCTCCCGGTTGATATGCCGGCTCCGGCCGGGCACTCTGTGCACTCCGCGTCGGTTGTGCCGCGGCCCGGCTCGACTGCCCAGCTCATCGCGGACTGCCGCGAACTCTTCAAGGTGCGCGTTACGGGGATGGTCGTGGTCACTGCGTGGGCAGGCTTTTATCTCGGCTCTATGCAATCCGGAATCTCCAGCCTGCAGCGTGGTTTGATTGACACTCTCTTCGGCATCGGCCTGGTTTCTGCCGGCGCGGGCGCCTTGAACCAGGCGCTCGAGCGCAAAACGGACGCCCTCATGGTTCGCACTTCCAACCGTCCGCTGGCGGCCGGGCGCATGTCCCTGGCAGGCGGCGTGCTCGCCGGCCTGGCGGCTTTGGCCGTGGGCGCCGGATGGTTGATGATGCATACCAACGCCATCACGGTCGCGCTCGCCCTGCTCACGGCCTTCACCTACGTCGCCATCTATACGCCGCTCAAGCGCGTGACCACCCTCGCCACCTTCATCGGCGCGTTCCCGGGAGCCATGGGGCCCATGCTCGGCTGGACCGCGGCGCGCGGCCGCATCGAGTGGCCCGCCGTTGCCCTGTTCGCCATACTCTTCGTCTGGCAGTTTCCCCACTTCATGGCCATCGCCTGGCTTTATCGCGAAGATTACGCGCGTGCCGGCATTCGGATGCTGCCGGTGGTGCAGCCCGACGGCTGGTCCACCGTCTTCGAGGCCCTGTTTTACGCCGTTCTCATGATCCCCGTCAGCCTCGCCCCGTGGAAGCTGGGCATGACCGGAGAAGTGTATGGCGGGCTGGCCGGCGCGCTGGGCCTGTTTTATCTGGCTTACACCGTCCGTTTCGCGCGCATCCTCAAGACGACTTCGGCGGAGCTGAGCCGTTCGCTGGCGCGCGATCTGCTCAAGGTCAGCGTCATCTATCTCCCCCTGCTCATGACCGCCTTAATGCTTTGCGCCATCGCCAAGCATTAAGCTGGAATATCCGGATCATTCTGGCGGAAGATCGTCGTCCCGCTTTCACCCGAGACCCGAAGCGCCCACGACAGGAAACGAATTGAAGACCATCGCCCCATCTTCGGTGCGCAAATCCGGGACCGGACCGGCCATTGCCGTCATCCTTGCCATCAGCGCAGCGGCGTCTCTGTTCCTGTTCTGGCTCATCTACCTGCATCCCGCTTCCGACATTCGCCAGGTCCGCTTCGCGTTTCTACCGCCCCTCAACGCAGTGATGAACGGCCTCAGCGCTACCGCCCTGCTGATCGGGTTCACATTCATCCGCGCCCGGAACATCGCCGCCCATCGCGCCTCCATGATTACCGCGTTTGTTTTCTCTACGCTGTTCCTGGTCGGCTACATCCTTCATCACGCGCTGCACGGAGATGTGCGCTACCCCGTGCACGCCGCCTATAGATCCGTTTACCTGCCGCTGCTCGCGACCCATATTGTCCTGGCTACCGCCACTCTGCCCCTCGTGCTGGTCACTTTCTTCTTCTCGCTTACAGGACGATTTCCGCAGCATCGCCGCATCGCCCGATGGACCTTTCCCCTCTGGCTCTACGTCTCCCTTACCGGGGTCGTCACTTATGTCATGCTTCGGCTGGCAACCGGTTGAGGACAGCCATGCCCGAAAAGCCCCCAACCCGGCTTCGACAGTTCGGCACGCCTCCAGTCAAAGACGATGGAACCCGCCAGTTGCTTCAGTGGGGAGGCAGTATGCTGGGCGCGGGCCTGCTCTCGGCGTTGCTCCTGGAGTCCCTCCTGGGCGGGTTTTCGCCCACTGGGGCCAGCACCAACAGCGGGTGGTTTGCCCTCATCGTGGCCCTCATGTGCATCCCCTTCGGCTCGCTGCTGCTGGCGCTCGGAATCGCCAAGTGGCTGCGCAACCGCTCCCTGGCCCGCCATCGCTAAAGGTTCCCAAAGCTCCCGGCAAGCCAATTCACTTCTTCACTTCTTACTTGGGCCTGTTAACACTACTGGGGTGAACAGCGTTGCGAGCGAAAATCGGGCCAGACGAGGCGGAGGACGACGGCTGTGGCGGGCCCACCGCCCAGGACGACAACGAAGTACGGCCCGATTTGCGCCGCAACCCGAAGGGACGGGGCCAGTTTTCCCCATTTCGTTGTCGCTCGTCGCTCCAGTAACCGGCTACAGTTCACTCCTCTCTCCTAGAACTGGGAAAAACTGGCTCCCGTCGCTGCCATCCCAGTAGCGTTAACAGGCCCTAGTGGCTGAAGCTGAGGTTCACATCAGGCAGAACCCCGGTGCCTTCGAGCCGCACCCCGTCCAGCGCCCGTGGATCCAGACCCAACGCCTTCAGGATCGAAGGAGCGATCTGCAGCGTGCCCACTTCGCTGTACACCGTATGTGCCTTGTACGACGGATGCGACACCAGCAGCATCACGTTGGTATCGTCGTGCGCAAACCCGCCGTGCTCTTCCTGCTTCTTGCTGCTGCCGGTATAGATCACGCCCACGTTCGGAGTGACAATGATGTCTGGCGTGCGCGGATCCAGCCCCGGCCCCAGCCCTGGCTTGTCATAGTTCAGCGCCACGCTTTCGCCGTAGAAGATCTGCCCCGCACCGATGGTCTTCAGGTTCGACTCCAGCAGCGACACCGCCGCATCCGTGTACGAAGTCTTCGTCAGCCACAACAGCGAAACGTCATCCTCCGTCGCACCGATGCCGCTTCCGTTGGGATCCTCCGACGGCGGCATGGCGGCGTGCAGTTGATTCGAGATCAACGTCGCCGGCGATAGTCCGTTGCTGGTCTTGCCCGGAATGGGGAAAAACAGGTTGGGATCGATGGGCGACTGGCCGTGCTTGGAGGTGATGATCACCAGCGTCTTCTCGAGCAGCCCGCGATGCTTCAGTCCTTCGATCATCTCGCCTATCGAGTCATCCACAAACTGGATCTCGCCCAGCAGGTCCGCGCTTGGCGTACCGGCAGCATCCAGGTATCCGCCCTTCACCCCGTTCTCAATCAGCTTCTGGCCCACGCTCACGGCCTGGAAGTTCATCCCGAAAATCGTGGGCGTCTTGGTCGTCTTGGTGCCCAGGTGATTCTTCCCGTCGATCTCGTTCAGGATCGCCTGCACCTTCAGCGTGTCGTAGCACTTGATGTTCTGGAAGCTGTTGGTCCACGCGGTCAGATCCGAGGTGGGATCCGGCACCGTGCTGCAATTCGTTCCGTCCGGAGTCTTCACGTTGGGCAAGCCGATGACGGTGGAGTTGATCTCCGGCGAATAATAATCGTCCACCACCCCCACGCCATCGCGGCCCGCCACCGACGAGTACGCCGGATGCTTGTCGGACCACGCCGTATAGCCGCCCGCCTTGTGAATCACCCCGTAGATGGTATTGGTGCGCACGAATTCCCACGGATAAACCGGCTTGCAACCCTTGGCCGGATCGCGGTCCATCTTCGTCGCATCCAGCGAAGCAATGCCGCCGTCGGTCAGGCCCGCGCCCGGCGCCCCGCCGTTCACCTTCGTCTGATCGATGTCCAGGCCTTCTTCATACTCCGTCGTGTACCCGGTTGGCGGGGCCTTCGCATCGCACGGGGCTGCGGGATTGCCATTGCCCGTCGTAGTCTGTGGGCCGTCCAGCGAGCGGTCGTACGCCACGTCGTAGTAGACCCCCATCAGCCGCGGCGTCGCTCCGCTCACAATATTCATCAGCCCCGGAAACGAGTCCGACGGCTTCGAAGTATTGGCGGCCACGTAATTCACCCCGTTCTCGCTCAGTTCGCCGAGGTTGGGACAATACGGCTTGCCATTGTTTACACCCGCCATGCCGTGTGCGCAATTCTTGAAATCGAGTGCGTGCATGCCGTCGATGCTGATCAGCAGCACATGCTTGATGGAACTGTCGTCCCGCCCTCCGCCGTCGTCCTGGGCGGAGGCGCCGAGTATTAAAGCCGCCGCGGCAATCGCGGCGATCGAAATCTTTTGACGCATATCGTCTCCTGAGGAAAATGAATGGAGTTCGCAAATCCCTTACGGCCTGCGGTCCATGAGAAAGTTCTGGATGCATCACCGGAGTTGTCGCGGGACCTCTCCGGCATGCGTTGCGGCTCGGCGAACTGCTTACTTCGCGAATTGGCGTGCCGCAAAGTAGTTGGTGGCCAGGTTCGCCGTCCGTGCATAGCTGTTGTCGCGGCGTAGCTCTTTATCTACGACGCGTTCGTCCGCAGCGGTCGACTTCCTGCGCAAGCGCTAAGCCGGCATACAAAGCGCCGGCGGCGAGCACCAGCGCTGCATTCCTTACATTCATGTCTTTCAACTTCTCCAGGTTGGGGGATTCTCGCTTTGCAACGGAGACAGACAACCAGGCTGCCGGGACGGGCCGCCGCCCGCCGCGGGAAAAAGCGCAAGTTGACCAGTGAGCCTTGGGACCGGGCCCGGATGAAGAATCCGATTGAAGCCGGGGAACAGCAGATCCTTATCCGCAGAGAAATATAGGTGGTGAAGATCGGTGTCTTGGTTACGGACTGGTTACAGGGGGGTTAAATCTCGCATGGGCCCGCTGCCAGGCTTCTATTGTCAGATTTGTCAGCCCAGAAACCGTCTGCTTAGGCCCCGCATCACCGGCTAGGTCAGTCGCAATGCTTCGCTGATGCATTGCGTTCCAGGCTTTGACTCAGGCAGGCCAAGTCCGAACCGCGGGTTCAAAGTTATTGTTCGCGGAACAGCTTGTTCGCGGAACAACATCATCCCTGGGCATCACATCACACGCCCATGGGCTTCCCGTCACCGCGCGTACACACAAGCGCCGGTCACAATTTTTTGTGAAGGAGACAAGGCTTATGCCATCAGACGTTTTGGAAATGCCCGCAACCGTCGAGGAGGCTCTTCGCGAGGTCTCCAGAATTAAATCGATAGTCACCGAAGCCGTGGAAGATGGCGTGAAAACCGCCATGAAAACCATCAAGCAGGGCCGCTACGCCGCCGAAGACATGATCGGCGACGCTCGCCACACGGTAAAGCAGCGGCCGTTCCAGGCCATGGGCGTCGTCTTCGCCGCCGGCGTGCTCACCGGAGCCCTGGTGGGCTGGCTCGCCTCGCGCGATTAAGCCATAGGTCCACCAGGCAATGCGGCTCGTCCCTCCATCGGGACGAGCCGATGCTCGCTAAACGAAACATTTTCCCGACTTGCAGGGCGTGCTCCGTGCCGGCATACCGCCGCGCCGGCAGCCCGGTTCTCCATCAGGAAGCAGCTGGGGAGATAATGGGGAGATTCCTGTCCGCGGAGCCTCCACTGTGAGCACGCGTCGCAAAAAAACACCTGCCCACGCTTCCACGATGATGTGGAACCCGCCGCTCGTTCCCACCTCAAAAATAAGGCGGGCGATTCTGCGTGACGGCCTGCGCTCCAACCAGGAACGCGACGCCGCCTTCCGCCGCCTCATCCTTTCCATTCCTCCGGGGAAAGTCAGCACCTACGGCAAAGTCGCCGCCGCTGCCGGCTATCCCCTCTACCACCGCGCCGTCGCCCGCCTCCTCCGGACCGACACCCCCGATTCCCTCCCCTGGCACCGTGTACTAGGCGCCGGCGGCCTCATCAAGCTCCGCCAGGACGCCGCCCTCGAACAGCGCCGCAGACTGCGGCTGGAAGGCGTAAAGTTCAACAACCAGCGGGTCGACATGACCCGGTTCGAACACATCCTTCGCACCTGGGAGACCCTCTGACCCCCGCAAATCGACGATCCCCCTCCCGGGCCCGATAACCGTTGGGAAACTCCGGTATTTACGCCTGGTTTCGCCGCCCCCGGTTTTCCTCTCTTCGCCACCTCTTCGCTCCTGTATAATCCTCCCGATGGACTTCCAACTGGTCACCCCCTACAAGCCCCGCGGCGATCAGCCCCGCGCCATCGAAGAGCTCGTCGAGGGCCTTGGCGCCGGCGAAAAACACCAGGTCCTCCTCGGCGTAACCGGCTCTGGTAAGACCTTCACCATGGCCAAGGTCATCGAGCAGTCCAACCGTCCCGCCCTCATCCTCGCCCACAACAAGACCCTGGCCGCCCAGCTCTACCACGAGTTCAAGCAGTTCTTCCCCGGCAACGCCGTCGAGTACTTCGTCAGCTATTACGACTACTACCAGCCCGAGGCGTACATCCCCGCCGGCGACCTCTATATCGAAAAGGAAGCCACCATCAACGAAGAGCTCGACAAGCTGCGGCTCTCCGCCACCCGCTCCTTGTTCGAGCGCCGCGACGCCATCATCGTCAGCTCCGTAAGCTGCATCTACGGCCTCGGCTCGCCCGAAGCCTACTACGGCATGCTCCTCCTCCTCGAAAAAGGCCAGCGCATCGCCCGCAAGGACATCACCCGCCGCCTGGTCGAAATCCTTTACGAGCGCAACGATGCCGACTTCCGCCGCGGCACCTTCCGCGTGCGTGGCGACGTCATCGAGGTCTTTCCCACCTACGACGAAACCGCCTACCGCATCGAGCTCTTCGGCGACGAGATCGAGTCCCTTGCCCAGATCGACCCCCTCTTCGGCACCGTCAAGCAGAAATACTCCCGCCTGCCCATCTACCCCAAGAGCCACTACGTGGTGCAGCCCGAGCGCAAGGCCCAGGCCATCGACTCCATCCTCCGTGAACTCGAGGAGTGGACCGCCGCCCTCGAATCCCAGGGCCGCATGGTCGAAGCCCAGCGCATCCAGCAGCGCACCCGCTTCGATCTGGAGATGATCAAGTCCATGGGCTACTGCCACGGCATCGAGAACTACTCGCGCCACTTCTCCGGACGCCTCCCCGGCGAGCCCCCTCCAACCCTCCTCGACTACTTCCCCCGCGACTTCCTCCTCTTCGTCGACGAAAGCCACGCCACCATCCCCCAGGTCCACGGCATGTGGCATGGCGACCGCAGCCGCAAGCAAAATCTCGTCGACTACGGCTTCCGCCTGCCCTCCGCCGTCGACAACCGCCCCCTGAAATTCGACGAGTTCGAGAACCGCGTCCAACAGGCGATCTACGTTTCCGCCACCCCCGGCCCCTACGAGCTCACCCGATCCGCTGGCGTAGTAGTGGAACAGGTCATCCGCCCCACCGGCCTCGTCGATCCCCAGGTCGAAATCCGCCCCGTCAAAGGTCAGATCGACGATCTGCTCGCCGAGATCCGTGACCGCGCCAACCGCGGCGAGCGCGTCCTCGTCACCACCCTCACCAAGCGCATGGCCGAGGACCTCGCCGGCTACTACACCGAGGTCGGCGTACGCTGCCGCTACATGCACTCCGAAATCGAAACCCTCGAACGCGTCAAACTCCTCGCCGGTCTGCGCAAAGGCGAGTTCGACGTCCTCATTGGCATCAACCTCCTCCGCGAAGGACTCGACCTCCCCGAAGTCTCCCTGGTCGCCATCCTTGACGCCGACAAGGAGGGCTTCCTGCGTTCCTCCGGCTCCCTCATCCAGACCATGGGCCGCGCCGCCCGTCACATCGAAGGCAGAGCCATCCTGTACGCCGACACCACCACCGACTCCATGCGCCGCGCCCTCGATGAAACCAATCGCCGCCGCGAGATCCAGACTGCCTACAACGAGGAACACGGCATCACGCCCCAGTCCATCATCAGCGCCGTGGACATGGGCCTCGCACAGATCCTCAAGGCCGAATACGGCGATCTGATGGAGGAAGAAGCCGCCGGCATGCCCGAATTCGCTTCCCAGGCCGACGTCGACCAGTACCTCGCCCGCCTGGAAACCGAAATGCGCGAAGCCGCAAAAAAGTTCGAATTCGAAAAGGCCGCCAGACTCCGCGACACCATCAAGGACCTCCGCGGCAAAGAATTCCTCTTCACCTAGTGGTCTCCGTCACACAGATAGTCATTTATCCGGTTTGAAGGGTACGGGCTTCAGCCCGTACATAAAGCCACCGTGGACACGACCGCTCCGCCCTCAATCCTCGCGCTGTCATCCTGAACGGAGTGAAGGATCTGCGGCTACTTTTAGTCACTTCCGCATCGGCGGTGATTCGGGAATGACGAACCGAAGAGACGAAGATGGACGCTATCCAAACACAGTTCTAGACTCTGTTTGCCACATCCGAATGCTCCTACAGAACCGAATCAGAAATGCTGCGATTGGGAATAGAACAATGCACCAGAAGGACCAGTTGGGTTGGGCCCTAGAGACAGCCATTGAAAGCGCATCTTTTACAGACTCGAGGTGGAGTACCAAACCTAATTGGAACGCGGCGGTGCGCAAGTCCGACTCGGAGCCAAATTCGCGAATTGCTCCACTGGAACCATCAATGATGGAATACTGGTCGGCTTTCTTTTCTGGCCCCCAGTCGGTCCCACTCTCGTCTCTATGGGAAGTGACGATAATGAGATTCCCCGCGACTTGAAATCCGCGTACTTCCGAAATGCCCTTCAGCGACAGGCGTTTAACATTCTCGACATATGCCTGCTCTGGCATTTTGTCCATGATGACGAGCTGGTAATCGTGTGCAAGAGAGTAATGGTAGATACCCTCCACATAGGTGTCTCGGCCCATCGCGTCTTCGAATAGGCCGTAGGCTAACCAAGTGCCTTCTAGGTAAAAGAGAACGGCCACTGGGAAGAATAAAGCAACTGTCGTCGCACTCTTCCTGCCGCTTGAAAAGCTTCGAGTAGCCCACCACATCACTCCAGCAAAAATTCCCCCAACCACTAATCCAAGAACTGTGATGACGATTTGGAAGATGACAAAGCCGATGATCTCCATGCCGCTAAAGTATAGAAGCAGGTGAATGAAACTTGTTCAGATAAGAGCCATCAACCTGCTTAAGGTGACATATACTCGCCTGAAAGTTGATGGACGCCCCTCGCGCAGTGGTGAATCGATTTGTTCCGGGTAGATTGTCCGCGATGCGGAAGTTTGGCCGCCATCAAGTAGCTGTTTGGTAAACCTGTTTCTAAATACAGGATGTCATTTCGGGCGGACACCCCTAGCAAACTTCGAAACTATCCGTGAGTCCGCCAATTGACTTAAGTCGGCCGCTGTCCTAAATCCTTTTTGTTGATTCCGGCTTGATCAGCTTTTTTACAAAAATTGACAACCCGGGCAACCTGATACGCCCGGGTACCATCGAACTATCCAGGAAAACGTCTACTTCCTTCCCCAGGCTGTGGACCACGCAGGGTTCATTTCACATGACGACAGTTTTGCTGGTCGACGACGACCCCCTACAGGCCCACGTGCGTAAGTCGATCCTGGGGCGCCATTTCCCCGACATTCAACGGGCCACGGATGCCGCCG
>DASXXV010000008.1:0-15261 GCA_036502905.1 Occallatibacter sp. | reverse complement strand
AAGTTATGCCCCACTGCGTACATGATTGTGGAGCCAGCAGGAGATTGGGGAGCGTACTTGATCTCATCCACGCCATAGGCGGGCGTTTTGCTTTTCCGTCATCCTCGCGGGGCGAGAAGCGGGCTCCGATTCATCTGACCTCGTCAGGCCGCTGGGCTGGTTCCCGTGATGATTTGGCTCACTTCAAACTTCCGAATAGGGGACGGCTCGGGACTAACCAAGAAGAAGCGGTCAGATCAATCGCAACTCTTGAGCCTCCGCCAAGAGTTCAGGGTGTCGACGTAGGGTTGGTTGGATGAGATTGCGGTCGAGTTCCGCAAAGATCCCGCCAATGGCTATGGCTATCTTTTTGACCTCATCTTCAGGCTCAACAGTTTGGCTTTGTTCAATGACCGCGTTTAGTTCCTTGTCGCACGCGCTGATCGCCTTCAGCAATCGACGAGCCTCATCGATACTTGAGAAAAGATTGGTTAATCGCTCTGCGGATCGTTCAATCTTTGTTGGCGGGTCCGTTTCGCCGTCGGCCAGCACGTGAATCTCAGCCCTGTCACCAACGGACAAGTCGCCCAGCTCCCACACTGTGTTTACGGAGTTCGGCTCCTCGCTGTAGTCAATCGCTTGAACCCAGAGTGATCCGGGCAAATCTACCGGTTCGTCATTTCTTGAGAAGTTCAGATGTACGCTCAGCCATCCCTTTGAGCTGAGCGAGGCTTTGACAGGAACCCCATCATTCACTGCAACTTGGACGCGCATAGCACGGAGTCTATATCAGTCAGCACTCATTCCGAGTGTGTCACCGCCAAGCCGGAAGCTTCAAGAGCAACCGCAGATGTTTCGACTCCGCTGCGCTCCGCTCAACATGACAGCGTAGGGGCGAGCGGTGAAGTTGGTGTATCACCGCCGATGCTTTCCTTTGCCCGCTCTTCGCCCTGGGCGGGTACGGCCTTGCGGTGGCGGCGGGTGGGGAAATAGCGCTGCAAGCAGTGGCTCCTCTGGACTGAATCCGGTGTCGGTATTTGAGTGTATTCAGTGGGTCGCCGGGTGGGGGCATAACTCTGTATTGGGTGGGGGCATTAAATTGTAATCAGCAACACGCCGGTCGTAACCAATTCGGTTAAGGCATTTCGGCTTTGCGAATACTGCTCCGCCGTCAACTCGACTCCGGCCTTCTTCGTCAGCGCTTCCATTTCTCGCGCGTCGAGCGGCTTGGCAGGAATCCCGGGATAGAACGCCACAACCTGGTAGAAGGAGGCTGAGTTGTACCAGGATTTGAGCTTGCTCAAAACAATACGCGCAAAAACTCGGGTCGAGGAAAATTTCTCCACAAATTGAAGCCTGCCCATCGGTGATTCAAAACAACTTCGTATGCTGCATTTGGCGAACCGCGAGAAATATCCCGGGCACATCGAATCCCACGCGTCTTGCCCGCATCTCAAAGCCAAGGAGAAACCGCATGGCCACTACGTCTGAACTCATCGAACGCCAGAAGTCCGCCCTCGCCACCCGCTCCGACATTGAACCCAAGGCGGTCAAGGACATTTCCGGAGCCCTGAATGCCCTGCTCGCGGACGTGTTCAGCCTTTATCTCAAGACCAAGAACTTCCACTGGCACATGAGCGGACCGCATTTCCGCGACTACCATCTTCTGCTCGACGAACATGGCGACCAGATCTTCGCCATGACCGACGACATCGCCGAGCGCGTGCGCAAAATCGGCGGCACCACCATTCGTTCCGTCGGGCATATCGCCCGCCTGCAGCGCATCGGCGACAACGACGCCGAGTTCGTCACTCCCGAAGACATGCTCAGCGAATTGCGCGAGAACGAACTCGCCCTGATCCACAGCATGCGCGCCGCCCACGACTTGTGCGACGAGGCCGGCGACGTGGCTACCGCCAGCCTGTTGGAGAACTGGATCGACCAGGCCCAGCGCCGCAACTGGTTCCTGTTCGAAGCCACACGCCGCTAGTCTTCATCCAGCCAGGCGGTTGCGGGCGGCCGCACCCCGGGGGTCGGCCGCTACAAGCTACGGACGCGGCCACGCACAACTTCAGCGACCGCAGCCATGTCCTTCTCTCCGTATCCCTGCTCCTCGGCCCGGCGAAACAGTTCCTGTGCCGGCACGGACGTAGAGAGGTCAATGCCCAGCTGGGCCGCCGCCGCGCGCGCGTAGCGAAGATCCTTTGCCATCAAGCGAAGAAGAAAATTCACGTCGTAGGTCCGGCGGGTCATGCGTTCCGACATGACGGAGAGAATGCCGCTGCCGGGCGCGCCGCGCTTCAGAAAATCGAGCGCCGCATCGCGCTGCAGTCCGGTTCGCTCGATCCATTCCAGCGCCTCGGCAAACGAGGTGACTTGAACAGCGCAAAGAAAATTGTTGATCAGCTTCATCTGCGCGCCGCTTCCCACCGGGCCCAGATGCACAATCTCCTTGCTCATCGAACGCAACACCGGCGTGACCGCCCGCAGGGTTTGTTCATCTGCCCCCGCGAGGAAATTCAATTGCGCGGCTTCGGCCTGCGGCCGGCTGCCGGTGACAGGCGCTTCCACCAGCCGAAGTCCGCGAGTGGTTACCGCGTCATGCAACTCCGCGATCCATCCCGGGCTGAGCGTGCTGCACTCCACAGCGATGCTTTCCGATGGCATGGCGGCGAGAGCGCCGCCCGGTCCGAGCCAGGCGGCGCGCGACGCCTCATCCTCCGACAGCATGGCGAGAACCACGCCCGCATTCTTGGCCGCCTGCGCGGGCGTTTCGGCAATGGTAGCGCCGGCTTGCCCCAGCGGCCGCGCTTTTTCCTGGGTGCGATTCCAGACGGTCAACGGAAATCCCGCCTTCAGCAGGTTCAGCGCCATGCCATGGCCCATGGTGCCCAGGCCCAATAATGCGACACGTGTTTTCGATTCCACTGCTTCTCCGCTCATTGTTTCTCCGCTCATTGCATCACCTGCACGCGCAGCGGCGCCGTCACCGGCTCGTCCCTGGTGATGGTGTTGCGCAGCGGCCGGCCAAAATCGTCGAACTGAATTTCCGTTACGTCGCCGGGCTGAAGGCGAATACCTTCGCCGAACGAAAGACTGTCCGCGCCCATAAAGTGCACATGCACCATGCCGGGCTGGCGATGGCCGGCAAATTTGAAATGGTGGTGCTCCAGGTTCGCCAGGCTGTGACACATATTCGATTCCCCCGTTCGAATCTCCTTCTTCCAGATCGGTTCTCCGTCGCGCAGTATCTTCACCTGGCCGGTCACATCCTCAAACCTTGCAGCGACCGCCAGTTCCGGACCGATGCTGCACATGCGAAGCTTCGAGCCTGCAAGATTGAGATAATTGCGGCGCTCGAATACGTGATCGGAATACTCGTTTCCCGCGGCCATTCCGATTCGCCACGGCGTGCCATCGTCGGCAATCACATAGATTGCCGCGATCTCCGCCTCTTCTCCGCCGTCTTCGGCATACCCGGGGATGGGCAGCGATCCAAACGGGGCTTGAAGAATGGAACCATCGCCCTTGTAAAACCACTCCGGTGCAATGCCGATGAGGCCCTCCGGCGGCCGTCCATGCTGCCGTCCCCACTCGAACATCTTCATGCTGTCGGTCATCTGCGCCTGCTGTTCCGCGCTGGGCGCAACATGCATTGCCTGGCGGTCGCGGGCACTCCCCAGGTGCGTCAATCCCGTGCCCGAAACATGCACGCGCTGAGGCTCACCCGGATAATCGATGGGCGCCAGCAGTTTCCACTCCGACCGCCCATCGTAAATATCGTCATAGCTCAGGATTTCATCCGCAACCAGGCGCTCCACAACATTGGAAAGCGTGCGGGCTTCCGACAGCGCTCTCCGTGCCAGGCCGAGGACTGAATCCACTTCGCGCAAGAGGATGAGTTCCGGCCCGCGCACCAGTGCGACGCGCCGTTGAGACTGAGCGGCAATTTGTACCAGGCGCAAGGGCATCCTTCCTATTCGATTATTTTGAACCGCTGGAGCGATTCCTGGTTGACGGTGAGACCCAGCCCCGGCGTGTTCTCATCCAGGTCGATGTAGCCGTTCACCGGAACAGGCTCTCCGTCGAAGATGTACCAGAAGAGCTCGTTGCCAACTTCCACGTTCACCTTGGGAAAGAATTCGGCGATGGGAGAATTCAGGCCGGCCATCACCACGTGGTAATTGTGCATTTGACCGGCGTGCGGCACGACCGGGACCTGGAACGATTCGGCCAGAGCCGCGATCTTGCGGGCCTGGCTGATGCCTCCCACCCGGTTGGTGTCGAACTGGATGTAGTCGAGGGCATCCGCTTCAAGCAGGTCGCGAAATCCGAAGATAGTGAATTCATGTTCCCCGCCGGCAATGGGAACCCGCCCGTATTTCTTCAGTTCCCGATATCCTCGCGTGTCGTCGGGAATTACCGGCTCCTCCAGCCAGCGTATCCCGAACGGCTCCAGCAGCGGCAGCATGCGCCTGGCATAATCGAGGGTCCAACCCATGTAGGCATCGGTCATCAGGTCGATGCCGTCGCCAATCACGTCGCGCACGTTGCGCACCAGTTCCAAGTTCTTCATCATGCCCGCGCGACCATCTATCGGCCCCCAGCCAAAGCGGAGCTTCATGGCCGTGTAGCCCTGCTCCTTGTAGCGCTGCGCCTCGGCGCGAAGTTCCTCAATCGGCATGGCGTAAAGGCGGCTGGCATAAACGGGAATTCGTTCCTTGGTGCGCCCCCCAAGCAGGCGATAGACGGGCTGTTTTGCATCCTTTCCAAGAAGATCCCACAGGGCGATGTCCACCGCGGAGATGGCTGCCATGGCCACCCCCTTGCGGCCGAATGCCATGGTACGGCGATACATCTGCTGCCAGACGAATTCCGTGTCCCAGGGATCGCTGCCGACCAGGATGGGCTTCAAATACGTGTCGATCAGGGTCTTGGTCACCAGCGGCGAAAGGGCGGCATTGCCCAGCCCCACCAGGCCCGTGTCTGTGAAAAGCTCCACCAGCAGCCAGTTGTGAAAGGAAAAATTTCCCATCGAAGCCTGGCGAAAACTCACCAGGTCCATGGGGTTGGTACAGAAATGGGGTGGGAGCGGAACGGTTTCACCCTCCCATTGAACCACGCGCGCGCGAACTTCTGTGATCTTCATATTCAGGCCTCGATTTCCCTGAGGTCATGACTGCTGAGTGGTTGAATCCTGCCGCCCACCAGGACGATGGCAAGAAAGCCGATGAGATGAAAGCTGCCGACCAGTATAAAGAGCGTCTGGTAGCCGAAGCCGTGCTGCAGCAGGTAACCGGCGACGATGCCGAACACGGCTCCGCCCATCGCGCCCCCGAAGCCGACCAGTCCCGACACCGTGCCCACCGCGGAAAGCGGAAAGATATCGGCAGGCACGGTCATCACCAGGCCCGACCACGACTGCTGGCAGAAGAAGGCGATGCTGAACAGCGCCAGCGCAACCTCGACTGGGACCATGGGCACCAGCATCACCACCGGCATGAATGCCGCGCTCCCGCCCAGGGCAATCTTTCGCGCCCTGTCCAGGGAGGCGCCGCTGCGCAGAAGGCGGCTCGAAAAGAACCCGCCCAGAAAACTGCCGACGCCCGACGCGGCGTAGGGAATCCACGCGTAATAGCTCACCTGCCTGATATCGAAGTGGCGTGCGTCGTACAGGTATTTGGGCAGCCAGAAGAGCAGAAAATACCAGGCGGAGTCACTCATGAACTTGGCAAACACCAGTGCCTGCACGCCGCGAATGGAGAGGAGTTTGCGCAGGCTGATGCGGCGGGCCAGGGCGCGCGCGTTCAATGTATTTACGGACACGCCGGTCGCACTGTCGCGATAGGAAACCACCCACCACAGCACCCATGCGATGCCCACGCCGCCGGACAGAAAGAAGACCATCCTCCATCCGCTGTGCAACAACACCAATCCGATCAGCGGAGGCGCCAGCACCGACCCCACCGCCGTCCCCGCGTTGATGATGCCCACCGCCGTGGAACGATGCTCGGGAGAAATCCATTCGGCAACCACGCGCACCGCCGCCGGAAACGCTCCCCCCTCTCCCATGCCCAGCAGAAAGCGGGCGCCCAGCAGGAGCGCGAATCCGGACGCAAATCCATGCAGCGCGCAGGCCATCGACCACCACAACATGATCCACGTAAAGCCACGGCGAGTGCCAAGCACATCGAGCAGGCGTCCGCCCCCTACGTACAGTGCCGCATAGGAGAGCAGGAACGCCGTTTGAAGGTAGGAAAACTGCTGGTCGGAAATGGGGATGTTGTGTTGAATTGCGGCGATGGCAACCGGCAGCGTCTGGCGATCGAAGTAGCTGATCGCAATGGCCAGGGTTACGAGCACGACCGGGTACCAGCGATTCACGCGCCGGTCGCTGGACGCAATTTCGGTGGTGCGGGCCAGGACACTCATCGCGGTTTCGCGTTCACCACTTCAGCCGCAGCAACGAGATTCCCTGCCGCGGCATTTCGGTTTTAATCGTAACCTCCCCGTTGGCCACGTCGAGCCACTCCGGCGAAGTGAGCAGTTGGAGCTGGCCGGCGGAGCGCAGTGCAGCATACTGCTGAGTGGTCGGATGCTGCGGCGAGCCAATCTTTTGCCACGCGGTGTACGCATTGCTGTGAGTGTCGTCGATGCGGTAGTGCTCCAGCAAAACACGATCGACCCCCGCCGGAATGCCGCGAATCGTCAGCGAAGTGGGTGCGGCCGGCGCGGGCTGGTTCACATCGTGATAATTCCACACCAGCACCGCGGCTTCTCGCGTTCCAAGCGTAGCCAAAGCATCCACGTCCGGCGCTTGTCTCACGCCCGTCTCGACAAGCGTATTCAGCGGAACCGCGCAACTGCTGCTGGTCTTTACCCGGTCCCCCGACATCATGCCGAACATGCGAAACACATTGAGTACCGGCTTGCCGATGCCATTCGTGGCCAGAGACCGAAATCCATCGAAGTAGTCTTTATCTTCAAATTCAAACGACCAGCTCAGCATGGAAATGAGATTCACCGCATGCCGGTCCTGGAGTTCGAAGATGCCCTTGTACGCCGCCGCGGTGTAAGCCGGGTACAACGTGCCGTTGCGATAATTGTTGGCTGGATTCACCTTCGACGAGCAGGCCGCGCAGCCTTCCGGATCGGCCTCGCTGATGATGATGGGAAGGTGGCGGAACCTGGGAAAACTCGCGACCAGCGCGAATCCCTTGTCGACATCGGTGAGTTCCCGATTCAGCCCCATCGTCACCACGCCCTGATCGATCGCGGGATGCCCCTTGGCGTGGAACGAGATGAAGTCCATGGGGATGGACCCGCCCGTGGCCGCGCTCTTTCCGGAGTTCACATGCTCCAGGAAATTCTTCAGAAACAGGTTGGCCTTCTCGTGCCCCGGGCTGGTGCTGGCCGGCCCGCCCACCTTGGCATCGGGCAGCGAGGCGCGCACGCCCGCCACCGCGTAGTCGTACAGTTTCCAGTACTCTTCCGGGGTGGTGTGCCAGTAATCGATATCCGGCTCGTTCCACACTTCGAAATACCAGTTCAGCACCTCGTCTTTGCCATAGCGCTCCACAAGGTGAGCCGTCAGCACCCGCACCAGTTCTTCCCACTTCTTGTAGTCCTTGGGCGGGTTGTTCGACTTTCCCGAAACGGTGGACTGCGGATAGTGCACCTGGTAAGGCTCGTGCCGGTTCGGCAAATCCGCGGCCAGATCCTGGGGCATAAAGCCCAGTTCCACCATGGGGCGTACGCCGGCCTCCTTGTAGGCGTCAAAGATGCCGTCGATGATTTTGAAATCGTAGACGGGTGTGCCGCTCGCGTCTTCAGTGTAGATGTTGGTGGAGCTGAACTTCAGTTCGGCCTTTCCGTCCCCCGAAGTCAAAAGATGATGCACGCGGATGTAGACCGGCGCCGGGCTCAGGTCGTGGAGCTCGCGCAGCAGCTCGCGTCCGTGACGCATGGTGGTGTAGTTGGCCTCATCGTAGCCGAACCAGCGATAGATCGGCGTGTAGGCGCCCACCTTCTCACCGAGGTCGACCTGGATGGAAACGGGCGTCTCACTGGATGCAGGCAACGGATCGGGCACGGTTCCCTGCGCGAGCGCCGCGCCACACGCCATCTGCACAGCCATGCCGCAGGCCAACGCCGCGCGCCGCCCAGCATTAAAAGTCCCCTTCACTCTCCGGTGTCTCCTTTGAAGTTGTACTTTAGCGCAAATTGAATATCACGCGACGGCACTGTGTCGTTCCAAACGGAATGGCAGCCCATCCAGATTCCCTGGGCCGCTGGTTCCTTCCGGCACATCGAAGATATCCTTCCCAGCGGTGAATTACGGCTAACTCGGAAACAGGCTCCAGGCTAGCCCATACGCCATCGTCTTCTTCAGCCGGAAAGATCGAGCGCGATCACCTCGTGCAATTCGATGGCCGGCACCTCGACGATGATTGCGCCGCCTTCCTCGCGAAATGCAATTTCTCTGCCCGCGACCAGCAGACGCGCCCCGGTCACGCGCCGTCCATCCCGGGGCGAGCGGATGCGCACCACCTGGCGCGAAATCGGAATCACTTCGCGGACCGGTCCCTTCATCATCATGGGATTCGTAAGGTTCACCAGGTGCACGCTGACCGAGTTCTCCTGGCTCCAGACGGCGACGTCCAGAATTCCTTTGCCCTCCACTTCCAGCGGCGCCGGCTCATTGGTTGCCCATACCACCGCGTTGCGCATGAGCCTGGCGTGATCCACGCTCAGCACATCCCAGAAGGTGCGATCGATATCCCACGGGAAATAGACCACCCGCCCGCGGTCCGCCTCGCGAACAAAAACTCCGGGATCGTGCGCATCGGCCGGTCGCGGAAACACTTCTTCCATGGGCAGATCGGGATACGGCGGCACCACCTCCAGGGGCGAAGTCATAGCTTCATCGTGCGGATTCACGTGCACCCGGCGGCTGCCATTGATGATCCGGCCCGCGTCTTCCAGCCCCGCCAGGAGCGGATGATACGCGCCCGTCTGAGGGTCCTTGTTCACATTGAGATATGAATTGAGCATCGGGCCTTCCACTTTGCCGGCATAGGATGCGCCCAGCAGGTCGGCCAGCCCGAAGTCCGCGCGCAGTGCGCCGCCCTCGTCGTAGAGCGATGTTTCCTGCGTTGCTACGATCCCGCCGCCGTTGCGGACGAAGGCGCGAATCTGCTCGCACTGGGGGTTCGAGAGCGCGGCGATATTGGGCAGGATCAACGTGCGGAACTGGCCCAGGTGCTCGCCGTCGAGCAGCCCGTCGTGCACCATCTCGAAGGGAATTCTCGCTTCAATCAACGCCTGGTAGAAGCCCAGAGACGCATCTTCCACGCGGGACGCGGCATCGGGCCAGCCATAATATGCCGCCGTGCGTTGCGAGTAGACCATGGCAACCCGCGCCAGCGATCCCTGGTTCCGCAGATAGGGCTCATGCGCATGGTGCCACTGGAAAACTTCCTCCACAACCGGAAACCATCGCTTGTCGAACGGCCTGGCATTGAACTTGGTGAATGCGGGGCGGAAGTTCTGCGCAATCCCATCCACCATCCACAAGCGGATTTCGTCGCCATTCTGCACCGAGTCCTTCCAGCGATTCTTGTCGTCGATGCCCACGCTGGTGAGTCCCACCAGCGGCTTCATTCCCATGGTCGACCGATATTCCTTGGCACTCCTTCCCGCCATCCATGGAGCCATCAGGCCGCGCCGGCTTTGCCGGTCGGCGATGGCTGCCGGCGCAAGCCGGGCGAAGGTGACCATATCCAGTTCGCTCAACGCACCTCCCCCGGCATTCGCCAGGTAGCACGCCTCTGGATTTATCTCCTGAATTGCCGAGTTCCAGGCGCGGCACAGCTCGAACAATCGGGACTGTCGCCACGCCATGTACTGGCGCCGCGCCGGATCGTGCGGATCGAGGGTGCGCGGCAGCTCGAGGCCGGAGAAGTGATGAAAGTTCTGGCGGCAATGCTCGCAGTAACACATCCCCGACCCTGCCCAGCGATTGGTGAAGATGGCATCGGGCCGGTACAGCGTCATCACTTCCCTGTGCACCGCGGCCATGAACTCGAAGTTGTAGGGCCCCAGGGCGCACGTCAGCCAGAAATCCCGGTCGGAAGGATGACGTACCTTGTTGCCATGTTCGTCCACCATGAGCCAATCCGGATGTGCTGCCAGCACGTCCTGGTGACATGCATGCGCATCCGTTCTGGCCACCACGTTCATGCCCTGTTTGCGGCACCCGGCGGCCAGCTCACCGAATGTGTCCATGTTGCCCAGCCATTTGCTGCGGTAGTGCAGCGGCACCCTGGTGGGGTAGAAGGCGACGCATCCGCCCGCGTCCAGTAACGCAGCATCGGCATGAACCCTGCGGAAATAGTCGAGCCAGAAAGCGGGGTCGTAGTTTCCCGGATCGTCCTCGACAAAGCTCAACTGCGCCCAGCGCATCGGGCGATCGTACCAGCCTGCACTCGCCGTAACCGGCTGGACCTGATCCCCTGGTGTGAGCGTCTGGAGTGCCCTTACATCCTCGAAGGCAGCGATCGATAACGCCGATAGGCCCGCCGCCTGGGTGAGGAAAGTTCTCCGTGAACTCCGCATGGATTTTGGCTCCAGGCGATCGAATATGCGCTATCCGGCCGCAAATTCAGCCGTAGCCATTGTATTCAGGAGGACTCACCCACCGTTGTGGACATCGATTCTTGCAATCGAGGCGGCCTGCTCGTGGGCGTGGTAGCTGGAGCGGACAAGCGGCCCGGACTCCACGTGGCGGAAACCCAGCTTCAGAGCTTCGGTTTTGAGCTCGGCGAACTCGCGCGGAGTGTAGAGGCGGGTCATGGGAAGGTGATCGCGCGAGGGGCGCAGGTACTGGCCGACCGTAAGAATGTCGCAGCCTGCATCCGCCAGGTCGCGGAACACTTGCAGCAATTCGTGAGTCTCTTCGCCCAGTCCGACCATGATCCCGGACTTGGTTACACCGGAGGGGTTCAGTTCCTTGGCATACTCGAGCAGCCGCAGCGTGCGCTCATAGCGGGCGCCGGAGCGCACCACGCGATAGAGGCGGGGCACCGACTCGATGTTGTGATTCAGCACCTCGGGGAGGGCCTCGACCACGATGCGAATCGCATCTTCGCGTCCCTGGAAGTCGGGAATGAGCAATTCCACGCGGCAGCCCGGGGCCTGGCGGCGGATCTCTTCAATGACCATGGCGAAGGCCCGCGCGCCGCCCACCAGGTCGTCGTCGCGATTGACGCTGGTGATGACCGCGTGCTGCAGGCCCAGCGCCGCCACGGCTTCGGCTACGCGGCGTGGCTCGTCAAAGTCGATGGGCTGGGGGCGGCCCTTGGGGACAGCGCAGAACCCGCAGCGCCGGGTGCACAGGTTGCCAAGCATCATGAACGTCGCCGTCCGGTGATGCCAGCATTCGCCGATATTGGGGCAGTGGGCGCTCTCGCATACGGTGTGCAGCCCGAGCGAGCGCGCCAGGCGCTTGAGGTTGTGAAAGTTCTCCCCCCCGGGGGCGCGCGCCTTGAGCCACTCCGGCTTGGGCGCGGGCGCCGTGCGGAAGGGCGAAATCTGCACCAGTTCCATGCGTCCATTGTACCGGCCGCTGGTTGGAGCGCAGCACGCCTCCAGGCTCGGCGGTTCAACACCCTACCGAGCCCGCGCATTATAGCTTGTGCATCACTGCTGGGCTTGCTGGGTTACCTCAACGGGATGATCCAGCGTGAACGTAAGCAGCGTTTCGGCAGGCAACACGATCTCCTTGTTGCCGGTAAACGCGCTGCCCGCGGTGCCCGCGCCCGCGCCGGCCAGCGCGCCAATCGCCGCGCCCTTTCCGCCGCCTGCCAGGCCGCCGATGAGTGCGCCCAGCCCTGCGCCGCCGCCCACCATTATGCCCGTCCGTTTGCCCTTACCCTGCTCGGCGTGCGAAATGCTGGCCGTGTTCACCGGGTAGCTGCCCCAGCGCGTGGTGACGCGGTTGAGTTTGATAGCCAGGGAGGCGCCACCCTTGAAACGGCCCAGCGACTTGGCGTCGACCACCTCACCGTCGGCCCTGGCGCCCTTCTCAATGACCGTTTGCCCGTTCACTTGCACGTCGTCGGCCACCGTGGCCTGGAAGGTGTCGCCGGCATTGTTGATCTTCGATCCGAGATCCTGGTCAAGACGAACACGAACTTCGGTGCCGGTGGGCAATTCCACCTGGGTCGGCGGCGGCGGTTGCTGGGGTTCCCCGGCTTTAGTTTTATCTCGGTCTCGATCATGATCTCGATCCTTACCTCGATGTTCGCCGCTTTTCTTGCCCTCAGCGGGCGCGGGTTGAGCGGCCTCCGGGTTCTGCGCGCTCTGGTCGGCCGAGTCGTTACTTCTGGACTTGCATGCGGCGAGCGGCAGGAGGAGGGTGACGGCGAGAGCCGCCAGGGAGAGGTGCCTACCAGGTGTTTTCATTGGGTAATCCTCGTAAATATTGGTTTGTACGTACGGTTACTGTTGATCTTTAAGCAAACAGAGGGGCAGTACCGCCTATTGTATGGCAGGGTACGGGGAGTTCCTGCGAAAACAATTTGTAAAAAACCGTCCAGAATCGGCGCCCCAGAATCTGCGCCCCAGAATCTGCGCTCCAGAATCGGCGCTCCAGAATCTGCGCTCCAGGACGGTTCAGTCCCGAGAGGACACGGTAGAGTCCGGGGAGGACATAGCGGCCGGGCGGGCGCCTTCCGGTTGGAGAGCGGCCTGGTCGGGATGCTCCAGCAGCCGAATAGCGGCGCGATAGCCATGCAGGGTTCCCGTGTCCACGTAATTGCGCCCGGCGCGAACGCCCATGGCCCGGCCGCCTTCCGCAAGCCAGGCATTCACCAGCGTGCCGAAGTACTCGTCGCGGCGCTGGGGCCGTTGCCATAGGCGGTGCAGCTTGTGAAACACGTCTCCGGGCATCTTGAACGCACCCCAGATCCAGTTGGTCTCGGGTTCGCGCTGCTTCACCAGGATACGGCGCACCCAGCCGTGTTCGTCCGTGCTGACGGCGTCAAAGAATTCGGGATGCTCGACCGGGAACAGCAGGAACGACAGAACGTCTTCCGGGAGCTGCCGCAGAGCGTCGGCGGGGAACCAGATGGTATCGGGCAGGCCGATAATCACGGGCTCGTCCGGGTGGACCAGGGGCAGGGCGCGAAACACCGCGTCGCACAGCCCGCCGGGGTTCGGTTGCACCACATAGGCGATGTCGGCGCCCCACAGGCGCGAGCCATAGTACTCCAGGATGTCGGTCTTTCCCGGGCCGATCACGAAGCAGAGCTTGTCGGCGCCTCCGGCGATCATGCGTTCAACGAGGTATTCGCTTACGGCGCGGGGACGGTCTTCGCCGTTCTCCACGCGGGTGCCTACGGGGAGCAACTCCTTGGAGAAGGCGAGCGGCTGAATCCGGCTTCCTGCGCCGGCGGCTGGAATGATTCCCCACATGACTCGTTGACTCCTGTTTATGGGCCGCCCGCGGTCGCCAACCAAGGCATCCGCGCAAGCGCCGCGCCCGATGGTCAGGCGGTTAAGGCCAGGGGCGTCTGGCCGCCGGCAACCCCCTCGCAGATGGCTTCCAGTTGGGCTACGCGCTGGCTGGCGGTGTGCTCGCGAAGAGTGCGCTGGCGCGCCGCGGCAGCCATGTTGGCCAGTTCGCTGTCCGGCATGTCGAGTGCGCCGAGCACGTCCGCGGCCGTATCGACGCGCAGGATTTCCTTCCCGGGCTTGAAAAATGCATCCAGGCCTTCCCACCCATCGGTGAGAATGGGTGTTCCGCAGGCGGCAGCTTCAAACAGCCGCCCGGAAGGGCAGAAACCATATTCGGCCATGGCCCGGCGGGTCACATTCAGGGTCATGCGCGAGGAACTGAAGAAAGCCGGGTGCAGCGAAGGGGGCAGGTGGCGCACAAAGAAGATGTTCGATGTCCAGGGGAAATCGTGCGGATACTGGGCCCCGCCCAGGGCGAAGCGCAGGTGGGCCCGCTGCCGCGCCGGTTGGACAAACAACTCTTCCAGGGCTCGCTGGCGGTCCTCCGCGTAGGTTCCCAGGTAGCTGAGCGCGGACCGGAATTCCTCCCGGGGCGCAGCAGGCGCATGTACGTCCGGGTCGACGGCACCGTAAAGCGGCGCCACCAGCCGGGCTCCCAGGCGGGATCGCAGTTCGTCGAGGGCCCGTCCGCCGGTGTAACTCAGCACCAGGTCGAATCCGCTGAGACCCTCGGGCGGCAGGTATGGAACGGGTTTGCCGGCCTGCAGGGCGTCCAGCGTGACCGGGGTATCCAGGTCGTAGAAGGCGCGGACGGCGGCATGCGAATCGAGGATCAGCCGAGACGCGGGGATGCCGTCAGGACAATAGCTGGTGCAGATGGCGACATCGGCACAGTTGATCTCCGCGGCGGCTTCCGCCTGGATTTCGTCCAGCGATTGGTAAATCCGCAGCCGCACGCCAAAAGGAGATTCCCACACGTCGCGGGCGCTGGCGTAGTAGGGAACGTCCCGCTCGTAGAAGGTGGCCGTATGCCCGGCGGCGGCCATGGCTTTCAGTAACCCGCGCCAGATCGTGGCATGCCCGTTTCCCCACGAGGATGAGACCGAAAGACCGAAGATGACAAAGTGCATTCCCACTCCGACCCTGATCGTGAGATGTGTCTGAGTAGAAAGAGGATGGTTTGTAGGGTGAGTGGGGCAGCCCTAAGCGGATCTCTTCCTGCAGGGTGAGGCGGGAGAGGAGATCCTTGATCTTCGCTTCGTCGGCGGACGCCTGGGCGGGGCGTTGCGGGTGGTGAAAGGAGCGGCCAGGAAGAAAAACATGAGGACTGCTCGCGGAGCGATATTAAGAGCAATGAAGCGCAGGAAACGGCCTCCCTGGGATCCGGGTCAGCCGCGGTGGGCTGGCTGATTCCGGTACAAGGCATGTTGCGGATGACGGCACTGTTGTCCCACACCGGTGGGGTGTGCAGGGCGCCGGGGCCCAGGATATTGCAATAGGCAAATTGTTTCTCCTATCATGCACTGTGCGGCCAGGTTTTCTGCAACAATGAACTGGATCATGCGCGCATCCCTGTTTATCACCTGCTATAACGACACTCTTTACCCGGAAACGGGACGGGCGGTGGTGACGCTGCTGGAGCGGCTGGGCGTGGAGTTGGAGTTCCGGCCCGCGCAGACCTGCTGCGGACAGATGCACGCCAACACGGGTTTCCGCGCGGAGGCGTATTCGCAGGCCAAGGGGTTTGTGCAGATCTACCGGGAC
>DASXXV010000007.1:0-11189 GCA_036502905.1 Occallatibacter sp. | reverse complement strand
GCGCCGCAAGGACCGGCTGTGCCTGGCAGAGGGAACAACTTCTTCGCGAGCCTTTGGCAAGACCTGCGCTACGCACTCCGCCAATTCCAGCGTAACCCTGGTTTCGCCCTGGTGGCGATCATCACGCTCGCCCTCGGTATTGGAGCCAGCACCGCGATTTTCAGCGTCATCGATAACGTGTTGCTGGAGCCATTTCCTTATAAAGATGCGCGACACATCGTCTATCCGCGCATTCATGGCGCCGCACAAGCTCCGGATGAGGGGCGCCAGGGATTCACTTCGGATGAATTTCTGGAGCTTGCCAGGCAGAACCATTCCTTTGAGAGCGTTGTTGGCACCACTGACGATCCGGTGCTTTACAAACATGGCCCGGGAGTGGAATGGCTTTACGGGGCCGATATGACACCGGGCTCATTTGAATTTTTCGGTTTGCCGGCATTGTACGGCCGGGTCCTACAGCCTGCAGACTACAAGCCGGGAGCACCGCCGGTATTCGTGCTGCGATATAAGGCCTGGAAGGGGCGCTTCAACGGGGATCTAGGAGTGTTGAATAAGACTTTCGTGCTGAATGGGACGGCACGAACTCTGGTCGGCATCATGCCGCCACGCTTCGGCTGGTACGACGCAGATCTGTGGATTCCCAAGACGCCACATCCCGGAATGTCGCCAGGCTTCGCGGGATTGCCGGAGCGCTGGTTCATGTTGGGGCGGCTAAAGCCCGGCGTTTCGATGGCGCAAGCGTCGGCAGATCTGACGAGCGTGGTCAACCGGCTGGCCAAAATCCACCCGCAGGACTATCCCGCGCAGTTCCAGGTGTTCGTTGCGCAGATTGGTCACTCGGTTGCGGGACAACTTGAGCCCACGCTGTACATCGTTTTAGCGGCCGTCGGGTTACTGCTGTTGATCGGCTGTGTCAACGTGGCGAACTTGGTGCTAGCCCGGGCAACCTCGCGAGAAAAAGAGTTCGCGCTGCGTGCGGTACTCGGAGCAGGCCAGGCGAGACTCGTGCGACTTCTGCTGGTTGAGAGCCTCGTATTAGCGATGGGTGGAGCGGCGCTGGGCGTACTGGTTGCGTGGGGCGGGCTGAAGTTGATTGTCGTCACGATGCCACCGGATTCGATTCCGGCAGAATCCGTGATCGGATTGAACGCTCAAGTGATGGCTTTCACCTTGGTTTTGGCAGTATTGACTCCGCTGATTTTCGGTCTCGCGCCTGCCTTGCAGGCAGCGCGTCGCGATCTGAACGATCCATTGCGTGATAGCGGAAGGGGCGTGATCGGCGGATTTCGGACGCGGCGCATGCGCGATGCGGCGGTGGTGATAGAAGTGGCCGTGTCGCTCACGCTGCTGGTGGGCGCCGGTCTCGTGACGCGCAGCTTTGTGGCCCTGCGCGACGTGAACTTGGGACTGCAGGCAGACCACGTCTTCGAGACGATGTTGTTGTTGCCGCCGGACCGTTATAAGACGGCGGAGCAGGTGAGCACATTTTTCCAACCGCTGCTGGCGCATGTAAAGGCGATCCCCGGAGTAGTGGATGCGGCGGAATCGAGTTCGACGCCGCCCAATGAAGGCGTGGACAGCAAGGTCGAGGTGTCGGGAAAATCTTCCGAGCAGCGATGGCATGCACAGGTGCAGAACGTCAGCGCGGCATACTTTCGCGTGCTGCGCATTCCGTTCGATACGGGACGTGCGTTCACCGGTGAAGAAATCAACGATGCGAGAAGAGTGGCGGTGGTGAATCGGAAATTCGTATCCGCCTACCTTCACGGTGAAGACCCGATCGGGCGTCAAGTCAAGCTCGCGGGACTCGAGAGCGTCGCCGATCCGCTGCGCGAACCGTCGTTCAAAATTGTGGGCGTCGTAGGTGACGTAGCCAATCAGGGTTCAGGGGGCTACGGCAGCGGCGGCCTGCGGACCCCGATTCAACCGCAAGTGTGGGTGCCCTACACCGTTACTGGATCAGGATTGCAAGTCTTGGTCGTTCGGTCCCAACAATCGCCGATGGCGCTGATGAATGAGGTACAGCAGGCAGTCTGGGCCACTGACCCCGGCGTGGCGCTCGCATACCCTGACGCATTGGAGCATGCCATCAGCCAGGGATTGTACGCCGGTCCTCGGTTCGCCTTGCTGCTGATGATCATTTTCGGATCTGTGGGGCTGATCCTCGTCACAGTGGGCGTTTACAGCGTGTTGGCGTACACGACGGCGCAGAAGACGCACGAGATCGGAATCCGTATGGCTCTGGGTGCGGAACGCGCGAACGTGCTTCGCCTGGTGATCATCGAAGGCTTCCGGTTAGTGTTGGCGGGAGTTGCGGGCGGACTGGCCGTGAGCCTGTTGCTGGGGCGAGCCGTCGAGGCAGAGTTATGGCCCGGAGTGAAACCCTATGATCCGGTAACCCTGGCGAGCACGGTTTTGTTGTTGCTGGCAACCGGTGTACTGGCATGTTGGATTCCGGCGAGAAGAGCAGCGCGGGTGGATCCGATGGTGGCGCTGCGATATGAATAGCGAGAGAGCGAGGAAACGCAGACAGATCAGAAAGTCGAGCATGAGGATCGCTATCGCTGCAGGCCCGAGCTAGATTGATCGCGTCAGGCATCAATTTTTCTCCAGTGGCGGCGCCATGGCAATTCGCTCATTGAGCGCGGGTTGCGCAGATCTGATCTCGGACGCGCTGGAAGCCTTCTAGGCTTCGACCGCATTAGACTCCTGTCGCCGTTCGCGGCCACTATTCCGTCCTCAGAGCCTGCATAGGATCGAGCCGCGAGGCTCGCCATGCCGGCATAGCACAGGCCAGTGCGGCCACAACAAGCAGTGTTGCACTGACCGCGACGAAAACAGCCGGATCGAATGGCCGCGTTTCAAAAAGCATTGACTGGATGAGCTTGACCGATCCGGCGCTGGCGGCAAGGCCCAGTAGCAGCCCAAACAGAGCTGGCCGCAGTCCGTCGACAAGTGTAAGGCGAAGAATGTGCGCGCGCCTGGCGCCGAGGGCAATGCGGATGCCAATCTCGGCCATCCGCTGCGCCACGATGTAAGAAAGCACGCCAAACAATCCCACCGCAGCCAGCAGCAACGACAACCCGGCAAAGACCATCAGCAGGGTCGCATCGAAGCTGGCTTCAAGTGTGTTGCGGCCCAGGACCTGGTCCATGGTCAGGACCTCCGAGACAGCCAGGGTGCGGTCCATGCTCGCAAGAAGGCGCTGAACCGGCACGGCAAACTGCGTCACATCGTTGCCCGAGCGAATCACCAGGGTGCTTGAGTGGATCATGTCTGGAGCGGCGAAGATCGGAAAGTACATCATCGGATGCGGAGCCTCACCAGGGTCGATCCGGGTGTCGCCGACGATGCCCACGATCTCAGACCCTGTCTGGTTGAAAGTGGTCATGTGCTTCCCGATCGGATTCTCGCCGGGGAAGAACTGACGCGCAAACGATTCGGAGATGATGATCTCGGTCGAATGGCCGGGCCGCTGATTGCTGCTGAAACTGCGGCCCTGCAGGAGCGGAATTCCGAGCGCGGCGAAGTACCCGGCATCGCACCAGCGGTTATTGGCAATGTTGCTTTGTCCCGGGGGTAGCGGCGGATGCTCGATGATCGTGAAGTTGTCGTTGCTTCCCTGGCCGTCGCCAGGCACTCCTGGATTTACCAAGCCTGCTGCTTGAATGCCGGGAAGATTGCGCACCCGATCGACAAACGATGAGAAGAAGTTTGCGACCGATGATGTCCCCTTATACCTCGCCGTTGGCAGTGAAAGATCCATCTTGAGAATGTTGTCGGTGAGGCAGCCGAGATCGGTGGAGCGCAGTTGCGCGTAACTCTTCAGCAGCAGTCCCGCGCCGATCAATAGGACAATCGTCAATCCCACTTCAATCGACAGCAGGATCGAGCGAAGACGCGTGCGGGCCGCACCCGCGGTCTGACCGCGCGACGACTCGCGCAGCGCCTGGAGGGCCTGGTCGCCGCGCATCGAGAGCGACGAGATGGCTCCAGCGAATGCGGCGCAGAGGACGACCAGGCCCAGTGTGAAAGCAGCTACGAGGCCGTCGACGGCGATCGAATCGACGCGAGGGACGTCGTGCCGAACAGCGACAAACCAGCGCAGCACGCTTGCTGCGAGAAAAAATCCGAGGGCCCCGCCGGCGACGCAGATGAGAAGGCTCTCCATCAGATGCTGGCGCAGAAGGCGCAGCTTGCTTCCGCCGAGGGCCGCGCGAATCGCCTGCTCCCTGCGCCTGGCCGCCGCGCGCGCCACCAACAGGTTGGCCACATTGAGGCACGCAATCAGCAGCACGCAACCCGTGGCGGCCAGCAGCGCGTACAGGGGCGTCTTCATGCGCCCCACGGTCGAATCGAGCAGGGGGCGGCTATTGGCCGCGAAGGCGACGTAGGAATCATCGAGGTGGTTTTCGTGAATGCGGCGGGTGATGAGCGTAAGGTCGGCAACCGCCTGCGCTTCGGTCACGCCCGGCTTGAGACGTCCGATGGCCCGGAACTCATGCTCATCGAGCATCTCCATCAAGTCGCCTCTTTTCGCCTCGAAGATAGGTGTCCAGAGCTGCATAGTTGGTGTCGAGATGGAGGGGAGGCGCGAATTAGGCGGCATTACACCGATCACGGTGTGCGGCACGGCATCGAGCAGGATGGTCGTGTTCACGACGGCCGGATCGCCGCCAAACCGGCGCTTCCATAGTCCCCAACTCAACAGCACCGTCGGATTGGCCGAAGGCTTATCGTCATCCGCCGTAAAATTGCGCCCCAGCACGGGCCGCACGCCCAGCAGGGGGAGCATGTTCCAGGAGAGATTGCCGCCATGAACCACTTCGGGCAGTTGTTTCCCGGCGCTCGAGAGGTTATAGTCCGTCGAGCCCGCAATGGCCATATCGGCGAGGGTCTGGTTGTGCTCTTTCCATTCCGTATACATGCCGCCGGCGGTGGCGCCGTCGGGAATATTTAGCCCGCCGACAGATATACGTTCATAGAGCCGCACCAGGCGGTCGGGATCGGCGTAGGGCAAAGGATTGAGCAGCACCGAGCGAACAATCGCGAACAGCGCTACGTTGGCGCCGATGCCCAGAGCCATAACCAGAATCGCGATCGAGGCGAAGCCGGACGTGCGCACGAGAGTCCGCGCGCCGAACCGCAAATCGCTCAGCAACAGCTCGATGCCGCTCCAACTCCACGTATCGTGTGTCTGCTCGCGCACGGCGGCAGCATTTCCAAAGGCCCGCCGCGCGGCCAGACGAGCTTCTTCCGCGCCCATCCCGCGGGCCAGGTTATGTTCGATCTGCCGGTCGATGTGATCGCGCAGCTCGTCCTCGAGCTCCGCGCTCAGGCGGTTGCGATGAAACAGCGAGCGCAGCCGCAAGGGAATCGTGTATACCCACTGTTCGATCCGCATTTCACACCTCCGTCAGCCGCATGACGCTGGAAATGGCGGTCGAGATGCGCTCCCAGTTGGCTGCTTCCTTTTCCAGATGCCGCCGTCCGAGCCGGGTGAGCGAGTAGAACTTCGCCCGCCGATTGTTCTCGGTCGGTTTCCACTCCGCGTGAATCCAGCCCTGCTGTTCCAGCTTGTGCAGAGCCGGGTAGAGGGATCCGTCGCTCACCTGCAACACCTCGCCGGAAATCTGCTTGAGCCTCTGGCTGAGCGCCCAGCCGTGAAGAGGCTGAAGTGCGAGAATCTTGAGGATTAACAGGTCCAGAGTGCCTTGGACGAGGTCAGACGGCTTGCTCATGTACGCACCTCACGGTTACCGAGGGATGATACCGCATCTTCCCTCGGTAAGCAAGAGGAGGAGATCAACTACATCGTTAAAAAAAACTGGGCTTGCGAATTCAGGCCAAACTCGTTGACAGCGATTTTGGTGTCGATTGAAGCATGATCCCCGAGAACGGGGCCGGCACCGGGTTTTCCGGCATCGGCGTTGCCGACCGAAACCCTGGAGACTTGCCGACATAACGGTAGTGATCCAAGTAAAGCCCTCGGGGAGACTGCGCCCCGCCTCGCCATGGAACAAGTACGACACGACGATTTTACGCCAATGTGGTTGGCGGATAATCGACCCGAGGCATTTCAAAGTTGACAGACTACTGAATCCAGGCGCACTATTCCCATAGCTAGCTACGGGTTGACCTGTCGAGATGACTAAACAGAGAAACGATACGTTGCAAGGCACTCTCGCACTACTCGTCTTAAAGACGCTTTCGCAAGGGCCCATGCATGGCTGGGGGATCACACTGCAAATTCAGGAGATCTCCGGCGAGGTGCTGCGCGTGGAAGAGGGTTCCCTGTATCCGGCGCTGCATCGCATGGAGCAGGAGGGCTGGATTGCGGCTGAGTGGGGCCTGAGCGAGAACAATCGGCGTGCGCGTTTTTATCGCCTGACGGCGGCTGGCCGCAAGCAACTGACAACGGAAGAACAGAACTGGAAACAGCTAACAGAAGCTGTGGCGCGAGTACTGAATTTCGCAGGAGGAAGGGCCTGAGGGGGCAGATATGGGATTGATTCGAAGAATGCGTGATCTCTTCAGGCATGAAAAGCTGTCCGCGGAACTGGAGGAAGAACTGCAGTTTCACCTTGCGATGCGCGAGCAGTTGAATGCCAACGAGGGCATGGCGCCAATGGAGGCCCGCAGGGATGCTATGCGGCGATTTGGAAATGTCACTCGGCTGAAAGAGATGACGCGCGAGATCGATCTCTTCACTTTACCTGAGACGGTTTGGCAAGACACCCGCTTTGCCGCGCGCATGCTAATGAAGCATCCTGGATTCAGCGCGACGGCGATTGTTGTTCTGGGTCTGGGCATTGGCGTCAACACGGCGCTCTTCACCGTCTATCGGGCGTTTCTGATGCGGGGCATCGACGCTGATCATCGCGCCGAAATGGTGAACGTGGATCGCACCAACTATGCTGGCAAGTTTGACCCGATGTTCAGTTATTTCGATTACGAGGCCTTCCGGGATCATGTTCATTCGTTCTCGGGCCTGATCGCTGCGACAGGGGATGAGGTTGCTCTGACTGGGGTCGGTGAGGGGCCGAGCCTGGGGCGATCAATGGGCGGAACGCTGGCACGCGTGGCCGGATTCAACCTGCCCCGCATTATTGGAGGCGGGGCGGAGTTTGTGACGACGTCGATTGTCTCGGACAACTACTTTTCGGTCCTTGGAGTCGGGGCTTGGCGCGGGCGCGTGTTTGAGACGAATGACGCTCGCGCTGCGAGCGCGCCTGCTGAAGTGCTGATCAGCGGGAATTACTGGCAGAGGAAATTTGGCGGAGATCCTGGAATCGTCGGCAAGACCGTCAAGCTAAATGGAGTTGCGTTCATGGTTGTTGGCGTCACGCCGAAGGATTTCATGGGCACGAATATCAATGTGCCGGATTTCTGGATGCGGCTCCGTGAGCAAGTGCTGCTGCATCCAGCCAGCACCTTGTTGAAGGACCGCGAGAACGCCTGCTGCCGAATTTATGGCCGCATTGCGCATGGCGTGCACGTGAGCGAGGCCCGGGCGGAGATGGACCTGTTGGCGGAGCAGTTGCGTACTCAACATGCGCCGCATTCCGATGCAAGCAAGCCGATGTCGATCCAGATCAGCGGGGGCTCGCCGTTTGGGCGCGATCTCGACATGAATTTAAAGTTTGCGATCGCCCTGATCATGTGCGCGGTGGGGATGGTGCTGCTGATTGCATGTGCCAATCTCGCCGGCCTGCAGTTGGCTCGTTCAGCGGCCCGGCGGAAAGAGATGGGAGTGCGGGCGTCACTCGGCGCGAGCAGGGGGAGAATCTTCCGTCAGCTGCTAACGGAGTGCGCGCTGCTGGGGTTGGTTGCGGGCGGAGTTTCGCTGCTGATGACGTGGGGAATTCTGCATGTGACCGTGGTGGCAATTTCAGCGACATTACCTGCAGAGTGGGGTGCGTTTGCGCTGAATGTTGCGCCCGACATGCAGATCTTCGCCTATGTCTTTGTGATTTCGCTTGCGGCCGGAGTGCTTTTCGGGCTTACGCCGGCCCTGGAGTCGTCAAAGCCGGATTTGGTGTCAGCTCTCAAGGAGGAGGGCTCACACTTTGCATCACTCATTGGCAGGCACCGGATGCGGGGCGTATTCATCGCGATCCAGGTTGCCGTATGCCTGGTTCTCATGATCGCAGGCGGCCTGCTGATACGGAGTTCCACGCGGGTTCTGGAAATGGAAACCGGGTACGAGACCAAGCACGTGCTCTTTCTCGATCTGTATTTTCCTGACGGATTCGGATATAGCCACGAGAGGCAGGTGGCGGAGATACGTGCGCTTCGTGAGAGCATCCGCTCGTTGCCCGGAGTGCAGAATGTGACAATCGGGAGGCCACCGGACGGCGGAGGCTTTCGCAGCGCGACAGTAGCATTGGATAGCGGCAAGTTTGTGGACCAGGCGGCGCAGCATTCGGTGTTTTACACCTATGTTCAGTCGGATTACTTCGAGACGCTGGGGATGCCGATGACGCTGGGTGTTGGCTTCCGTCACGATCAACAGGGGACGCAGACGGCCATCCTCAGCGAATCCGCTGCAAAAGATTTCTGGCCGGGAAGAAATCCTGTTGGAGAGAAGCTGGTTTTGGACGGCTCAAAGCAATTTCACACGGCTGGTGAGATGACGCCTGTTGGAGCGACGTACCAGGTGATTGGCGTGGTGAGGGATACCCGCGGGGTACTGCTCGACGGATCGGACACGAGCAAAGTGTATCTCTCGCTTCCGCCAGACAGGCTCGAGGATCGACCGCTGCTGGTGCGGACGGAGGGCGATCCGAGGCTGCTGAGCGACGACATCAGCAGGGTGATCCGCTCAGAAGATTCGAACATGGTGGTGTACTCCGAAACTCTTGACCAGAAGCTGACGGATAGTCCCCAGTTTGTCTTCTCGCGATGCTCGGCTCTGTTTGCATCCATTCTTGGCGTTCTGGGTTTGACGTTGGCTTCGGTCGGTATCTATGGCGCGGTCAGCTATGCTGTGGTGAGGCGCACGCGAGAGGTGGGGATTCGCACGGCGCTGGGCGCGACCAAGCGCGATGTGGTGAGGATGATTCTGACTGAGAATATGCGGCCGGTGCTGGTGGGCTTGTTGTTTGGCTTTATCGGCGCTGCGGTCGCGGCCTACCTGCTGCGCGCAATCCTGTTCGGCGTGCGCGCTCTCGATCCGGTGTCATTCCTCGGCGTATCTGCTTTGTTCTTTGCGGTTGCGATGCTGGCTGCTTACGTACCGGCGAGAAGAGCGACGAGGGTTGATCCGATGGTAGCGTTGCGATACGAGTGAAAGGGCCAAACTAGCCGTATTTCGGCCCTCAAACACCGACGACCTGAAAGGCCCTCCCGCGACCTTGAAGTCTCAACAACTGAGTTGGTTGCGTCGGTCTGGAACGATTAGTAACGGGAAAACGGAGTCTGCGTCAGGTTTCCGGCGGTGACATCACTACCGAAAAGCTGGAACTCAGCCGACGTTTCGTTCCGGATCTCGGTAAATGAATGAGTCGGCGATTATGCATGAGCTGACGGCGCGTCCGGTAAGCAGACTTATAGCAAGCGAGCAGATGAATCTCGCGGGTGTTCGAGAATGGACATGCAGGAGGAAGAGTGGTCACTGGCAAGCCGGGCATGGAAGCTCTCGCACAAGCTATATGACTGATGAGAAATGTCTTAGGCTTTGACGCGCTTTGGCACACTGCATGATGGCGTACCAAAGCAGTGCTCTCGTTCCCTAAGTACAATGTCCCTGGGAGGCGGCTATGGCAGGACTGCTTCAGGATACACGCTTCGCCGTGAGGCAACTGCGCAGGAATCTCGGATTCACGATTGCGGCGACGGTGATGCTGGCTGTTGCCATCTGCGCCAACAGCACGGTTTTCAGCTGGATCAACGGAACCATGCTGCATCCGATTCCTGGGGCGCGCCATACCGATGAACTGGTGAGCGTGATGCGCGGCGAGTGGAGCACCTCGCCGACGCCACCCCTTTCTTATCTCGACTACCGCGACCTGAGAGATCGGAATCACAGCCTGACGGGGATGCTCGCCTATCACCATGACTGGAGCACATTGACGCGCGCCGGAGCCGCGCCGGAGCCGCGCCGGAGCGCATCTATATCGGGAATGTGACGGCGAACTTCTTCGACCTGTTGGGGGTGAAGCCTTTGCTGGGGCGGTTCTTTTTGCCCGAGGAAGAAACGCGGCCGGACGCCGTGCCGTACGTCGTGCTCGGGTACTCGACATGGAAGACGCGCTATGCGGGAGACCCGGGGATTGTGGGCAAGGCGATCGAGATTGCCCGGCAACCCGTGACGGTGATCGGCGTAGCGCCGGAAGGGTTTATCGGGGCAATGCCGGGGCTTCTGGACGATGCATGGCTGACGCTGAATCCGCTTGGGACGAACGAGTATCGGATCACGCATCGCAGCCTCGACTTTCTCAATGTGTTGGGAAGGCTGCAGCCTGGAATGAGCCGCGAGAAGGCGACGCAGGACCTCGAGACGACCATGCGGCGGATCGTGGCGGCCTATCCGAACGATCACCTGGGAACGAACACCATCACGCTGGACCCGATGTGGCGATCGCCGTTTGGCGCGAACGGTTACCGGCCGCCACGCTGCCCATCTTGCTGGCCATCGCCGGAGTGGTGTTACTGCTGACTTGCGCCAATGTGGCTACGCTTACGCTGGTGCGGTTCGTGGCGCGGCGGCGCGAGCTCGCCATTCGCCAGTCGCTTGGGGCGCAACGTATGCAGCTTGTGCGACAGATGGTACTGGAGGGCGTGATTCTGTCAGCCGGTGCGGGAGCGCTGGCTCTGTTGCTGACGATGTTAACGGCAAAGACCTTCGCTCGATTCTTTCCCGCAAACTCGAATCCCATTGCGCTCAACGGAACCGTGGATCAAAACGTGGTGGTCGGGATCGTGGTGCTGGCGGCGCTGGCCAGCGTGCTGTCCGGCGTGCTTCCGGCGTGGCGGTCGTCGAATGTGCCCGCGGCTGAGGCGCTCAAGGATGAGGCGGCCAGCATCTCCGGCGGCTCGCACAACCGGCGGCTGCTCAGCGGCCTGGTGGTGGCGCAGATCGCCCTTTCGCTGGCGCTGCTGGTGATCTCCGGCTTGTTTGTTCAGACGCTGCGGAATCTCTCCGCGGGCAACCCGGGATTCGAGCAGGATCATGTGTTGACGGCGAC
>DASXXV010000006.1:0-37436 GCA_036502905.1 Occallatibacter sp. | reverse complement strand
GACTTCAAACGGCGTTCCATTGAGGGAGATGGATTTACCCACGATGTGAGGATCGGAAGACAATGACTCGCGCCAGAGATGGTAGCTCAGAACAACGACTGCGCCGGTCCCGGGAGTGGCATCGTCGGAGGGGAGGATCGTTCGTCCGAACAGAGGTTCCGCGCCCAGGACGCTGAAGTAATTGCCGGAAACAAGATTTACGGGGGCAAGGAAAGCCGGGGCATTCGCATCTCCGCCGCTGGCGGGGGTGAGCCGCAGCGTCACCTTGTCGGAAAAACTGCCGTAGGCGGCGATCCCCTGAAATGGCCCGGGATCGGCCTCAAGCTGGCGTGCGAAATCCCAGGAAAAGTAGCCGCCAAATTGACCAAGATCGATGCCTCCCGCGATTCCGGCGGATTCGGAGTTACCGAAGGCAACCAGTTGCCCGGGATCACGGACTGGCAGATGATGCAGAAGGACCTGGTTGATCAGCGTAAAGATCGCGGTATTGGCTCCGATACCCAGGGCGAGAGAGATTAGTGCGACGGCAGTATATCCGGGACTCTTGATGAGGGTCCTGAAGCTGATCCGTAGATCGGTGAGGAGGCTCTCCAGAGTGGACTCCCAGCGAGACGACCAGACTTGGTGCTTGACCGCATTGCGGCTGCCGATCTCGATCTGTGCCGCCTCGCGCGCCGCCTTTGCGGGCCATCCGCTCTTCAGCTTGTTTTCGACAGACGCGGCCAGGAAACTTTCCAGCTCCTCGTCCAGTTCACGTTCCAAACGTTGTTTTTGGAAGAGTGACTTGACCCCCGCCGCCATGTTTGCCAACCAGCGCATATCGTCGTAATCTCCCTGCTCTTTGTCCCGGAAACTCAAAAAAAATCAGGCTTCGAGAATGCGCGCGATGGCACTGATCTGCAGCTGCCACTTGCTGGTCTCGGCGGAGAGGGCTTTCCGTCCTTTGGGAGTGAGGAGGTAGTATTTCGCGCGGCGGTTATTTTTTGTCGCCCGCCACTCGGACGTCACGTTTCCCGCTCGCTCCATCCGGCTGAGGGCAGGCAAAAGCGATCCTGCGTTCACGCGGAAAACACCGCCGCTCACCTGCTCGATGCGCAGTCCGACCCCATATCCGTGCATGGGCTCGAGAGCCAGCGTCTTGAGGATGAGCATCTCCAGCGTCCCCTGGATCAGATCGCTCGATTGCGCTTCGCTGGTATGGTTTTCGTCGGGCTGGGACGGCATGAATCTCCTTTAGTTTGTCTACAGGTTAATGCCGTTACTCTAGATTGTCAAGAGGAGAGGCGATTTGCCGGTTTCATCCCTTCGCCACGGCTTCTGGCACCGTCACCGGTGTGTGGCCAGCCGGGCCAGAATCACTTCTTCGGATTCGGCTTTTGGTTCAAGCAAGGTAAGCACGGGGCAGCGCGCGTGGGCCAGCACTTTATAGATGGTGCGGTCGCGGGTGAGGTTCTGGAAGACATTCCTCTGGCTGGCCCCGAGAACGATGAGCGAGGCGTGGCGATTGGCGGCCTCGGTCAGGATCTCGATGGCGGGATTGCCGTGAACGACATGGGCTTCAATCGAGATCGAACAGCCGCATCCGGTTTCTTCGGCGATTGCTCTCAACTCGCGGAGAGCCAGTGAGTCGGCGCCGGTGGGCAGTCCCTTCCGTTGCATCTCCTCCTGGGGCGGCAAGACATGGAGCAAGATGAGCCTGGTGTTGAGCGCGGAAGCGATTTGGCAGGCAAGCGCTGCGCTCGGGCGGGAGGCCTCCCTGAGTGTGGTGGCGTGCAAAACCCCTCCGGCTTCGATATTGGGGAGGACGGCGACGTTCACCTGGGGATGGGCCTCGGGTCCCACGGTGATGACCGGGAGATTTGCCGAGCGCAGCACCTGTTCTGCCACGGAGCCAAGAAGCAGCTTGCTCATCTTGCTTCGGCTCCGGGTCCCGAGAAGAAGACGATCCGCATTGATCTGACGAGCGACGGAGAGCACCTGCTGGGCAGCGTTTCCTTCGCGTACCAGAGCATCGCAGGAGACATTGCGGGCGCGCGCGACGTCGCACCAACTCTGCAACACGGTGGCGGCAGATTCGAGTGCGCCCGCGGGATCGTAGTACGGCATTCCCACCGCGTCGACGGCCATCGACTCGCTGGTTGCCAGAACGTGCAAGAGTAGCAGACGTGCGCCCGTGCTTTCTGCCTGCTGGACAGCAAAAGGCATCAGCCGTTCCGTGTCACTCAAGTCCGTGGCGACCAGGATCAACCGCGGATGAGTCCACCGTTCTGTGACCTGGTCGGGCACCGTGATGCACCTCGCAACACGATAGGGTGCCACCAACGGCGGGGGTGGGATGTGCTTAAGCGCACCCGCGGATGTGATTTAGATCACGCTGCGGAGTGCGCCCGATCCCGGAACTTACTAAGACCAAAAAGAGCTTCCATAGCCATGACGAAACGTGATAGGTTCCCGGCACCGGCCCAATTCGCGCGAAAATCGCGCGATTCTTCATTGATTCCTTATGTCCATTCTTTCTAACTTTAAGGATGGCAATATACTCCCATCCTTTCCAGCCTTATACCGGCGGGCCTTGTAGATCCCCAGAGACCAGCTAAGAGCATGTCTTTTTGCTTCGGTCATTCTTCATTTTTCGGGCAAACGAAAACAAAAACTTGACGTGAAACTTCAGGAGGTTAGGCGCAATGCTCAATCACAAGACTCGAAGTGTATCCACAGTCCTGCTGATGATCCTATTGGTCACCGGCCTCGGTTGGTCTCAGCACACATTTCGTGGCGGCATCAATGGCGTGGTCACTGACCAGTCCGGTGCGGTGGTTCCCGGTGCGAATGTACAGCTGACCAATACCGGCACCAACGTAACGATGACCACCACCTCCACATCCGCGGGCGAATACGCGTTTCCAGAGCTAAACCTAGGCAAGTACGAGATCGTGGTTTCGGCAAGCGGATTCAAAAGCGAAAAGATTGTTGGGGTGACGGTTTCAGCCGGCCAGATCTTCACTCAGCCGGTAAAGCTGGCCGTGTCCAGTTCCGCCGAGACGGTGGAGGTTGACGCAGACGCCTATACGCTGGACACCACGACCACCACGCAGACCACAGTTATCGACTCGGAGACGGTAGACAACGCCCCGCTGAACGGCCGCGATTTCACCCAACTTGCGACGCTTACTCCCGGCTTTGCCAACTCCGGCGCGGGCGGCTATGGCTCACTTAACGGTACTCGCGCCAACCAGATCAACTGGCAGGTCGACGGGGTGGACAACAACGATATCTGGCACAATATCCCGGCGATCAACCAGGGGGGCGTTTCGGGTATCGCCGGCATTATTCTGCCGATCGATGCGGTAGAGCAGTTCTCTATTCAGACCAACGCTTCCGCCGACACGGGCCGCAATCCCGGCGGGACCGCCACGCTCGGCCTGAAGGGCGGCACCAACACGCTGCATGGCTCCGCTTATTACTTCGACCGCAATGAACTGTTCGGCACCAAGAGCCCGTTTACGCCCACCAAGCAGAAGGTCCGCAACTACAACGCGGGCGGCTCGCTGGGAGGCCACATTCTCAAGGACCGCCTGTTCTACTTCGCAAACTATGAGCAGCAGCGATTTGTGATCGGCGTTCCCCTGCAGACCACCGAACCCACCTCGCAATGGCAGGCCTACGCCGCGGATGTGGTTACCTCGAACGGAGGAAGCGTAAGCCCCATCTCCACGGGTCTGCTTACCCTGCTCTGGCCGTCGTACGCCTTGAAGTCTCCCTCGTCCGAATCGCAGGCCCCGGTAGTAGGCAATTACACCAGCCCCGATCCCGAGTACGGCTACAGCTACAACGGCGTAGGGAAGATCGACTACACCATCAACAGCAACAACTCGATCTCCGCGCACTGGTTCGGCGGCCAAGGCAACCAGGTTGCTCCGGTGGGCTCGGCGCTGCTGCCCTTCTACGAAGTGGCCCCCATCCACGTGCAGAACTGGCAGGTCACCTATAACCGCACCTTCACTCCCAACCTCACTAACCAGATCGTGTCCGGTGTGAACTACTTCAACCAGGTGTTCAATGACTATAAAACCGGCTACGACGTAAGCTCAGTTGGTCTCATTACCGGCTCGCCGTTCATGAACGCTCCCAAGCTCCAGATCTCTGGATTCGACTCGACCGGCCGCACGCCTCCCGAGGGCCGTAACGACATTACCGGCCAGATCTCCGATAATCTCTCGTGGGTGAAGGGGAAGCACCAGGCCCGCTTCGGCGGGGAGTTCCGCCGCATATCGCTGAACGAGTTTTACCATCGCAACCAGCAAGGCAACTTCAAGTTCAACGGCAGCCAGGGTGGATGGGATTTGAGCAAGTCCAGTCTCGCGGGCGGCATCAAGGACAGCGATATTCAGGCCCGGCTCCTCTCGCTGGCGGATTTCCTGGCCGGAAACGTCCAGACTTCCAATATCGCTCTCGGCAATCCGGAACGCACGGTGTACGTTCATACCTTCGCGCTGTTCGCGCAGGACTCGTACCAGCTGACTCCCAAATTGAACATCAATGCGGGACTCCGGTGGGATTTCGAAGGCCCGCTGCATGACGGCAAGAAAGACCTGTCCGTGTTCCGTCCCTCGCTGGGCGGGATCGTGTTCCAGGGGGACCAGATTTCCTCCGTGTACGACCCCACGTATACCAGCTTCAGCCCTCGTCTCGGCTTTGCCTATCAGGCGACTCCGCACACAGTGCTCCGCGCGGGCGCAGGGATCTACTATGACACGCCGAACATTAATCCCTTCCTGGACAACCGTCCGGGCAACAATGCGCCCAATGGCCTGGAAGGCAATCCCGCGGGCGCCAGCCCGGTATTCACAATCTCCGCCACCAGCTATAAGTGGGAGACCGCAGTGAATCCCTTCGGTTCCTCAGCCACCCCGAGCTGCACATCCGACAACCCCTGCGGCGTGTTCTCCGTGGCCAAGAAGTTCCAGCCGTCGAACAACATCAACTACAACCTGCAGGTGGAGCAGTCGTTCACTTCGAACATCATTGCGCAGATGGGATACGTAGGCAGTTCCGGCCATCACCTGCTGTCGATCATCGATCTCAACCAGAGCCAGCCGAACGCGAACGGGGTTGACCAGACCTCGCGCCCGTACTACGGCGCTTTCCCGCAATACGGCAACATCAACGAAATCCAGAGCATCGGAAATTCCAACTACAATTCGCTGCAGGCAACGCTGCGTGCTTCGAACTTCCACCACCTGAGCTCGCAACTTGCATATACGTGGTCGCATGCCTTCGACGACGTTACCGCGTATCGCGGGGCGTTGCCGCAGGACAGCACTAATTTCAAGGGCGACTACGGCCAGGGCGACTTCGATAACCGCAACATCTTTACCGGGGCTGTGACTTATGATGTGCCCGGGCTGGACGCGCACAAGGCGATTACCGGCGGGTGGCAGTTGAACAGCGTGCTGGCGTTCCACTCCGGCATGCCGTTTACCGTCTTGACTGACAACCAGACCGACAATACCGGCGAGAACAATCAGCGTGCCAACCAGGTGATTGCCAATCCCTATGCCGGATTCAAGCAGCAAAAGCCCGGCGCCAACTGGCTGAATGCCGCGGCATTTACCGATCCGGCCCCGGGCACGTGGGGAAAAACCCATCGCAACGCGTTCGTCGCTCCGGGGTTCGGTGACGTGGATTTCTCCATCTTCAAGAACACCAGGATTGGAGAGCGTATCAACACGCAAGTCCGGGTGGAGTTCTACAACATTTTGAACCGCACCAACTTCGCTCCTCCGCTGCTCGGCGGAAACGGCGCATACAATCCCAACACCGCGACCATCAGCACGCTGCAGCTGTATGACACCATCGGCGATTTCAATGGTGCGCCGGGAATTGGCGCCGGCGAGCCGTTCAATACCCAGCTGGCGCTGAAGGTGACGTTCTAAAAACAGGGAAGAAGTGGAGACAGTGAACAAGTCAGTGAAGGCGGTGAAGAAGTGAATAAGAAGCCACACGGCGGAGCTGCTGAAAGAGGAAGTTGGTGGCGCCGTGGAGAATAACTGATCGATAGCACCAATGAAGAACCCCGTCCGCCGGACGGGGTTCTTCACTTATTCACTCTTTTCACTTAGCTCACTGCTTTTCACGACATATGGGTATGCGGCGTGTCCGCCAGGCGGCCGGGCAGTTTGGGCGCAACCAGGCCCGAGGTCGAGCCGGACATCACTTCGGTGAATGCCTTCTGGAACGCGAGCATTTCTTCCCGCGTGCCGACGGTGATGCGAACGGAATTGGGCCAAGCCGGCCAGATCCGGCCGACAAACATGTCCTTCTTGGCCAGAGCAGCCTGCACTTCGGCTCCGGGACGACGCACATCAAGCATGAAACAGTTGCTCTCTGAAGGTGTGGCGGCGTAGCCCTGCCCTTTGAGCCAGGCGATATTCTCGGTGCGAATGTCGGCGATTTTCTTTTTGCGGGTGGAAATCAGGTCGGGATCGAGCAGGCTGGCCTTCGCGGCGGCAACCGCTGTAACCGGAAGGGCATTCAAGCCGCCGAAGGTGGAGATCTTCTTGAGCAGGTCCGGCTTTGCGATCGCGAAGCCCATGCGAATACCGGCCATGCCGTACAGCTTGGAGAAGGTGCGCAATACGATGACGTTCTTGCCGTCGCGGACGAAATCGAGCGAGCGGGGCTCGTCGCAGAGGTGAATATATGCCTCATCGATGAGCAGGATGGTGTCCTTGGGAGCGTGCGCGACCGCGTATTCGATGTCCTTACGCGGGGTGCAGGTGCCGGTGGGGTTGTTGGGATTGCAGATGTAGATGACGCCGGGGTTGGAGGACGCGGCGAGCATGGCCTTGATGTCGTGGCAGGCCGCGCCCTTGGGATCGCACAGGGGAACTTTGAGCACCGGAGCGCCGCTGACTTGTGCGGCCCACATCGGAGCTTCGTAGCCGGGATCCGCGATCACCAGGGGGCGATCCTTGCTGGTGAAGGCCAGCACGGTGTAATGCAGCGGCTCGCTCGATCCGGCGAACGGCATGATGGACTCGGGATCGAGGCCTTCCTGCTTTGCAAAGATCTCGACCGGCTCGTTCTCCAGCGGGAAGAGGTAGCGGCCGCCCCGTGGAACGATGTTGATCATGGCCTGGCGAGCGGCATCCGAGGGCCCCATGGGGTTCTCGTTGGCGTCAATGTGGATGCCCTTGTTGGGATCGGCAAAGGTGGGCCGCGCGGCGTACGCGAGGTGCGCCTCAGTGAGGATGGGCACGGTGGCCAGCGCCGATGCCCCGGCGGCGAAGCGGAAGAACGAGCGGCGCGAGAAGGGGCTACAGGCGGTGGGGATCGAGGATATGGGGGCTGACGGCATATGCGTAAACTCCTCCGGGAGGTGGCTGGGGCCGAAAAGGATGAACCGATACGAATGTTTGCGCATAGGGAGCAAGGGAACTCCCCATAACTCAAGGTATCGTTGAAACGCGCTGAAAACAAGGGAAAAGGGGAAAAGCAGCGATCAAGGGACGAAGGGAGCAAGGGAAACCGGGACTATGGGACGGGCAGGATGTGGGGCCGAGCCACGGAAGGAGCTAGACGCCCGGTGCCAGAAGCTTCTCAAACTCTCCGGCGGGGACAGCCTTGCTGAACAGGAACCCCTGGTAGCAGTCGCATCCCAGGCTGGACAGCAAGGCGCGCTGTTCGTCGGTTTCCACACCCTCGGCAATCACCACCAGGCCGAGAGCACGAGCCAGGGAAATGATGGCCTGCGCGAGCGCGCCATTGGTGGTATTCACCAGGATATCGCGCACGAAGCTGCGATCGATCTTCAACTGGTCGAGGGGAAGGCGCTTGAGGTACGACAGAGACGAGTAGCCGGTGCCGAAATCATCGAGGGAAAACTGGACGCCATTGGCCTTGAGGGTCTTCATGATGGCGACGGTTTCTTCGAGGTTATCGACCAGCATGCTTTCGGTGATTTCAAGCTTGATGTTGGCGGGCTGGGCGCCGGTGCGCTCGATAGTATCGAGCACATAAGCGACGAAGTCGGACTGACGAAACTGGCGGGCGCTGACGTTGACCGCAATGGGAATGGACTGCGGTCCGAGTGTGTGCGCCCACCAGGCCGCCTGGCGGCATGCCTGTTCGAGCACCATGCATCCCAGGGGAACGATGAGCCCAGTTTCCTCGGCGAGGGGAATGAATTCGACGGGTCCCAATACACCACGCCGGGGATGGTTCCAGCGAAGCAGCGCCTCGGCACCCACAATCCGGCCCCGATCCACCTGGGGCTGGTACCAGAGGCAAAACTGATGGTTGCGAATGCCCTGGCGAATCTCTTCCTCGAGACAGGCGCGCGCATTGACGGCGGCCTGCAGCGCGGGCGCAAAGAAGCGGATGGTGTTCCGTCCGGCGTTTTTTGCCTGGTACATGGCAATGTCGGCCTGCTGCAGGATCTGGGTCGCACTCTCCTTGCCATCGCCGAAGACGGTGATGCCAACGCTGGAAGTGCTGACGCATTCGTGATTGGAAAGCAAGTACGGCTCGGCGAACCGGGCGAGGATTCTTTCGGCGGTTTCCTTTGCCTGGGAAGCCGCTTCCTCCTGGGTTTCGCCGAGATACTCGAGTATCACGACGAATTCGTCGCCGCCAATGCGGGTGGCCATATCCGTGTCGCGGAGGGAGGAGGTGAGCCGGCGCGCCACTTCCTGGAGCAGCAAGTCGCCGATGTGGTGCCCCAGCGTGTCATTCAGATCCTTGAAGTTGTCCAGGTCGAGGAAGAGCAGCGCGCACTTGTTGCCGGCGCGGCGATCGGAGGTGAGAACGCGCTGCAATCTTTCGAGCAGCATGCGCCGGTTGGGTAAACCGGTAAGCGGGTCATAGTAGGCCAGGCGCTTGATCTCATTTTCGGCGGTTTTGGCTTCGGACATGTCGCGGGTGACCGAGAGCACGCACGGATGGCCGTCGACTTCCATGATCGAAGCGGACATCAAACCCCAGAAGATGTCACCATTCTTCTTGCGGAATTGGGCCTCCAGGTTCCTGCAGACGCGGCCGCTCTTTACGATCTCGATCATGGAATCGCGGTTGCGAACATCGGCCCAGATGCCCAACTCGATGGAGGTGCGCCCCAGCACTTGGTCGCGCGAGTATTGGGTCATGGTCTGAAAGGCCAGATTGCAGTCCACGTAACTGCCGTCGTCGACGCGGTTGAGGGCGACCGCATCCATGGTCATCTGGAAGGCGGTGCGATACCGTTCCTCGCTTTTACGCAGCGATTCCTGGGCGACGGCCAACAACTCCTCAGCCTGCTTGCGGGCATTGATGTCCTCCACCATGGTGATGAAGTGCAGGGGGCAGCCTTCGCTGTCGCGCTGGGCGGTGATGCTGAGACGCACCCAGGTCAGCTCTCCGTCCTTGCGGACATACCGCTTTTCGAAGCGGACCGTAGGGAGTTCCCCGGAGATCATCCGCTCGAAAAAAGACAGGCTGGGCGGCCGATCGCCCGGCGGTGTGATTTCCTCAAACTTCAAACCCGTCAGTTCTTCCGCCATGAAGCCGAGCATTTCTGCAAATCGCCGGTTGCAGCGGATGATGCGGCCGTCGAAGGAGGTGTGCAGAATGCCCATGGCGGCCTGTTCAAAGGAGGCGCGATAGCGCTCTTCGCTGTCGCGAAGCTGCCGCTCCGCTTCGCTCTGCTGGATGAGGTGATCGATCTCCCTCTGCGATTGCAGCGCGGCTTCGAGTTCTTCGGTGCGCTTTTGCTCGGTGACGTCCGAGGCGCGCAGCGAGACCGCGGCTGATCTGTCCCCGAGGACCCAGTTCAGGGACACGTTTAAGCGACGGCCTCCCAGCAACGAGATCTCCAGGTTCAGAGGACAGCCAGACAGGGCCTGCTCGCAAAAGGGGGTGCTGCACGAATCGCCGGGAGGCTGGATTTCGTCGACCGGGATTTCGACGGAGGTTTGTTTTCGAATGCTCTCGCGGATCGCGTCGCGGAAAGCGGGCAGGAAGCCCAGCAGGTTGAACTCGCCGGTGTCATCTGGCGGTTCGGGCCGGCTTACGGTATCCTCGAGGGCCACGTGGATCATTGTGCTCTGTCCGTTCTGCATCGCGATGCATGGGCGGCGGCGGCAAAATCTACGCGGCCGCGTGCGAGCGGAACTCAATACTTTCCGCCACGGATTCCTGGCTGCCGAGCTTCCGCGGGCCCGGACGGACATGCGCCCGATTCCATGCTTATCGGCAAAAGTATTGCGGAGTTTATGACACCGGCGGCTGTTTTGCTACGATGCATAGCAGCGTGAGGGACGCAGCCGGTCCGCGGAAAGGGCTCCAAGCCCAGCCTTACCTTCAGAACTGTGCACCTTCTTTCGGCCCGATACGAGCGGACACCGGGCAGCAAACGAAAGGAGGCCGCTGTGCCCAATGAATCCTCTCCTGAACCGCTTCCCGAGCGTCCGGATATCCGCCATCTGAAAGACCAGGCAAAAGAAATGGTTCGTTCCGGAACAGTCCCGTCGCATGGCGAGGCATTGTTCCGGATTGCGCGGCAATACGGGTTTTCGAGTTGGCCGAAGCTCCGCGGCCACGTGGAATCCCTCCATGAGACCGGACGCCTGAAGCAGGCAATCGATGCCAACGACCTGGAAACAGTTCAGCGCATGATGACGCGCAACCCTGCCCTGCATCGCGCCCCCATCGGGTATGGCAAGAATGGTCCGCTGACCTGGGTGGCGGAATGCCGCGTTCCCTGGGAACCACCGAGTCCGGTGCGCCTGGAGATGGCGCAATGGATGATCGACCATGGATCCGACGTACACCAGGGTGGCGACGGTCCCCTGATGCGCGCGGCGCTGATTGGACCGCGCATCCCCATGATGGAGTTGCTGGTCGCCAACGGGGCGGACGTGAATGCTGTGTGGGGCGGCCATTTTCCCATCATCTTTGCTCCCTGCGAAACGGTGGATGCGCAAAGCCTGCGCTGGCTGCTCGACCATGGCGCCGATCCTTTTTGCCGCCGGCACCCTGGTGGAGGAACCGCACTCGACTACGTCATCGGCACGTATTCGCGCTCGCCGCAATTGGGCGAGTGCATCGGCATGCTGCAGGAGGCCGGGTGCACGACCCGGCGGGGTACGCCGGCGGTGCTGGAAATCCTGCGCGGGGCCACGGATCGGCTAGCCGTGCTGCTGGACGCTGACCCGGGGCTGGTGAACCGCCGGTTTCCGGAACTGGACTGGGGCTCGACTGCCAACCGGCGCATGACTCTGCGCGGGGCCACGCTGCTGCACGTGGCGGCCGAGTATGGAAATGCGGAGGCGGCGCGGCTGCTTCTGGAGCGCGGCGCCGACGTCAATGCGCGGGCGGATGTGGACGCGGCGGGAGTGGGCGGGCAGACGCCCATTTTCCACGCTGGTTCGCAATTCTTCGATTGGGGGCTGGAGGTGGCTCGGCTCCTGGTGCAGGGGGGCGCCGACCTGGCAGTGCGAGCCTTGCTTCCGGGCCACTACGACCGGCCGGACGAATTCGTGGTGTGCACGGCCCTTGAATATGCGCAGCAATTTCCGGGAACGGAAAAGACGCAAAACCGAACGCTGGAGTTCCTCCGGTCGTGCGCCGCCCCGCGGTGAGGCAGGCGGCTGTAACCGGGAACGGGTGGGAGCCGCACAATCCTGCGACAGGCGTGTTACACTTTCGCGGGTAAACGCTTTCTGAGCGGAGCCGCGCTGTGTATTCCGGTGCCCTTCGGACGCCGAGAGTAAAATTTCGCGGGGTACCAGAGGCGCATCGTACTCCGGCTTGACAAACGGTGTAGTAAACCAATTTACTTGTGGCGAAACGTCCAACAACATCCAGGGCGAAATCACCACTGCAGGTGACTCATGTTCGAAGTGGTCCCAGCCTCTTTGGCTAGCGCTTTTCCAGCCTCGGTACCGACTCTCCTGGCGGCGAGCACATCGCCCCTCGCGCGGCTGCGTCCGCTCGATATCGCAGTGATCGCCATTTACTTCGGAATGGTGATCTGGATCGGCTTCTACCTGAAGGGGAAGTCGAACACCAGCGAAGAGTTCTTCATGGCCGGCCGCGAAATGACGGCGTGGATCGCGGGCCTCAGCTTCGTTTCGGCCAATATGGGATCGCTGGAGTTAATGGGTTGGGCCGGATCGGCGTACCAATACGGAATTCTGGCCACGCACTGGTATTGGATCGGCGCGATTCCCGCGATGCTGTTTCTCGGCCTGGTCATGATGCCGTTTTACTACGTGTCGAAGATCCACTCGGTACCCGGCTATCTGGATCTTCGCTACGATGGGCGCGCCCGCACCGTGTCCGCCGTCGCCTTCGCCCTGGAAATGATCCTGATGAGCGGCGTGAACATGTTCGCCATGGCCGTAGTGATGAAGGTGGTGCTGGGCTGGGATCTGAACTTCTCCATCATCGTGAGCTCGGTGGCAGTCGCACTGTATGTCGGCCTGGGCGGCCTGCGTTCGGCCATTTTCAATGAAGTGCTGCAATTCGTGCTGATCTGGGGCGGCGCCCTGCTGGTGCCGATTCTCGGCCTGTACCAGGCGGGCGGCTGGACCGGACTCCAGAACAAGATCATTGCCAACCTGCATAACGATTCTTATCTCCACATGTGGCGTGATACCGCCCACTTTTCGGCCAACCCTATGGGGGTGCACTGGACAGGGATCGTTTTCGGGCTGGGATTTGTGATCAGCTTCGGCTACTGGACGACGGACTTCCTGGTGGTGCAGCGGGTACTGGCGGCGCATAATCTGCGGGCCGCGCGCATGGCCCCGATCATCGGATCCTTCTTCAAGATGGCCATACCGTTCATCGTCATTCTGCCCGGGCTGCTGGGCCTGGTACTGCTGCAGAATCCCGACACCTCGCGCCGCCAGCTTGTGGGCGAGGATGTGACGGCCGCCTGTGCGGCGGGCTCCGCGGGAACTCCGCAGAATCCCGACGCCTGTTCCGCGGCTATGTCGAATGCCAAGGTGGCCCCGGATTACCAGCAGAAAGTCCTCAGCGGCGCGCCTGGCGCTGAACTGCACACCTATAACCAGGTGTTGCCTCTCATGATGGTGCGTTACATGGGCCCCGGACTGCTCGGCCTGGGGATCACCGCGCTGATTGCCGGGTTCATGAGCGGAATGGCGGGCAATGTCAGCGCCTTCTCAACGGTCTGGACGTATGACATTTACAAGGCGTTGATCAACAAGAAAGCCACTGACAGTCACTATGTGCTGGTGGGGCGGCTTTCGATCGTGATCGGCGTGATTGTCTCCATCATCGCCGCATACGTTGTCCAGCAGTTCCACGGCATCATGGACTACGTTCAAGCGCTGTTCAGCATCTTCGTCGCCCCGCTGCTGGCCACCATTCTGTTCGGCATGTTCTGGAAGCGCGCCACCGCGCTGGCCGGGTTCCTGGGCCTGTTTCTGGGGATTATCTTTTCGGCAAGCCTGTTCGTGTGGGTCAAGTTCAATCCCGCGGCGCTGGCGACAGTGGCCCTGTCGCCGGATGCCAAGCCGATGGCCGAGAATGTGTTCCGCGCGCTGTGGGCATTCATTTTCGCGACCGTGATCGTGGTGGTGGTGAGCATGTTCACTAAACCGAAGCCGGAGAGCGAACTGAACGGGCTGGTGTACGGCGCCACGGTTCTGCCCAGGGAAGAGCCGGTTCCGTTGTACAAGCAGGAGTGGACGTGGGCCGTTGGGGTGGTGATCTTGTTCGCGCTTCTCAACATTCTGTTCTGGTAGGGCGAGCGGCAGGAAGGGAAAGGATCAACAGATATGCATGGTTCCGGGATCGCAATCTGGTTTTTTATCGGCGTGCTCCTGGTGTTGTATGGCGGGATGATCGCGCTCTATGGGATTTATGAATGGGCCACGAGCAACTATCCTGCGGGAGTTCAGCTGACCGACCTGCACACGCCGGTGTGGTGGGGAGGAATCCTGCTGGTGATCGGACTTATGTACGTGATCAAGTTCCGCCCCGGCCGGGCAAGCATGTAATTTGAGGGTTTTCTACCTGGGCCTTTTTTTGTCGGGTAGTAATCGACGCGACATACCATCGGGCTTAGCGCGACGAAACGAAGTTCATAAGATAAGGCCGCCGTAGAAAACGGCGAATGCCTGAAGGAGCATGAAATCATGGCAGCGCAACGAAAGATGACATTCGGCATCGTGGTGGGCAACCGCGGATTTTTCCCTGATCATTTGGCCAAGACCGGGCGGGAAGAGATTATTCAGGTTCTGGAAGCGGCAGGCGCGACGCCCATCGTGCTGGGTCCGGAAGAAACGAAGTACGGAGCGGTGGAGACGTATGCCGAGTCGCAACGCTGCGCCGAGTTGTTCAAGAAACACGCTCATGCAATCGACGGCATCATCGTAACTCTTCCTAATTTCGGCGAAGAGCGCGGGATCGTGGACGCCATCCGGCTTTCGGGACTGCAGGTTCCGGTACTGGTGCAGGCTACACCCGATCGCTCCGACAACATGACGATCGCCGTACGGCGGGACAGCTTCTGCGGCAAGATGAGTTGCTGCAATAACATGATGCAGTACGGGATCAAGTACTCGCTGACGACGCTGCACACGGAGGCCGTGACCTCGCCCGAATTCAAAGCCGACCTGGAGTGGTTCTCCGCCGTGTGCCGCATTGTAAAGGGGCTCAAGAACCTGAAGATCGGTTCCATCGGCGCGCGTCCTGCGGCGTTCAACACGGTGCGCTACTCGGAACGCATCCTCGAGACCGCCGGTATCTCTGTCGACCCCATCGACCTCTCGGAAATCTTTGGCCGCATCAATCGCATGGCCGATAACGACGACACGGCCCAGGCCAAGCTGGCTGCGATCAAGGGCTACGTCACCACTGCGGGCATTCCCGATGTGTCGCTGCTGAAAATGGCCAAGCTGGGCGCGGTTATCGACACGTGGATGAAGCAGACCAACTGCACGGTGAGCGCGGTGCAGTGCTGGACGTCGATGGAAGAGTATTTCGGCGTGGTTCCGTGCACGGTGATGAGCATGATGAGCAATAACCTCATCCCATCGGCCTGCGAAGTGGATGTGCCCGGCGTGCTCAGCATGTACATGCTGGCGCTGGCGAGCGAGACACCGTCGGCCCTGCTGGACTGGAACAACAATTACGGGTCCGATCCCAATAAGTGCGTCTGCTTCCACTGCTCTAATCTTCCCAAGCACTTTTTCAAAGATGTGCGGATGGATTACCAGGAGATCATTGCCGGAACCGTGGGCAAGGAGAATGCGTTCGGCACCTGTGTCGGCAAGGTGAAGGCTGGAGCAATGAGCTACGCGCGCTACTCGACCGATGATCGCAGGGGAATCATTCGCGGGTACACGGGCCCGGGCCGGTTCACGGATGATCCGCTGGAAACTTTCGGCGGCGCGGGCGTGGCCGAGATTCCGCAGCTTCAGAAGCTCCTGAAGTACATCTGCCGCGAGGGGTTCGAACATCACGTGGCGGCGAACTTCAGCGAGGTATCCAAGGCGATCCACGAAGCCGCGACCCGGTATCTGGGATGGGAGAGCCACTACCATCCGGAACTGGAGAACTAACAACAGGGATCACCCAAGCCAGCGAGCAACGACCGCCGTCGGGGACCCGGGCAGGGATCGGGCAATCGGTCCGGAACGAGATGTGCGGTTCCGGGTGCCGGCGCCGGGTCCCTGAACTCTTTGCGGGACTGAGAGCCACCACAGACGGAAAGCTCGCCGGTAAGCAGTAGGTTCTTTGAGAAGCTTCCCCGAAGGAACGTGCAGGCATGTCGAAAAGAATCAGCAAGGCCCTGGTAGTCAACGGCGAAACGATTGTTTCGGAATCCGCGTGGAACGAGGAACTGGAGTCGAAGCATCAGAAATTGATCCAGTGGCTGCGCGCGCAGGGGCTTGCCGGGGTACTCATACGCCGCAACGAAAACGTTGCGTGGCTGACGGGCGGTGCAGTGGAAGTGCGGGTTCTAACGCCCGGCGAGACGGGCGTGGCCTCGCTGCTTGTGACCGCGGCGGGCAAACGCTACTACTTGACTACGGAAAACGAAAATCCGCGCCTGCACGATGAAGAATTCGGTTCACTCGATTTCGAGCCGGTGCTATTTCCCTGGTACGCCGATGATACGAAGGAGGCAGCGATGCGCCTGGCCGGGGGCGAACTTGGTTCCGATACGCCCGGGCCGGGCCTGATTCCGGTGAATCTTTATCCTCTGCGGGAATCGCTCAGCGACACGGAAATTGCCCGGTACCGCTGGCTGGGCGCGGAAACCGCGGACGCCACTATCGAATCGCTTCACCAGGTTGAGCCCGGCCTGAGCGAGTACGACATGGAGGCGATAACGGCCGCCAACCTGTTGCGCCGCGGGATTCTGCCTTCTGTTTACCTTTACGCGGTGGATGATCGCATTCTCAAATACAAGCACGCCGTGGCGCGTGGCAAGCGCCTGAAGAACTATGCCATGCTCAACCTCTGCTCGCGCAAGTGGGGTTTGGCGATTTCGATTACCCGGTTCGTGCACTTCGGGGCCCTGCCGGAGGAGCTTGCATTGCGCTTCCGATCCGCGGCGCAGGTGAATGCAGCGCTGCTGGATGCCACCCGCGCGGGCGCGACTTCCGCGCAGTTATTTCGCATGGCGCAGGACTCTTATTCCGCCCAGGGATTTCCCGGCGAGGAGAAGTTTCATCACCAGGGCGGATCAACGGGGTATGGCGAGCGGGAGTGGTTGGCCACTCCCGAGGGCACCGAGACCGTTGTCAACAACCAGGCCTTCGCATGGAATCCCAGCATTCGTGGCGGCAAGGCGGAGGACACGGTGATTCTGCGCGACGGAAACATCGAATGGCTTACCGCCACGCCGGACTTGCCGGTGATCGAGGCCACGGTAAACGGCAGGATGTATCCCGCTGCCGGGGTGCTGGTGAAGTAATCCCGGTGAATCCAGGTGTTGCCGGGCTGCGATTCGGTGTCCCTGGTCTCTCAGAAGGGCAACAGCACCCGGAGGTTGGGGCCCCAGAATTTCCGGGCTGGTTCTGCCTGCATCTAACCTGAGGTGAAGCCGCAGAGCAAACTGCGGAGCCACGAGAACTGCGGAGGAACGTCTGCGATAAGGGACTTCCGGCGCTGCTGAGGAAGGGTCGCCAGGAAATGTTCCTTGGCCGCGGGGCGCCGTCATCTCGGAGAAGCGAATTGAACGGTTCAGGTACCGTGCGGGTCCTGTCGCGGCTTTGGTTTGTCGTGATCGCGGTGGTGGTGATCGCGATTCTCTACCTGGCCAAGGTTCTGTTCCTGCCGCTGGCGTTCTCGATCCTTTTTGCATTTCTTCTCGCCCCCCTGGTCAGCGGCCTGGAAAGGCTTCGTCTGCCTCGCGCGCTGGCCGCCATCCTGGTGATTCTGGGGTTTGCCGCCCTGTTGGGTACGGCCGGGTGGATGCTGTTCACGCAACTGGTGGCGGTGACCAACGACCTGCCTACGTACCGCGATAACATCGCCCAAAAGATGCAGGCGATCCATAGTCCCAGCGACTCCGCGTTCTCGCGTGCAGGGCGGGAGGTAGAACGGTTGAGCGAAGAACTGGGCCTGGCCAACTCGGACGCTGTGCTTCACGCTCAGCGTCCGAAGCAGGGCAACAAACCGCTGGGTTCCACGCCCCAGAGTCCGGTGGAAGTGCACGAGGTGGCACGTCCGACGGGGCGGCTCGATCAACTGGGCGGCATCCTCGAACCACTGACTACGTCATTTCTGTGCGTAGTTTTCACGTTCTTTGTACTGCTGCAGCGCGAAGACCTACGTAACCGTATCATTCACCTGAGCGGCGATCACAACCTGAGCCTCATGACGCAAGCCATGAAGGATGCGAGCGCGCGCATCAGCCGGTACTTCTCCCTGGAACTGCTGGTGAACCTGAGTTACGGGACGCTGGTGTTCCTGGCGCTGTATTTCATTGGACTGCCGCATGCAGTTCTGTTTGGTTCGCTCGCCGGTTTGCTGCGCTTTGTTCCTTACCTGGGAGCGCCGATTGCGGGCCTATTGCCGACGTTTCTTTCCCTGGCCGTGTTCCACGGATGGACCCACTCGATTCTGATTGTGGGCACGTTCACGGTGCTCGAAGTGATTACCGCGAATTATGCCGAGCCGCGCATCTACGGCAAGCACACGGGACTTTCCTCCCTCGCGATCCTGATTGCGGCGGCTTTCTGGACGCTGATCTGGGGGCCGGTGGGCTTGGTGCTTTCCGTGCCGCTGACCGTTTGCCTGGTGGTCATGGGCCGGCATGTGCCCGCCCTGGAATTCCTCACCGTGATGCTTGGTGACCAGCCGGTAGTACCTCCCGCGACATGCTATTACCAACGGCTGCTGGCGCACGATCAGCACGAGGCCGGAGAGATTCTCGAGACCTGCCTCAAAGACAGCTCGCTCGAGAATATTTACGATTCGGTGCTGATCCCCGCGTTGGTGATGTCGCAACAGGACCGCCTGCAGGGAGACCTGGATGAATCGACTCTCGACTTCCTGCGCCAGACCACGCGCGAGCTCATCGACGAACTGGGGTTGAGAGATACGCCCGACGCGGAGCCGGTTCCATCGCGCGAAAATAATTTGCCCGCGAAAGTGCTTTGCGTGCCGGTTCGTGATGAGACGGACGAACTGGGGTCCATGATGTTGGCTCAGCTTTTGGAGTCGAGCGGAATCCAGGCCATCGGGATTCCGGTGCGGCGCGCCGATGAGATCCTGGCGGTCATATCGCAGGAGAACCCGGAGATTGTGTTTCTGTCGGGCGTGCCGCCGTTCGCGATGGCAAGGGCGCACCGGCTGTACCGCAGCGTGCGATCGCGGTTCCCCTACGTGCGGTTGATGATCGGGATATGGGGTTATACCGAAGATCTGGGAAGAGCCTCACAGAAGATCAGCCGGGGAGAATCCGTTCATATTTCCATAACCCTGGCGGATGCTGCGGCGCAGGCGCGTTCGTTCATTGGGGTGAACGGGAAATCGGCGGAAGCTGCAGAGGCTTCTCCAGCCAGCGCAGCGTGAGATCAGGGAATTTGCGGCCCTTAGTTTGGATCGTCCATCTTTTTTCGGCACCAAAACTCTGATTGCCGACATCTACGTGGGATGGATATGACCCAATCTGCGAATATTGCCGCACTGCGCACACTTGGCAACTCCGACCTTCGGCTCACTCCAATCGGTTTCGGGGCCTGGGCCATCGGAGGGGGAAACTGGGAATTTGCCTGGGGGCCCCAGGACGATAACGAATCGATACGGGCCATTCATCACGCCCTGGACCTGGGCATCAATTGGATTGATACCGCGGCTATTTACGGTCTCGGTCATTCGGAAGAGATGGTTGCAAAGGCGCTGCGGTCCACCAGCCACAAGCCGCTGGTCTTCACCAAATGCTCTATGCGCTGGCGCCCCGACCGGACCATTTATCGCTCGCTGAGGGCGGACTCGGTGGGGGAGGAGGTGGAGAATTCGCTGCGGCGGCTGGGGGTGGAGACCATCGACCTCTACCAGATTCACTGGCCCGATCCTATCGACCAGATCGAGGAAGGCTGGGAGACTCTGGCGCGATTGAAGGAGCAGGGCAAGGTCCGGCACATAGGCGTATCTAATTTCAACGTGGAGCAGATGAAGCGGGTGCAGAGGATAGCTCCGATCACGAGCCTCCAGCCGCCCTATTCGATGCTGCGCCGCGCCGTTGAAGCCGAAATCCTGCCATTCGCACAGGCCAACAACATCGGAGTCATTAATTACTCACCCATGGTTTCGGGCCTGCTGACCGGAAAGATGACAGCCGAGAGGGTAGCTGCGCTGCCCGCGGATGACTGGCGCAGGCGCGCGGTGGAGTTCAAGGAGCCTCGCCTGGGCCGGAATCTCAGGTTGGTGGAACTGCTGAGTGAGATCGGGAACGGCCACAAAGTCAGCCCCGGGGTTGTGGCCGTGGCTTGGACGCTGCATCATCCGGCGGTTACCGGGGCGATCGTGGGCGGCCGCAGCGCGGAACAGGTGGAGGGAGTTGCGCCGGCTCTGCAATTCCGCCTGAGCGACGAGGAGTTCGCGCGAATCAATGCGTTCCTCGAGGACAATCCCGCGTGACGAGAATCCAGGTCTGCGTCGAAACTGGCAGGCATCTCGATTTGAGTTCCGTACCGACGGTTCGATCGGCTTAGCGACCCGCGCTGCAGACCTCGGGCTGGAGGCCTGGCAACCCGACTACAGCGATGTCTCCGAAGCAAGCAAAAACCCCGGCCGAAGCCGGGGTTTTGCTCTGGAGGAAGGATAAGAGCGGTTACATTGCCGCGACAAAGTCGGGTAAAACGATTGCGGCATGATCCTGCAGGAGGCGTGTCAAGCGGGCTGCCATGCCGGTATAGATGGAAGCCGCCCGGAACGCATTTACGCGAACGCCTTCGCTGGCCTGGGTGAACGCATACTGAGCGAGGCCCATCAGGACACAAACCCGGATCTGCATGGCGTCGCTGCGCAACGTTTCCAGGAGTACCCGATCAATTTCGTTGCTGTTGCGGGCGGCGAAGTCCGCCATCTCCAACATGACGCGGGCGTTCTGGAACATGACCCAGAGACCCTTGGGCCCTTCCATCCGCTGCCAGGCGTCCTCGGGGGTGGCGTTGAGTTCGTCTTTCCAAAGGAACTTGTCGCTTAATTCGCGGGCGCTCCATTCGGGACGCAGGCGTGCCAAAAGGGAATCCCATGATTGGGAATTCCGCCTGCGAACTCCGGCGCGCCAGCGCAGGAAGAGTCCCACCACGGCAGCGAGAACCGCAATTTGAAGCAAGATCAAGACCATGAATAACCCTCGGCCGGAGGATGGTAACCACGATTGGACTTACCTGCGAATCCGGCTGCCTTCGTTGATCTACAACTTGTACCAGACGATGGAGCTATTGTGCACCAAATTCCCCAATTTTGAAATAGCCATGGGTAACAAAAGGTAATCAAAAGGGAATAGCACCAACGTAATCGATTTTGGACTGAAACGGTCGCCTTATTCAGCCGTTCGAAGTCCCTGCGCTGCAAGTATTTGCGTAACTTTGGGTTACGGCTTTTCGCTTTTTCGCGGAGTTCCGATGGCCGAATCGGCGAGGGCCATCCGCGTACCGCGTGCGGCGCCGGTAACGGCCAGCAGGAAACTGCGCATCTGAGGAGTAAATTCCTGCCGTTCCTGTTCTTGCTGCGAGAAGCTGAACATCCAGTACGCAAGTGAGCAGACGTAGGTCGCTACGCCGATCTGGTCCATGACGTGATAGGGCCTGGTTCCGGCGGACTGATGCGTATGGATGACGAAGATGGCGAGGCTGCACATGGAGTAGAAGCCAAGCCCGGTGGCAATCTGAAGTTCGCGGTTGCGCCAGCTGATGGAAAGCAGTTGACTGAACCCGGCGAGAGCCATAAAAATCACAACCCGCAACACCGCGATGGTTTGCTGCGCGTGGACAAACAGGATGCCCGATTTCGACAGATTGCCACCAGGGACCATGTGCGCTGAGACCGGCCAGATCACGGCGCCCGCCACCGCAAACAAGAGAGCGAGCATCAAGATCGAATAGCGCGGAAGCGAGGAGCGAATCGGCCGGAGTACTGCCCATCCCAACTCGACCAGGACGGCAAACTCGAATACAGAATCCAGGACCATCTCGACCAGGTAGATACGAAAGTAATTCTGGCCGAAGTAGCTGAAATACCTGTTTAGAAGCAGGTAAAGGATGTCATTGAGCAGGCACCATGCGATATAGCAACAGAAGACAGGCGTGACGCGGAAGAGTCTTCCCCGGAGAGCAAACAGGAGCACCCCGAGATCCCCCATAAGCCCGATGAGCTGGAGAATCGTATCAAGGCTCAAAAGCGTTCTCCCGGCCTGCTCACGCTATCGACAAGCAGGACACAGTGTAGCAGAGCATCAGGCAGCAGTAACTGACCCGTTGGTGGGGGGTTGAGGCACGGGCCAGACCGGAGTGGCGGAGGCGATGCTGCCATTGGTCGGGGGCTGAGGGACTGGCCAAACGGGTGTGGTCACGCTGCCATTGGTGGGCGGCTGCGGAACGGGCCAGACTGGAGTCGCGGAGGCGATGCTGCCATTGGTCGGGGGCTGCGGCACAGGCCAAACGGGTGTGGTCACGCTGCCGTTGGTGGGCGGCTGCGGCACCGGCCAGACTGGAGTCGCTGAGGCGATGCTGCCATTGGTCGGGGGCTGAGGGACTGGCCAAACGGGTGTGGTCACGCTGCCGTTGGTGGGTGGCTGCGGTACGGGCCAGACCGGGGTGGTAACGTTTCCATCCACAGGCGCAAGGGATGCAAGCCCCGACACTGCAGGATTCGGACCGGCTGCTGAAATGGTTACGGCGGAGGCAAAAAATACGGCAATGGCAACAAAACGGAAACTTAATACGGAAGATGAGTTCATTGTGACGTGCCCCTTTGGTGTGAAGGATCGTAATGAAAAGAGTACCCCAGAAGCGTCAGGTCCTCTACTACAAAAGTAACATTTTAGGCAAATCTTTCGGTACCAGTTAGATTATTTGAGTTCTGTCTTTGGCTACATCCCAAACTAATGGGTTGCAGATCTCGGATTCATAACGAAATCGGTTTAATTTGAATAATGGCGTCGGCTGACATAGGGAAAGAACGCTTAGAACCATCATGAAAAGAACACCTGGAAAGACCGGAGGCGCAGAGTATCTTTGTCTCTGCGACGTTGCCATCCTCGTCCTGCAGGAGCGAGTCATTGATTCCTTCTTTGCGTCAGCGCTTCAATCAAACATATTCTCCAGCACGGTATAACGCTCTGCTGCGCTGGCTCGAAGAGCACAGCGGAGTGAAAGTGGAATTCCGGGTGGCCGAAACTCCCGTATTTGTTCCCCTGGCGCTGCTCGAACAGATGGCCGGGGCAGGTGCGGCTATTGCAACGACCCTGATGGGACGCAAGGAGTACCTGGACGCAGCGATGGCCGCTATTCCTGCAGGGTACAGGGTGTCGGGATATATCGGCCATCCTAACTTTCTTACGGCTGATTTTGCCCTGGCGCGTGCAGCAGACGGTTCCCTGGTGCCGCGGCTGGTCGAGATCCAGGCATTTCCGTCTGTATATGGGTACCAATCGCTGCTCGCGACTGGATACCGCGAAGTATATGGGCTTGATCCTGCGCTGGGCACTTACCTGTCGGGATTGACGGAGCGGAGCTATTGGGATTTGATGTGCCGTACGGTGCTGGGGACGCAAGATCCCGAGAACGTGGTGCTGACGGAGGTAGACCCGCTGCACCAAAAGACGCGACCGGATTTTGAAATCACGGCACGACGGCTGGGAATTGCGGTGGTGGACATCAGGAGTCTCCAGCCGGCGGGAGACAAGCTTCATTACCGCAACCGAAGCGGCAAACTCACGCCGATCCACCGGATCTACAATCGTGCGATCGCCGACGAACTGATAGCGCGGAAGACCCATCTGGCATTCGATCTGACGCGGCCCTGGAACGTGGAGTGGGCCGGCCATCCGAATTGGTACTTCCTGATCAGCAAGTTTTCTCTGCCGTGGTTGTCGCGGCCGCCTGCTCCTGAACCGGTGGTTCCGCCCGCCGTCTTCCTGAATGAGTTTCTTGCCGGCAGCGGGAGAGAACAATTGCGGCAGGCTGGGGTGGCCGTGCCGGAGCCGGCCGGGCCGGACACGGTTTATCGCGAACTGCTCCTGAAACCGCTTTTCTCGTTCGCGGGGAAGGGCATCCAGTTTGATCCCACGCAGGCGCAACTGGAGGCGGTACCTGGCCACGAGAGGGGCGGTTTCCTTTTGCAGCAACGGATGCAATTTGTCCCCAATATCGAGACGCCGCACGGACCGACCCAGGCGGAGATCCGAATTCTTTATCTTTGGCCGGACCGGGGAACGCTCACTCCGGCCTTGTCGCTGATTCGACTGGGACGCGGCAAGATGATGGGCGTGGACCACAACAAGGACCAGGAATGGGTGGGCGCCTCGGCCGCATTCTTCCCGCCGCCAAAATCCGGAGAAGATACGGCTCAGATTTGATAGGGGTTATATCCCGAAGCGGCTAGCGCATGTCGCCGCTGCGCAACCGGTTACCATCATGGGAACTTTCGTGCCGTGGGATTGTGGAATCAACTTCAATTAGAGTCATCTCCAATGATGGAAGGGTCTTGCAACGTGAGTTATGGGATCCTTGAGAAACTATCTTATGGTGATTCTATGAAATCAGCGGCCTATGCAGACCACCCTTCCCCGGCCCAGGAAGTGCGCTGTGCAGTACGATTCCCCCTGAACCTGCCGGTGGTCATCTCGACCGCCACCCGGCAATATTCTGCATTAACCTCCAATGTAAGTGCGAGCGGAGTACTTTTCGACATGAATTCTCCTCTGGAGATAGGGGAGGGCATCGATTTTGCGATGCGGATGCCGGGCGCCGTGCTGGGTACCCCAAAGGATGTATTGGTTCACTGTCATGGACGTGTGGTACGCTGCTCAATGAGCCAATCCCAGCCCCAGGTTGCCGCCACCATTGACGACTATCAGTTCGTGGAGCAATGACACTCTGGCCTGGCAGTGCTGCCGCCGAGTATGGACTTTATTGAAGATTCTGCAGAAGGCGACTCCTTAGACGGGCAGTCGAGACCGGGAGTCATCCGCATCATCCTGGCGGATTCGCAGGCCATTTACCGTGTGGGGATTCGCAAGATCTTTGCCTTGGAAGACGACCTTCGGGTGGTCGCGCAAGCGGACTCCATGGAGAATCTGCGCGCCGCCATCGAGCGTTATCCGAGCGACGTGGTGCTGCTGGAGGGTACGCTTCTGGCCGGTTCCACGAATCTTGTTTCGGAGCTGCTGCGCATCGCTCCCGACGCCAAGCTGATCGTCCAGGCGGTCGCGGCCGAAGAGACGCAGACCGTGGACCTTTACCGCAAAGGCGTGCGCGGAATCATCTCGCGCTCGATTTCACCGGATCTGCTGGTGCGCTGCGTGCGGCGAATCGCGGCCGGGGAGACATGGATCGACAACCAGTCGGTGAACTGGGTGATCGAGGCCTACCGCGCCCAGGCAGCCGCCCTGGTAAGCCCCAAGAGCCAGCCGCGCCTATCGCCAAAAGAGATGGCCATCATCACCTGCATCACGCAGGGCAAGCGCAACAAGGAGATCGCATTCCAGCTAGGCACCACCGAGCAGGTGATCAAGAACTACCTGCGCAAGATCTACGACAAGCTGGGCGTCTCGGACCGGCTCGAGCTCGCGCTTTACTGCCTGCACAACAAGATCATCCAGTCTGACGCAGATGACGACCTCCTGACGCATAAGATCATGTCGCGCTCCTAGCCGCGACTCGCCTGTGCACGGGGAGGAGCCGCGACGCGCCCCCCACCCGCGGATCCATCCTATTCATCCGTCAAAAATAACCTGGCGTTCATCCCTCCAGGATTGCATCCGGCCCCGAATCCCGCGCATCCAAGCTCGACAACCGGACGACCGTCACGAATGTCAGACCGACGACATGTAAGAGACCGGTCCTCACGGCACCTTCAAGGCGAGCTTGGGGAGTGGATGCATCTAGCTTCATCCCACCTCCGAACACAAGCTGGAATTTGACCGATCGGCACACGCACGATGCGCTGAACAGTCGAGGTGTGCGCACCAACCACGCGCACCGTTCCCACAATCGGCAGCGTAGCTGCCGGGGCAATTTCCAGCGCTCTCTCAGGGGAATACTTTTTCCGGCACGACGGATTTCATGGAGGCATCGATGCATTCGTTCACTACATACGTCCCGCTCTTTCAACCGCAGTCCAACACCCCGCACATCGGTCGCATTTCCCCGGCTTTCCTGGTTCGCTCGATAAGGCGCGCCCTGTTGGGATTGCTTGTGGTTGCCACCGCCGCCTTTGCGCAGGTGGAAACGGGGCAGATCGCAGGCACGGTAACGGACGAATCGGGGGCAGTGGTGCCCAACGCTTCGGTTACGGCGAAGAACCTGGCCAGCAATGCGCAGCGCACCAGCCTGACTTCCCCGACCGGTTCATACGTGGTGGTGGGATTGCAGCCGGGCACATATGAGGTGTCCATCTCCGCGGGTCAGTTCAAGCCCTACACGTCCAACATCGAGGTGACGGTGGGCGGGCACGTGACGCTCGACGCCAAGCTCTCGGTGAACGCCAATGTGACGGAGGTGCAGGTGGTGGCGGAGGGCGGCGCAGGGGTCAACACGCAGACGCAGGAGTTGTCGCAGGTGGTGGACACCCAGCAACTGGCCACCCTGCCGTCACTGACGCGCAATCCGTATGACTTCGTGGTGCTGTCCGGCAACGTGAGCAATGGCGACAACACCACCGCGAATGCAAACAGCAGCCAGAACCTATCCAGCCGCGGGGTGGGATACGCGGTCAACGGCCAGCGCGAATCGGGAACGGAGATTCTGCTGGACGGCATCGAGAATATCAATGTGTTCTCGGCGACCGTGGGCGAGCAGATTCCCATCGACGCCGTGCAGGAATACAACGTCATCACCAACAACTTCTCAGCGGAGTTCGGGCGCGCGTCGGGCCGCGTCGTCAACCTGGCGACCAAGACCGGCAGCAACCGGTTCCATGGCTCGCTGTCCGAGTTCAATCGCCTTTCCGCATACACGGCCAAGACCTACAACGATGTGGTCCTGGGCAATCCCAAGGGAACGTACACCCGCAACCAGTTCGGATTCGCGGTGGGCGGCCCGATCTTCAAGAACCGGCTGTTCTTTTTCGGCGCATCGGAGTGGACGCGGGTGCGCAGCCAGGCTACAGAAAACGAACTGATTCCCACGCCGGAGTTCCTGGCCCTCACGGCGCCCAACGTTCAGGATTACTTCGCGGCGTACGGGGCGAACCACTACCCGATTACGAGCACGCTCAACCAGTCGGACATCGGGGTATCGCTGACCGGCGCCGGGGGAGCACCGGTCCCGGCGGGCACGCCGATCCTGGGCCAGGTGAACTTTCGCGCCAACGCCGATGCCGGCGGCGATTATCCCCAGGACACGAACCGCATTCTCGGCCGGCTGGATTTCAACAGCAGCGCGAACACCCAGATCTTTTTCCGCATCGGCAAAGAGGACCAGAACCAATTCCCGGGAACGGCGTTCTACAGCCCCTATTCGCAATACGATGTGGGGGGCGCCACGGATAACCTGAGCACGCTGTTTACGGTGAACCATAGCTTCGGCACTTCGCTGTTCAGCAGCACCAAGCTGGCATTCAATCGGCTGATCACCGCCAACAGTTACGCCGCTTCGGTGCAGAGCGTGCCCAACCTCATGTTCGGCGGCGCCACGGTTTCCGGGCTGCAGGTCACCTTCCCCGGCCTGGAGAACTACATGGTCGCGGGCGCCGGCGGACTGCCCTATGGCGGACCGCAGAACGTCGCTCAGCTCGAGGAGGATCTCAACTGGACCAAGGGCCAGCACACCATGCATTTCGGTTGGGAGGGGACTTACATCCAGATGAACATCGCCTACGGCGCGTATGCGCAGGCGGTGGAGTACCTGGGGACCAAGCCGCAGGCCGGCCTGCAGGCGATGATGGACGGGACGCTGCAGTATTACGAAGCCGCCGTGAACCCGCAAGGCAAGCTGCCCTGCGCACCCAACGCCGACGGAAGTGCTCCTGGCACCGGTGGCACTCCTATACCGCCTTCCTGCGCCGTCACTCCGCCGGTAACCCAGCCCAGTTTTGCCCGCAGCTATCGCTACCGGGACTGGGCCGCCTATGCGCAGGACAGCTACAAGGTCACGCCCCGGCTGACGCTCAACTACGGCGTGCGCTATGAGCACTACGGCGTGCAGCACAACAACCACCAGAACCTGGATTCAAACTTCTATTACGGCGCCGGCTCATCCGATATCTTCCATGGCATCGCCACGGGGCAGGTGATGCTGGCGCAGCAGAGCCCGGTCCACGGCCTATGGGCTCCGCGATGGGGAACGATCGAGCCGCGCATCGGCTTTGCCTTCGACGTGACCGGCAATGGCCGCACCAGCATTCGCGCCGGCTTCGGCACCAGCTACGAGCGCAATTTTGGCAACGTGACCTTTAACGTGATCCAGAACGTGCCCAACTACGCGGTGCTGGAGGCGTTCCACACCACGGTCACCAACAGCGACCTTGGGCCGCTGGGCGTGGCGGGCCCGCCGCTGGCCTTGCCGCCCAGCTCGCTGCGCAACGTGAATCCCCACATCAACACTGCCCAGACGCAGTTCTGGAGCCTGTCACTGCAGCATCAGCTCGGCCATGCATCGGTTGTGGAAGCGGCATACAGCGGAGCGCACGGCGTGCATCTGTACGACATCATCGCGGGTAATCCCATTGGCGGAGCGCAGGCATATCTTGGCGCCGCCCCGGATTTCAGCGGCGTGTGCCAGGATACGCTTAGTCCCACCGGCGCCTGCCTCACACGCCAGAACGAGCAATACTCCGCCATCAATGTGCGCAGCAGCGGCGGCCAGAGTACCTACGACTCGGCCAACCTGAAGTACCAGGCGCAGAACATCCACAGTACGGGCTTCGACGTGATTGCCAACTACACGTGGTCGCACTCTCTGGACAACCTGAGCTCGACATTCGCTGACAGCGCCCAGGGCGGCTCGGGGTACATCGGCAACCTGGGCTATCTCGACCCGCGCAATCCCATGCTCGACTGGGGCAGCTCCGATTTCGATGTGCCCAATCGCCTGGTGTTGTCGCCGGTGTGGCATTCGCCCTGGTTCAAGCAGGGGAAAGGGCTGCTTACGCAGGCGGCGGGCGGATGGACGGTATCGGGTATCTACACGTTGCGCAGCGGAACTCCGTTCTCGGTATTCGATTACACCTGGAACATGAACGGGTATTCGGGCGTGCCGCGCGTGGTGCCGGCGTCCCCGATCACTCACTGGAAGGCCGGTCATGCGACCGATATGGGAATGAACCAGTTCCAGGTGCTGACACTCCCCGGCCCGGACGAGGCGGCTCCCTTCGACCCCGTGCTGGGCATCTCGGACTTCGGGCCGTTCCCCGCGAACATGATGCGGCGCAACGCTCTGCGCGGACCGGGGGCGTGGGGGTTCGATGCGGCTGCCTCGAAGCGCTTCAAGGTGACCGAGAATGTCGGACTGGAATTTAGGGCCGAGGCTTTCGACGTCCTCAATCACCACAACCTGTTCGTGAATGAGGCGGCCCTGTCGGTGGCGGGGCAGGAAGGCATGCCCATCCCCATCATGGCTCAGAAGGGCGGGCTGAACAGCGTAGCCCTCGGCGGCAACCACGATGAGCGCCGCTTCGGGCAGTTCGCGGTGCGCCTGGATTTTTAAAAGCAGGAACCGGGCGGCCTAATCAGCCGCCCACAATCAGGAAGTCGACGGAACCGCGTGCGCCCGGCTCATCCGCCGCACCAGCACAGGAGCGCCGAAGGCCAAGCCGGCAACAATGGCGGTGGAGATGAGATCGTTGCGGTAGAACGGAATGGCGGCGGCATAGCACGCCATCAATCCACCGATGGTGGGGGGATACATGTCGCTGCCGACCCAGACCGCATAGTTGGACACAATGAAGAACGAGGTGGGACCAAGCACGACGCCGGCAGCTACGCGCAGAAACGTTGTACGGGTGCGGAGCAGGATCCAGCCCAGTGCCATCACCGCAAAATACCAAACCCACGTGGTGAGGTAAGCCTGCCACCGGAAGGCGTAATGATACGTGAATACGGTGAGCAGGTAGTCGGTGGCCATCAGCGCGGCCAGGGGGGCGAGCATCTCTCGCCAGGGGCGCCGGGCGCCAAAGTAGAGCAGGGCTCCGCCCATGGCGGTGAAATTCAACCAGCCGGGATGGGGAACCAGGCGGCTCAGAATAGCGAAAACCAGCAGCAGATAGGCAGGCATGACGACCTCGTTCTCCCGAATTCCCTGCCGACGGCATTCGCAGGGTCAGAGCTATTACCATTGTGGGGCGCTGAGGCCGGGGGGTCAACCCGGAAGCATCAGATCATCCGCAAACGAAGACGCGCTGGTTGGGGCTCAGGGTCATTTTTGCTCGCGGCCGCCCATTGCTTCGCCGCCGTCAATGTGATTGTCGAGAATGTACACCCAGCCGCTGAGCCCCGCCGGAGGACGCGCGCTTCCTGAGCGGGTGATCGCGTAAGCAAAACGTAAATCGCTGAACTCGACCGTGGTCCAGGTCCGGCCTGGCGGAAGTTGCGGCGGAGGAATACCCTCGATCGGCTCCTGGCCAAGGTCGCGGATCACCGCCCAGGTCCCCCAATCGAGATAGACACGGCCGAGGAGCGTGCGCTTGGCGGCCTCCACCGCGGGGGTGTCCTCGGGCTTATACAGCACGTCGGTTTGGGGATCGCTGTCGATGGATCCGGCGGATGTATTTATTTCCGCGGTCTGATAGAAGTCGCGGGTCTCCAGGATGGCATGCCAACGGAATGGATTGACCGGGTACGGCTCGACGGCGATGCGCGAGACCGGAGCGGAGGCTACCTGGGTGTTCTCCAGCATGGCCCGGGCCTGGCCATGCTCGACCCATCTCCATAGCCCCAGGGCGACCATGCCGGCCAGTGCGAAAATGGCCCAACCGCGACCCCGGAACGGCGCGCGGCGAGCACCAATTTCCCGATCGGCGAGTCCCAACAGCCAGGGAATTGCGAAGGCGAGGAAAAAAAGGCCCCACAAGATCGGCTCGGCAATGAAAACGAAGCTGCCGGCATACCAGCGCGGATTGAATGGAAAGAATGGCCGCACGCCGTAGTTGTTGGTCCAGTCCAGCAGAATGTGGGAGAGCGCCGCGAGGAAACAGGCGAGATATAGCCATCCCCAATCGACGGAGCGCGGTTCCAGGCGGGGCGGAAGGGGTGCGCCGGGCTCGGGACGCAGCGCGGCGAGTTTTCTCAGGCGCCGCTTTTCGTTCCAGCCATGGAGCAGCCATATGGCGCCGACCATGACCGCAGCCACCACGGGCGCGCCGATGAAGGTATGGGTGATTCCGCGGTGGTGCATCAGGCCTTTTACGGGCCCGCGCAGCCCCCAGACTATGTCGAGATCGGCGGCCTCGGCGGCGAGCGTCGCGCCCAGCGTGGCGTATGCAGTTTTGCGGTTGAGTCCCGCGCGCCCCATGCAGGCGCCGGCGAAGAAATGAGTCAGTGGCTCCATGTCGTGCTGCCCACATGGTAACCGGTGGGCCCCCTATAATCCTGCCCATGAGCTCAGAGAGCTACCCGAACAAGAATGCGCAGCGCATCGAGGAACTGCGCGCGGAAATCCGGCGCCACGAGCACTTGTACTACGTGATGGACGCGCCGGAGATCTCCGACCAGGAATTCGACCGGCTGACGAACGATTTGAAGCGGCTGGAAAGAGAGAATCCGGAACTCATTACGCCCGACTCGCCTACCCAACGGGTGGGCGGCAAGCCGGCCGAGGGATTCAAGAAGGTGCGCCATTCGCGGCCCATGCTGAGTCTCGATAATGCTTATTCCGAGGAGGAGCTGCGCGACTGGGTTCGGCGCGTGCACGGCCTGGCGGGCAACCTGCCGGTCGAGTTCACCGCGGAACTGAAGCTCGATGGCCTCAGCATCGCCCTGACCTATGAGCCGGCGGAAGACGGCGGGGCGCGCCTCGCATACGGGCTCACCCGCGGAGATGGCCAGGTCGGCGAGGATGTAACTTCCAACATTCGCACCATTCGCAGCGTGCCGTTGAGCATCTCGGCGAAGCAGTTGAAGAAGGCGAGTGTCCCGCAAGGTTTTGAGGTGCGCGGCGAAGTGGTGATGCCGGAAGCGGCGTTCCTCAAGTGGAATCAGGAGCGCGAGAAGAAGGGCAAGATCCTCGCCGTAAATCCGAGGAATGCCGCGGCCGGCGCCATCCGCATGAAGGACTCCAACGAAATCGCACATGCAGGGTTGCAACTCTACGCCTACTTCCTGCTGAGCGGCGGCGAGTACGTCAACATCGGCCAGGAGGCCACGCTCGATTCGCTCACCGCGCTTGGCTTTCGCGTCAATCCACATCGCGGCCGCATGAATGCTATCGAGGACATGCTCAAGTTCATCCAGCAGACCGAGAAGCGGCGCGCCGCGCTGGGTTACAACATCGACGGCGTAGTGTTCAAGGTGGACTCGCAGACCACGCAGCAGCGGCTGGGGTATACGGGACGCGCCCCGCGCTGGGCGCTGGCGTACAAGTTTTCCGCCGAGCAGGCAATCACGCAAATGCACGACATCATGATCACCACCGGGCGGACCGGAAAGCTTACTCCGACGGCGATGCTGAATCCGGTGTTCGTAGGGGGCGCCACGATCAAAGCCGCCACCCTGCATAATGCCGACTGGATCCAGCGCATGGGCTTGCGCATCGGCGACTGGGTGAAGGTAGAACGCGGCGGGGATGTGATTCCCAAGGTGGCGGAGATTGTCTCCGACGCCGAGCATCCGCGCGGCAAAGAGCCGTTTGTTTATCCCACGCGCTGCCCGGTGTGCGGCAACCCCGCAGTGCGCGAAGAAGGCGAGGCCGACTACCGCTGCGTGAATGCGGATTGTCCGGCGCTGCTGCACGGCAGCGTGGAGCACTGGGCCAGCCGCGGGGTGATGAATATCGAAGGTCTGGGCGAACAATCGGTGGCCGCGCTGACCGAAAGCGGCACGGTAAAGAGCGTGGCCGATCTCTACAAGCTGACGGAGGCGACACTTGCGGCACTGAAGCAGGAAGTCGAGCGGAACGGGGTGAGGAAGGAGCAGCGCGTCTTCGGCCCGGTGGAAATCCGCAAGCTCCTGCAGCAGATCGAAAACTCCAAGCAGGCGGGACTGGCGCGCGTGCTCATGGGCCTGAACATGCGTTTCGTCGGCGAGCGCACGGCGGAACTGCTGGCGCAGGAGTTCGGCTCGATCGACGCAATCGAGAACGCTACCCCGGAAGACCTGGAGCGCGTGGAAGAGATTGGGCCGCGCATTTCGCGATCGATACTGGACTTCTTCGCGAGACCGGCGAATCGGGAACTGATCGACCATCTGCGCGCAGCGGGCGTGAAGATGACGGCGGAAAAAAAGCAGAGAACCACCCAACTGGCAGGGCTGACGTTTGTCTTAACGGGGACGCTGCCCAGCCTGAGCCGCGACGATGCCAAAGCAAGGATCGAGGCCGCGGGGGGGAAGGTGTCCGGATCAGTCAGCAAGAAAACCAACTACCTGGTGGCGGGAGAAGAAGCGGGATCGAAGCTGGATAAAGCGCAAGAGTTGAAGATACCCATTCTCGACGAGGCCGGCCTGCTGGATCTTATTTCGAACGGATCTAGGTAAGCGAGGAATGCTGAGGTGGGCGGGTCGATGAAACTGGCCATACAGGTTCTTCGACTGGATAATGGTGCGTTGTCCGTCAGAATGTCTTGCGGTGGGTGGCAAGCGAAGAGCAGCGCTCCCGTTCGCGTTCCCAGGCTTCGGCGCGGCGGCGGCGTGAGCCATAGTCCGGATCCTCAACCACTGGGGTTGGCGTCGGCGGGCGCGGCTCGTTGGCTGCACGCGACGGGGAAATCGCGATCACCGCGGCCGGCATAACTTGCGGGGTTCGAGCGGCTCCATTGGCGGGCGCGGCCTCGGGTATAGAGACTGCATAGGCCGCGTTTGAAGTGAGACTGGCGTCTGTAGCTGCGACGGGTTCGTCGCGTTCCGGCATGTCCGGCGCGAGCGGCGCGCGATTCGCCACGATCCCGGCGATGAACTCGTCCATCAGCTTGTGCAGGCAGGTCTGCCCGCAGAGATGCTTTGCGCCTGCGCGCATGCGGCCGTTGCTGTTCCATCCGGCCACGCGCAACTCGCCCCCTTGCCTGGTCGCCACGAACCAGTGATTCGTCTCTTTCTTCTCGGCTCCGCAGATGTCGCACGAAATGGCCTGCCGGATCATCGCCGTCCTCCGCTCCGCAGTGGTGCTCGAACTGCCGGCGCTTCCGTCGGCACGGAAGCACACATTCCATTTCATCGCGGATTCACAGAGAACCAAGGGCGAGCGGCGAAAAGCGGCGACCACAAATTCAGATTTGGGCTGAACGAAAGGAGCTTTCCTGAATCGGGAAGGAGAGCTGAAGTTATCAGGGCATCCGTCTGCCGTCCGTCAGCCAGTTGTCAGCAAGGCGGAAGCTTGAGGCTGACAACTGACGACAGTCCCCTCGCTACTGCGTCGGCGCGAAGTAGCCTTTTTTGGCGCGCACCTGGTAACGGCGATCAGTGCAGTAGAGATAAATAGGCCGGAACGCACCGTCATATTTGAAGTCCGCCGGCGTGTAAACGAGCGAGTATTGACTGCGCAATTCGGCCTGGATCTCGTGGAAGCTGCTGGACATTTCCTCGACGGACGGCGGATAGAGGGCGTGGCCTCCGGTGGTCGTCGACATTTGCTCGAGCACCTGGTCGCCTTTGCCCCGGCTGGGCGTCCAGTTGGTGCTGATGGCGTAGATGATGGTTTCGGCGCGCTCGCACATCTTGATCGCTTCGTCGAGGTGGACGCGGCTCTGGTTATCGTCGCCATCGGAGATGAGGATCATGGCCTTGCGTACCGGCTCGCGGCCGCGCTCGGTGAGCAGCTTGTCGCGGCAGGCGGTGTAGACCGCGTCGAACAGCGCCGTGCCGCCGCCGGGCCGCAGACGGTTGATGCCGGTCTCGAGCGCGTCCAGGTTGTTGGTCCAGTCCGCTGTGACATTCGGGGTCACGTCAAAGCCCATCACGAATCCGCTGTCGCTCTTGGGCTTGATCGTTTCGATCAAAAATTCCGTGGCTGCCTGCTGCTCGAACTGGAACCTCGTCCGGATCGAGGTGCTGGCGTCGATCACGATGCCTACACGCAACGGCAGGTTGATCTGCTGCCGGAAAGAGTTCACGCGGGCCGGCGACTTCTGATCGTCGAGCAGTGCAAAATCGCTCTGCTTGAGATTCGGAATGTAATGCCCGTGCTTGTCGGTCACGGTGAAAATCAGGTTGACCTCGTTGACGCCCAGGCGGATGGTGGGACCGGAATTGTCCGACTGATCGGAATCTGGAGCGGCGCCTGGCTGGGCGGGCGGCGGAGCTTGCTGGCTGGGCGGGTTTTGGGCGGGCTGAGCCGGCGGATTCGCGGCCTGCTGCGCATTCAACAACATGAGGGGAAAGACGCCAGCAAGCACCGAGCATGCAAGGCCAAACGTCCAGCGGCGGGGCTTCGCCGCAGACAACGAAGTGTTTCTGATCATGACGTTTTTATTCTACCAACGGCCGCGCAGGGGAAGCGGCCCCCCATAGGCTCTATTACTTGGACGTCGATCGACGGGAATTGGCGTCGGCCGGGTGTTCCAGCCGGCGAAGGAAATCCTCCAGTTCGTCGGGCAGCGGTGACTTGAGGGTGAGCAGCTTTTCGGTTTGGGGATGGGTGAATTCCAACTCCGCCGCATGCAGGAAATTGCGGCCCAGGCGCAGTGTTTCTTTGGTTTTTGAGGCGGATCTGTTTTCGAGTGAGACGGCCGTGAGCTGCCCGGCGGCTCCATAGACCGTATCGCCCACCACGGGGTGGCCGATGGAGTCCATGTGCACGCGAATCTGGTGAGTGCGCCCCGTCTCGATGCGTACTCGCACCAGGGTGAATTTGCCGAAACGCGTCTCCAGTCGGCGGACTACCTCGTAATGCGACACTGCGGAGCGGGCGTTTTCGTGCACCCGTGTGGTCATGCGCGTACGCCGTACCGGGTCGCGCCCAATGGCGGCTGTGATGGTGCCTTTCTGCCGCTCAACAGAGCCATGCACCAGGGCAAGGTAGGTCTTGTGAATCTGCCGGGCGGAGAACAGGCGCGCCAGCGCCGCGTGCGCGCGGTCGTTCTTGGCCACAATGATCAGGCCGCTGGTTTGCTTGTCGAGCCGGTGCACGATCCCGGGCCGCAACTCTCCGCCCGTGGAGGAGAGCAACTGGAAGCGGTGCAGGAGCGCATTGACCAGCGTGCCGCGGCTGCGCGCGTCGTCGCTAGCTCCCGATCCTGCGTGCACCATCATGCCGGCGGGTTTATTGATCACGGCGAGATCCTGGTCCTCATAGACCACGTGCAGAGGGATTTCTTCCGCGACGGCTTTGAGCGGCGGGGGATGCGGCTCGCCGGTGACGAGGATTGTTTCTCCGCCGCGCAGTTTGTGGGAAGGCTTCGGCCGCACGCCATCGAGGAGGACGTCGCCCTGCTCGAGGAGAAGCTGGACGCGCGAACGGCTCACGCCCTCGAGCCGGGCGGTGAGGAACTGGTCGAGACGCTGTCCGGCGGCTTCCTGCGGGACTGCAAAGGTGCGCACCTCATCCATGGGCAATGGCGCCCTTTTGCGCCGGGGGCGTGCGTTCGCGCAACAGCCATGCGCCGAGCAGAAGCAGGAAGATGGCGGCCACCTGGGGACCATCGAGTGCGCCGCGCAGCAGTTGGCCGCGGCCCTCGGGGTCGCGCCAGAACTCGGTAGCGAAGATCGAAATGGCAATTCCGACGAGGGCCACACCGGCCACATCGCCCGCCTGGCGGCGCATGGGCATTCCGAGCAGAAGCACCAGGGTAAGCGTGGCATACGCGAGGGCGGCGTACGCCTGCACGGGATGCAGCGGAATGCCGAGGGGCGTCCCGCTCCAGCGCAGGGCCAGGGGATTTGTATACACCACGGCCCAGGGCAGCGAGGTTTCGGTCCCGTATCCGGAGCCGGCCAACAGCGCTCCGGTTTGCTCCAGCGCGAGGCCCAGGGTGAGCGGCGCGGCCAGCGCATCCAGCGTGGCAAAGGGCGCCATGTGTTGCCAGCGGGCGCAGGCGAAGGCAGCGGCCGCCCCGATGAGAATGCCCGCCCCAGCGAGCCAGGGGTTATGAATGGTAGCCAGGCCGAGCATCCACATGGGATGCGCCTTGAGCTGGCGCCAGTTCAGGGCTGCAAGCAGAATGCGCGAACCGACCAGGGCGGTGAACAGGGCGATCACGCAAACGTTCCAGAGATGGGCCGGATTCACGCCAGCGCTGCGTGCCGTCCGCTGGGCGAGAAGCAGCGCAATGAGGACGGCGGCCGCTGCCACGGCGCCATAACTGGGGATGAGAAGGGCTCCGAATGTGAAGAGAACCGGATGCACTGGAGATGAGCATACGGCATGGGAGGAAGGGAGCGGAGCGAGCGAGGCTGGCGGAGTTGAAGCACCTGAAGTTCATCCGCCATGGGCAAAAATGAGGCGGTTCAGAAGCTGCCTCGGATCCTTCCCCATCCCCTTCGCAAGCTCAGGGTCAGGGTCAGGATGACAGGATTATGTATGAAAGGGATTCTGGTTAAGGACGCAGAAATAGAAATCCGACCCGCGGGGCCGTGGATAATGCGCCGGTGAACCCGTCCTAAGACGGTGGAGCTCTCCGCGGTTCATTAGGCATTCCGGACTGGCGGACACGGC
>DASXXV010000005.1:0-42090 GCA_036502905.1 Occallatibacter sp. | reverse complement strand
ACGGACGAAGAGCAGGTTCTTTGACCCCCGCCGCTGCGCGGACTCTGATGAGGGCTTTTGCGCAGGCTGTCAGTGGATGGTGCGCGATTTGTGATTAATGTAGTCCATCAGGAGGTACTCGCCAAGCGTGTCGGGCGTGGTAAAGTACGCTTTGCCGCGGCACATTTCGGAGACCTTGTGGACGAACTGCACCAGCCCGATGTCCGATGCAAGCATAAACGTGTTGATCATCACGCCGGCACGTTTGCACCGTGACACTTCTTCAAGCGTTTCGCTGACGACCAGAGGGTCAAGACCGTACGCGTTTTTGTAGATGCGACCATCGGGGAGCGTGAGGGCCGAGGGCTTGCCATCGGTGATCATCACAATCTGCTTCATATCCTTGCGCTGGCGGGCCAGGATACGCTGCGCAACCCTCAGGCCTTCGCGCGTATTGGTGTACCACGGCCCCACCTTTACCCGCGCCAGCTGCGAAACGGGCATTTCCTCGGCGGAGTCGTGGAACAGCACCAGGGAAAGGGAATCGCCGGGGTATTGAGTGCGGATGAGGTGCGACAGGGCCATGGCCACGCGCTTGGCGGGAGTGAAGCGGTCCTCTCCATAAAGGATCATGGAGTGTGAGCAATCGAGCATGACGACGGTGGCACACGAACTCTGATACTCACATTGATGAACGTGCAGGTCCTCGTACTCGAGGTTGAGGGGAAGGCCGATGCCCTCGCGCTGGATGGCAGAATTCAACGTGGCATTGATGTCGAGATTCAGCGTGTCGCCGAACTGGTAGCGCTGCGATCCTCCGCTTACTTCGATGCCGGTGGCCCAGTGGCGCGTGTCGTGACGTCCGAAGCTTGACTTGCCGAGCGAGCCAAGCAGGTCACGCAATGCTTTGTAACCAAGGAAATCGAGGCTTTTGTCGGTCACCTCGAATCGAACCTCTCCCTGCACGTCGCCCACCTGCCCGCCCATCTGCGACATTTCCGTCTCGCCCTGCTGGCGCATGTAGGAGATATAGTTCTCCTGCTGCATGCGCGCGATCAGCTTGTCGATGAACTCGTCCAGCTTGCCCTCGGTCGCCAACTGGTCAATTTGCTGCTGCATTTCCTGATTGAGGAACTCGCCGGATTGGAGGATGCGACGGAGTGCCTCGCGCAAATCGTCCAGGTTGTGATCGAGTTCCTGAAATTGTGCATACGGATCGCGGAAGCCGGAATCGAGCAGGTATTCCGACAGAGCCTGCAGCAGGCTTTCCAGATCGATCTCAGAGGCAAGGTCGCCTACGAATTTTGTGTAGCGGATGCTTTTCATATATTTCCTGGCAACCAGCGTACAGGCCCTAGTTGTAGCCACCGCGTCTAGAACGCCGCGTTTGCTGCCACTCGTCGTAATCGAGTTCCGGCTCCATGCGCTCCTGCTTGCGCTGGGTCTTTTCGGGGGCAGTGAATTCACGCTGCTCGCTGCGGCTCAATTTGCGATGGGCGACCAGTCCCTCGAGCAGGAACTCGGCTGCGGAGACGACTTTCTCGGGACTATCGGAGGTTTTGACGCCCAGCGGTGAGAGCTTCTCGAACAATCCCTGGATCTGTTTCAGATCGCCATGAAGCGCGCCTGTAGATTGGCTTTCGTCAAGCTTGACGGTGCCGCCCAGGTTGAACCATTGCTCGATTTGCTGGGTGTTGGCCGCGGAGAAGTAGCGGTCATAAATTTTGCCAACCGCGGCGCGGATCAGGTCGCGTACAACCGTATCGGCACCCTTCATCTCGCCTTCGTATTCGAGCTCGAGCTTGCCAGTGATGCCGGGCAGGGCGGCATAGATGTCACTGATACGCGGCAACGCGTTTTTCTCGCCATGTACGAGGGCGCGGCGTTCAGCGTTCGAGAGCACCAGTTCCATGGTTGAGATAGGAAGCCGCTGGCTGACGCCGCTGCGCTTGTCGACCTTCTTGTCTTCGCGAGCGGAGAAGGCAATCTGCTCCACAACTTCGCGCACATATTGCGGGATTTCGATCGGGGATGTACCGCGCTCAGCCCACGCCTCCTGGGTTGTAATCGCAATGCCTTCCTCGAGAGTTTCGGGATAATGGGTGCGAATCTCCGAACCGATGCGGTCTTTGAGCGGCGAGACGATTTTTCCGCGGGCTGTGTAATCTTCGGGATTGGCGCTGAACACCAGGGCCACATCGAGTTCGAGGCGCACCGGGTAGCCTTTGATCTGGACGTCGCCCTCCTGCATGATGTTGAACAGCGCCACCTGGATTTTTCCGGCGAGGTCGGGTAATTCGTTTACGGCGAAGATGCCACGATTGGCGCGCGGCAGAAGGCCGTAGTGCATGGTTAACTCGCTCGAGAGGTCCAGGCCGCTCCTGGCTGCCTTGATGGGATCGAGATCGCCGATGAGGTCGGCGACGGTGACATCGGGAGTGGCGAGCTTTTCCACGAAGCGGTCGTCGCGCGAGAGGTACGCGATCGGCGTGGAGTCCCCGCTTTTCGCGACCAGGTCACGGCAGCGCTTGCACAGCGGGCGATAGGGATTGTCGCGAATTTCGCATCCCGCGATGTAGGGCAAGTGTTCATCGAGAAGAGCGGTGAGCGCACGCAGGATGCGGCTCTTTGCCTGTCCTCGAAGACCCAGCAGTATAAAGTTCTGGCGGGACAGTATGGCGTTCACGATCTGCGGAACTACCGTGTCCTCGTAGCCGACGATACCGGGAAAGATAGAATCACCTGCCTGAAGCCGCGCAATCAGGTTGCTGCGCATTTCGTCCTTGATGCTGCGAGTGTTGAGTTGCGCCGGAGAGAACTCCGTGCTGGCGCGCAGTTCCCCCAGGGTGTGGGGAAGAGGGTGGGCTGCAGGCATGCTTGACTCCTCTGGTCCGCTTCACCGGAAGCGGGCTTTGCTCTTAAGTAGACGTTCGGCTGCGTTCCTTGGGTGCGTCTGGAGGCAACCCAAACCAGTTCTAAGGTTTACAGCAACCTCGGCGGCAATGGGTCAAGGGACGCGCCGCAATCCGGTCGTATTGTTCCGCATGGAGGTTCCGGTGGGTTCGAGGCAACAGATCCCACACACTCAGGCTCTGAAGGCAGTATGGTCCTCTTTGGCGCGGTCGTAAAGCCCCCTGGGGCTGGCGGCGCGCGGCTGCATACGAAGCGAGAAAATCCTAAAGCGCTTACGCCTCTGGAGAAGGAAAGAGCTGCGAGAAAGCGGCGGAATGACATGAGGCAATGCAAATGGCTATCCTGATCGGAAGGTGATGCAGCGCGTCCGCGGCAATATTGTTCGATGGTTGTTCGATTCGCGGTTTGGCGCAGCGGACCGGCTGATCCCGCGCTGGATCTTTCTGCGCGCGCTCGCGCTGTGGTATTTCTCGGCTTTTTATGCGCTGCTGTTCCAGATCAGGGGATTGATGGGTCCGCAGGGAATCCTTCCCGCGGGGGAATATCTGGCAGCCGTAGCACGGGCACTCGGTCCGAGGCGGTTCTGGTTCGCTCCATCGCTGTTCTGGGTGTCCGCGAGCTCGCCAATGCTCATGGCCGTAATGATCATCGGCCTGGTCGCGTCAGTGGCCGCCTTTGTCAACCTCTGGCCGCGCGTCAGCCTTCTGATTTGCTGGATTTGCTTCCTTTCTTTCGTAACATCGACGAATGTCTGGTCCAATTACCAGTCGGACGGAATGCTCCTGGAGGCCGGATTTCTGTCGTGTTTCTTCGCGCCCCGCGGGATCATGCCGGGATGGGGAGCGCACAGCCCACCCTCCCGGGCGAGCCTGTTTCTTCTGCAATGGGAATGGTTTCGGATCTACTTCGAGTCCGGAATGGTGAAGCTGCTGAGCCACGACCAGCAGTGGCGAAACATGACCGCGATGGACGAGTATTACCAGAACGGGCCGCTGCCCACATGGATTGGATGGTACGTCGAGCACCTGCCGCATTGGTTCCACGCAGCCACGGCCCTGGGCACGCTGATAATGGAGCTTGGCATTGTGTTCATGCTGTTTTTCCCTCGCAGGGTGCGGATCATCTGCTTTTTCATCGTCACACCGTGGGAGATAGGCGTCATTCTAACCGCCAATTACACGTTTCTGAATTACCTTGTACTGTCGCTTGGTTTTCTGCTGCTGGATGACAGGATTCTGCGCCGATTCGTACCGGCGCGCTTCCGGCCGTCCGAGCCCATTGCACTGGCAACGGAGGAGGAGGCGCACAAGCTGCCACTCTCGATCCTTTCCGCCGACGAGACTACCCGCACGCAGGCTTCGGGCGCCATAAATGCTCCGGCCGCGCCGGCGCGCAGCCGGGGGGCCGAGCATCTGCGAGCGTTTCGCTTCGCCGTTTCGTTGGTCATCCTTACATGGATTGCATACGACACCACGGTGGAGATGATCGGCATGCCATTGGGCGCGGCACCGTTGCCCACGTTCCCCATTTCGCTCCTCGAGCCGTTCCGAATCGCCAATCAATACGGGTTATTCGCCGTGATGACACGAGGCCGGTACGAGATCGAGTTCCAGGGCTCGGAAGACGGCGTCACCTGGGTCGCTTATCCGTTTCGCTACAAGCCGCAGGCGTTGAACGACGCGCCGCGCATCTACGCTCCGTATCAGCCGCGTTTCGACTGGAATCTTTGGTTCGCTTCGCTGGGCGACTGGCGGCAGAACGACTTTGTTCCTTTCACCGAGGAGCGCCTGCTCGCGAACGATCGAGATGTGCTCGGGCTATTCCGGAACAACCCGTTCCCCGGCGCGCCACCTCGATTTGCACGCGCGGTGATATGGCAATATTGGTTCACGTCTCTTGAAGAGAAGCGGCGCACGGGCAACTGGTGGCGCCGGCAATGGATGGGAGTGTACGCACCGGAGCTTACGCTCGCTGCAGATGGCCGGCCGCAGGTCGTCCAATGGCCTGACGATCTGCCGCCGCACGAATGAGGGGGAGGAGAACGAGTGAAGCGCGCCATTGTGATCGGTTCCGGCCCCAACGGTCTCGCCGCGGCCATCGTGGTTGCGCAGGCCGGGATCGCAGTGGATGTGTATGAAGCGGAAGAGGTGCCGGGCGGGGCCTGCCGCACATTGCCGCTTACGATACCGGGTTTTCTGCACGATTTCGGGTCGGCCGTCCATCCCTTGGGCGCGGGGTCGCCTTTTTTCAATACCTTGCCGCTGGCGCGATACGGGCTCGAATGGATGCATGGATCCGCTCCATTTGCTCATCCGCTCGATGACGGTACGGCCGTAATCGCAGAACGCGACCTGGGCCTGGCGGAGCGCGAGCTTGGCCAAGACGGGGGAGCATGGCGGAAGCTGACGGAGCCGTTTGCTTCGCGATGGCATGCCTTCGCGGAAGGGTGTCTCGGGCCGGTACTGAGAATTCCTCCGCATCCATTCCTGATGGCGCGGTTTGGTTTGTACGCCCTGCAGTCTGCAAAGATACTCGCCGACGGCCATTTCAAGGGAGTTCGCGCGCGCGCGCTGTTTGCGGGCCTGGCGGCGCATTCCTTTCTGGCCTTCGACGAACCGCTGAGCTCCGCGGCGGGACTGATGCTGGGCGTAGCGGCGCATGCCGTGGGGTGGCCCATCCCGCGGGGAGGCGCGGGCTCGCTCACGCGCGCGCTTATCGCCCATTTGCAGGCGCTGGGCGGTACGTTGCACACTTCACGGCGGATTGATGCAAAGTCCTTTCGCGAACTGGGTGGCGATGCGGAAATCGCGTTGTTCGACACTGCTCCGCGCACGCTTGAGGCAATTGCAGGCGGCCGGTTGTCCCCGGGGTACCGGCGCTCGATCGATCGGTTCAAGCCTGCTCCCGGAGTTTTCAAAGTTGATTTCGCACTATCCGACCCAGTGCCGTGGCGCGCGACGGAGTGCGGCCGCGCCATCACCCTGCATCTGGGCGGCACGTGGGAAGAGATCGCAGCAGGTGAATCCGAAGTTTGCCAAGGGCGTCACCCAGAGCGGCCGTTCGTCCTGGCAGCGCAACCCACCCTCTTCGATGGGGCGCGCGCGCCGGACGGAAAGCACGTGCTCTGGGCATATTGCCACGTGCCCAATGGCTCGAAAGTGGACATGACCGAGCGCATCGAGGCGCAGATCGAACGCTTCGCGCCGGGGTTCCGCGACTGCATCCTGGCGCGCCATGTGTCTGCGCCGGCGGGGCTGGAAGCCATGGACGCAAACCTGGTGGGTGGTGATATAAGCGGAGGATCCATGGCAATGCGGCAATTTCTGTTTCGGCCGGAAATCCGGAGCTATTCCACGGGCGCGCGGAACCTCTATCTTTGTTCGGCGTCAACCCCTCCTGGAGGCGGGGTGCATGGCATGTGCGGGTATCACGCCGCAAGACTGGCGTTGTATCGGGCGAGTCACTAGGTATCATTGTCCTGACAGGAGTTCGCGCACGATGAAGCGCCATGGAAAGCCGATTCTGGTCACCGGCGGGGCCGGATTCATTGGATCGAATTTTGTTCTTCATTGGATTTCGAGGAACCTGGGCCGGGTAATTAACCTCGATCTTCTGACCTATGCGGGGAACCTCGGCAACCTTGCATCCATAGAAGGAAGCCGCGATCACCTGTTTGTTCAGGGGGACATATGCGACCGACGCCTGGTGGATCGGCTACTGGCCGAACACAGGCCCGTGGCAATCGTGCATTTCGCGGCCGAAACCCACGTGGACCGATCCATACTCGGGCCCGCCGCATTCCTGCGAACCAACATCGAAGGCACGTTTCACCTGCTGGAGGCGGCCCGATGCTATTTTGGGACGCTCACCGAAGAAGAGAAGGCCTCCTTTCGTTTTCTGCACGTGTCCACCGACGAAGTTTATGGAACCCTTGGCCCTGACGATCCGGCGTTCCACGAGGCCACCCCTTTCGCGCCGAACTCGCCCTACGCAGCTTCGAAGGCCGCAAGCGATCACCTGGTACGCGCCTGGGTGCACACATACGCGCTGCCCGCAATCATCACGAATTGTTCGAACAACTATGGTCCGCTTCAGTTTCCTGAGAAGTTGTTGCCCCTGATGGTGAATCATGCGCTGGCGGGAAAACCCCTGCCGGTCTATGGGGATGGTCGGCAGGTTCGCGACTGGTTGTTTGTAGTCGATCATTGCCGCGCAATCGAAACTGTGCTCGAGAAGGGGAAGGTTGGTGAGACGTACAACGTGGGCAGTGGAACCCAGCAGGCAAACATCGACGTAATTCACACGTTGTGCGACCTGCTGGACGAACTCGTGCCCGACTGTCCCCACAAGCCGCACCGTCAACTCATCCGCTTTGTGCAGGACCGGCCGGGACACGACCGCCGCTATGCAATCGATGCGGGCAAACTGGAGAGGGAACTGGGCTGGCGCGCACAGGAGACCTTCGCCAGTGGATTGCGAAAGACGGTGGAGTGGTACCTCGCCAACCGGGCATGGATGGATGAAGTCACGTCGGGCGCATATCAGAACTGGGTACACGTGAATTATGGAGAACGCGGCGAAGCCAAAAATGCGGCCGCTGCCCCGGCGGCTGGGCGATGAAAGGAGTCATTCTAGCGGGCGGCTCCGGCACGCGCCTTCACCCGGTGACGCAAGCTGTGTCGAAGCAGCTTTTGCCGGTGTACGACAAGCCCATGATCTATTACCCGCTCTCGGCCCTCATGCTCGCCGGGATTCGCGACATTCTGGTGATTTCGACGCCGCAGGATACGCCCCGCTTTGAACACCTGCTGGGCAACGGCCAGGACTGGGGACTCAATTTTTGTTACGCGGTGCAACCATCGCCGGATGGGCTGGCCCAGGCGTTCATCATCGGAAAGAACTTCATCGGCGAAAACTCCTCTTGCCTGGTGCTGGGCGACAATATTTTTTACGGGCATGAGTTCGCGCAGGACCTGAGGTCGGCCGCGTCGCAGACGTCGGGGGCCACGGTGTTTGCGTACCCGGTGAACGATCCGGAGCGCTATGGCGTGGTGGAATTCGATGCCGAGCGGCGCGCGATTTCACTGGAGGAAAAGCCACAGAAGCCGAAGTCGAGATACGCCGTGACCGGTATTTACTTTTACGATAACCAGGTGGTGGGCGTAGCCGAAGGCCTGAAGCCCTCGGCGCGAGGCGAATTAGAAATCACCGACGTGAATCGCTGGTACTTGGAGCGCGGCTTGCTGCGTTGCGAAGTGATGGGGCGAGGCATGGCCTGGCTGGACACGGGGACGCACGACTCGCTCCTCGACGCAAGCAACTTCATCTTTACCATTGAACATCGACAGGGCCTGAAGGTGGCATGCCCTGAGGAAATAGCCTATCGCCAAGGCTATATTACTTCCGAGCAGCTTGAAACGCTTGCCGGGAAGACAGGAAAGAGCACTTATGGGACGTATCTTCGTCAGCTGTTGACGGACACCGTCTTTTAATCGAGTTATATGGGGATCATGCTCACAACATGCGACATGGAAATCATCAAAACAGGATTACGTGATGTCAAGCTCCTGAGGCCGCGGAGATTCGGGGACGAGCGCGGGTGGTTTGCTGAAGTGTTCAACGCCAGGACCTTTGCGGCCGCGGGTCTGCCCGACAAGTTCACGCAGGATAACCAATCGTTTTCCCAACGGGGTGTGCTTCGCGGGCTGCATTACCAATTGGAGCAGCCGCAGGGCAAGATCATTCGCGCCCTTTCCGGCCAGATCTGGGATGTGGCTGTGGATCTACGGCGCGATTCGCCTGACTTCGGCAAGTGGACCGGCGTACAACTTACGGGAGAAGAGTTGGAATTTCTCTGGATCCCGGAAGGATTCGCGCATGGGTTCGTAGTGCTGTCGGACTCGGCAAATGTGTTTTACAAGACTACGGCATACTACTACCGCGAAGCCGAGCGGTGCATCCGCTGGGACGACCCCACGCTTGCGATAGATTGGCCGCTCGACGGGATCAGCGAGCCGATTGTATCCGCCAAAGACGCGGCGGGAAAATGGTTCACCGAGGCGGACCTGCCTTAGTTCCGCGTCCTTGAGTTCCGGGTCCTGGAGTGTTCAACAATCCAGGGCCTGTTAACACTACTGGGATGGCAGCGACGGGAGCCAGTTTTTCCCAGTTCTAGGAGAGAGGAGTGAACCGTAGCCGGTTACTGGAGCGACGAGCGACAACGAAATGGGGAAAACTGGCCCCGTCCCTTCGGTTTGCGGCGCAAATCCGGGGTCCCCGGCGACAGGTCTTCGTCGCTGGGGTGGAAATCGGGCCATACTTCGTTGTCGTCCTGGGCGGTGGACCCGCCACAGCCGTCGTTCTCCCCCTCGTCTGGCCCGATTTTCGCTCGCAACGCTGTTCACCCCAGTAGTGTTAACAGGCCCTAACTGAACGGAGCCAAGTTGGCGTCGCAATCCCGTATCCTGCTTACCGGAGCCAGCGGACAGCTGGGTGGTGATCTTCTGCCCCTGCTTCTGCCATTTGGCTGCGTGGCAGCTCCCATGCACTCCGATCTTGATCTGGGCGATGCGCGAGCGGTCCGGGACTTTATCAGGCAATTGAAGCCGGACTGGATCGTCAATCCGGCGGCATACACAGCGGTAGATAAGGCGGAGAGGGAGCCGGAGCAGGCGTACGCGATCAACGCCGAAGCTCCGCGAGTGATTGGAGAAGCCGCTGCCGAACTCGGAATTCCGGTGATCCATTTTTCCACGGACTATGTTTTCGACGGGGCTGGGAAAGCTCCGTGGCGTGAAATCGATGAGCCTGGTCCTCTGGGCGTGTACGGAGCGAGCAAGCTGGCCGGAGAGCGTGGCCTTGCATCGAGCGGCGCCGCCCACCTGATCTTCCGCACAAGCTGGATCTACTCGAGCCGAGGTAAAAACTTCCTGTTGACGATTTTTCGCCTGGCGCAGGAAAGAGAGGAATTGCGCATCGTTGATGATCAGCACGGAGCTCCGACCTGGTCGCGCGACATGGCCCGCTTGGCGACCGGTGTAATGGATCGGCTTACGGCGCGGGCCACGGCGACAAACACATCGGTTCAGGACGTGGTTCGTGCGGTCCAGGGCGTTTATCACGCGGCGGATTCCGGCGAGACAACCTGGTTCGGATTTGCCGGCGAGTTTCTTCGCATTTTTGCCCAAGCGCGCCCGAGCGCGAAACTGGCGCGCCTGATTCCGATTCCTTCCAGCGAGTATCCTACTGCCGCAAAGCGTCCGACCAATTCCCGGCTTGACTGCGGTCGTCTCAAAGAGGTTTTGGGATTCTCGATGCCCCGCTGGCAGGAGTCTGTCGGCGCTGTGATGGCCGAGGTCTTGAAAGATGATGGTTGATGAGTGTAAACCCCGCCTGGCGGCGAGCGGGTGCATCCCTCACAGGTGACGCACCACACTTCTCTCGTTCCACGATGGGCGGGTGGCGAAATTGCGTGAAACGATTCGCACTGACGCGTATACGGCAGGTCCTACGATTTCTTGGCCGGGACTTTTTTCCCTTCTCTCCTCGCCTTTGAAAGCCCGATGGCGATTGCCTGCTTGGGATTGGTTACTTTTTTCCCGCTGCGTCCGGATTTCAGCTTGCCCTGCTTCATCTCTCTCATCTCCGTCTCTACGTTCTTGCTCGCCGAGGGAGAATACTTGCGGCCGGAGGACTTCTTTGCCGAGGACCGTCGTGTCGAAGATTTTTTCGCGCTCGAGCTTTTCCTGGCGCCGCCTTTCGTCGCCGAAGAACTGCTCTTTTTGGTGCTGCCGGATCTTTTCTTGGCGGCTTTCTTAGTTGCCATACATATCCTCCTCGGAAATCAGATGTTCGGCCGATTCGAGTCAGTTGTATGACGGTTGTATTGCGGAATTATTTCTGAGGAGCGATTTGCGAATCATTTAAACGATGCGAGGTAAACCGGGAAGGCTCACCAGCGAATCGGCGATCAGCCAGCAGGCGATGCACGCGAGAGCCGCGCCGGCGACCAACTTGAGCAGAGCGAGTTTGGACTTGCCTGGATTTACGCTTTCGGCCATGACACATCATATGGGCGCGAGTGGAAGTTAGTTCGCGAATGGGCCTCGCCGGGCAGGAATCACTGCACTCGCATCCCGAAGCAGCTTGAGGCTTCCGGCTTTCGACCTGGTGGAGTACAGCTGGTGAGAATCGGCACGAGGTTTAGTTTGCAATTTTTGGGCGGAGGTCCCGGCCATGGATCAAGTTCCAAGTCTCAAAATCGGAGACCTCCCCCCCCTCGAACGAGGACCCGGAGCACCCAGTTTTAATATTTCACGATGGCTGTAAACGAGTCCGGCTTCAGGCTGGCGCCACCTACCAGGGCGCCGTCGATCTCTTCCTGCGCGAGAAGTGCAGCGGCGTTGTCCGGCTTGACGCTGCCGCCATAGAGAATGCGGATGCCCGCGGCGATCTCGAGTCCCAGCAGTTTCCCCACTTCGGACCGAATGATGCGATGTGCGTCGGCGGCCATCTCGGGAGTGGCGGTTTTCCCGGTACCAATGGCCCAGACCGGCTCATACGCGATCGCGATGGGGCTGGCCATTTCCGGAGTAACGCCTGAAAAGGCGCCAGTCACCTGGGTCTTCAGCACTGCCTCGGTTTTGCCGGCCTCGCGTTCTTCCAGCACCTCGCCGATGCAAACCACGGGAAGTATGCGGTGCTTCAGGGCGGTGTGCAGCTTTTTATTTACGATGGCGTCGGTCTCGGCGAAATACTGGCGGCGCTCGGAGTGTCCGATGAGCGTATGCGTACCGCCGACCGCGATCAACTGACCGACGGAGGTTTCGCCGGTGTAGGCGCCCTCTTCAGCGAAATGGATATTCTGTGCCCCTACAGCGATTTTCGATCCCTTGGCGGCGTCGATCACCGTGGGAAGGAGGACGGGAGAAGGAAAGATTGCGATCTCATCGCGGTGGTGACCGGCAACGAGCGGCAGAAAGGCTTGCATGAACGCCCGGGCCTCGGCAGGCGTTTTGTACATCTTCCAATTGGCTGCAATCAGAGCTTTTCGTGACATGTTTTTGGCTGTCCTCAACTTAGATTTTAGGACATGCGCATGGCACTCTGAGTGACGTTGGACACAATCCGGTGGACCGAAATGCGATATCTCGCACTGGCTAACTTGAACCTCGCGATCATCGCATCGGCCATCGTGCGGATTCATGTGTCTGCTATACTTGCCTCACCCGCGACGCTGCTCCGCTTCCTCTTTGGGGTCCTTGCGTTTGCGAGCCCGGGCGTCGCGCTAATAAATATGCCTGTGCTTTTCGCTCGTGATGGTCGGAGGTTATTCCTGCAGTTTCCTTCCGGTTCTGTCCTGGAAAAGTGAAGGGGTGGGGTGCGGCTGATCCATGCTTTCGCGTTGGCAGCCGGTAGTTTACTGATATTTCGAATTGTCGTTGGACGCGACGAATACTTGAGCGCCACGAAGACCTGGCGCCGCATGGGAGAGGGAGTGTGGACCAGCGGCAGGCGAAGCAGGAATCAAGTCTCCGACGCGTCGGATGTGTAGATGCTGTCAAGGGAATCGCGATCATACTTATGGTTTATGGACATATCGCCCAGGGTGGAATGCACAGGCACCTTTGGGATGACATGCCGGGGTGGCCCAAAGCGATCCTCTTTGGAGATGCCTTCATCTACAGCTTTCACATGCCAGCTTTCTTCTTTGCGGCCGGTCTTTTTCTTGCGGGCAGCGCAAAACGGCATGGTAGACCCAACTTCATTCTTGAAAGGGTCAAGACGATCTTGTACCCGTACGTTCTCTGGACCCTGCTGAGCACCGCCGTTCTCCCCATCAGTTCGAGATTTATGTTGTACAGCAAGCCCTCCCATTGGCGAGATATCCTAGTGGCACTTGGGACGGGAAATATAAGCTGGTTCCTGCCTACGTTATTCGCGTGCCAGATATTTGCGCTGCTGGTGCTGAGACTTCCCCATTGGCTGCAGATGATCATTGCTATAGCGGCGGGTCTTTTGGTTCCCGTCTCCGATATTACCGTGCTGTTTATGCCATTCCTCTATTTCCCCTTTGTAGTGGCGGGGATGTGGTTTTCAGCAGACCGGTTATCAGTCCTGGAGCGGCTGCCGAAGCGATGGGCGGCGGGCGGGTTTGCGGTGTTGCTCGCCTTACAGCTGGCGCTGATTGGTGCCTTTGGCGAAGTGACACGGTGGAACGAGGTGCCGGTGGGACTCACTGGCATCGCCATGCTCTTTTTCCTCAGCAGTGCGATTCGCGGAACCATCACTGATAAATGGCTGCAGTGGTTCGGGGAAGGATCGCTGGCGATTTTTTTACTCTCTCCATTTTTCACGGGCGCTGCTCGCGAATTCTTGGTCCGCGTGTTCCACGTGATCCATCCGGTGCCTTACATCGCTTTCACGACGTTGGTTTCTATCGTGGTTCCGGCTCTCATTTGGTCCCGGCAGGACCAGCTCCGGATGCGGTGGATGTTCCGTTGGCCGGCGAGCAAAAAAGGATCCATGACCAGCAGGGCGCAAACCGTAACAGGGTGAGGGCCGGAATGCTGCGGGACCTTTGCAGATCCCGAATAACCACACCTGTGGCCCGCGACTGGTAGGCAGGAATCCCATCGGCCATCGTGCGAAATCGTATGTCTGGTATACTTGCCTCAATCATGACGCTTCTCCGCTTCCTCTTTGCGGCCTTCCTTGCGTTTGCGAGCCTGGGCGTCGCGCTAATAGATATGCCTGTGCTAGTGGGGCGCATGACTAAGCGGCGCTTCGATATTTTATTTTTGCTCGTTCTTCTCGTAACCCACTTTGGCGTTTTTGTTCTCGTGTTCTTTGGTCTCCACCAGCAACCCCATTCGGACCTGCCTGCCGCGTATGTTCCCGAAGCTCACGCGGTTATGAAAGGGATGCTGCCGTATCGTGACTTCATCAGCAGTTATGCGCCGTTAAATCCGTATCTGGACGCAGCTGTATTAAAGATTAAAGACTCCGCATTGACCCTGGTTGCATTTCAGATTCTGTGCGATGCGGCAGCAGTTCCGTTCTGGATCGGCTTCCTGCGCCGGTGCCTGCCCGAAGTGACGGTTCGTCGTGCCGCCTTGTTGTACCTGCTGCAACCCCTTGTCATCTGGGATATTTGCCTGGACGGCAAGAATCATGGCTGCATCTCGCTCTTGATGGCGATTTCGATGTATTGCATCGCGCGACGGGAGACGCTTTCCGGCATTTCCTATGGTCTTTCGCTGGTCCTGGTCAAGATTCTCCCTTCAATTTTCCTGCCTGCGTTATTCTTCGGAGCGCGAAGACGCTGGGTCTGGTTGGCCAGTGCCATGGCATTACCGATTGTCGTATACGGATCTTTCTGGTTATCGGGGCTCGATATCACCGTACCGATACGCCTGGAGGGCAGCAAATCTACACCCGGCAACGTACCGTACTTCCTATTTTCATTTATTGGGAGAGATATACCGAAGGGTGCAGTGGGCCTGGTGACTTTGGCAGTTCTGGGAGCGGTTGTGATCTATGCGTGCCTGGCTCAACTGCGAACCACGACGGAGCCTGAGAGGCTCTGGACGATGGCGTTGAGCGTCCTCGTTATCCTGTTCGCGCTTCTCACCGCAAACAAGAAGGCGTTACCGGCCTATCTGGAGATGTGTTTCTTCCTCATCTGTGCTTTTACCGCCTTGCATGCGGAGGCGAAGCGACGGAGCGTCGCTTACCTGTATGCGCTTCTGTCCTTGATCGGCTTGTCGGCAACGAGTTTCTGGTTTACTCCGTTGGGTCTTCCCAACCCGGTGCAGTTGCACAGCCTGTTTATGGCAGGTGACAGAAACGGAATCATTGAGATGGCGCTCCAGGCACTGGTGCTGATCAGTTTTCTCGGGCTTGGCGTGAGAATGCTGCGGGACCTTCATGGACCCCGAATCGCCACACTGGTGGCCCGCGATGAGAGCCAGGAAGACTCGGTGGGATTGGTGTCCGGCTGAACCCAGTTCGGTTTCCCGCTCGTCCTTGGCTTGAGAAGAATGGAACAAGCAGCAGGCATGGACTTGATGAACTTCATTGGGATGTGGCAAGCTTGTGGCGGCCGTATGGCCCGAGGCCGAAGATAGCTTGAATCTTTCCCGGAGGTCCAACATGCGACATACCTTGAAGCTGGTGTCGGCTGCCTTGTGTGCTCTTTCGATCACAACGGCGCACTCCCAAAACGCGCTTACCAAATCTCCAGCATCATCGCAATCACCCAACGGAATGAGCTTCCACTATGACGCGCAACACGATCAAGTAATCGCCAGCGGGTTGCAGCTAAAGCCGGCGGCAATCGGAGCCGCCAGCATCACGCCAATCACAGGCACCCTGGTGGTCACCATCAACATAACCGCCCTTTCGCATTTCCACCACGGAACGACTTATCACTGCTCCCTGACGGCGATCGGCGGCGAACTGGATACCACCAATGGCGTGGTTTCCGGAGGCGTTGAAACCGCCACAGGAATGGCCAGATGGAACGGTACGAACACCCTTGCATGTACGCTGACAATTCCCTATGAGTGGACGCTGGTGACCGACCCATCGGCCACCAAAGGCGCGCTTTTGGCATTTGGAGTTTCGGCGGTCGCGCCGCCCAGCGATGGCGGAATTATTCAGCGCTCCACGTTGCAAGTGGATGGAATTGAGCCTCTGCCGGCGAGCGGGTCCACGTCTACGTTTGCCTTTAACGTCACTCTCTAGAAACTGCGACTGCCCAAGCCAGAAGTTCCTTCAAGAGCCGGCCCCGCCGCCCATCTCGACCGGGCTGCGGGGTCAGGTGTTTCCAGTGCGAACGATCAACAGGCGTTTCCAAGCCTACTTGCCGGTTAGTGCTTCCACGCCGGGGAGCTTTTTGCCTTCAAGAAATTCCAGCGAAGCGCCTCCGCCGGTGGAGATGTGGGTGATCTGATCGGCCACGCCGGCCTGGTTGATGGCGCTCACCGAGTCGCCGCCGCCAATGATCGACGTCGCCGCTTTGTTGGCCGCGACAGCGCGTGCAATGGCGTTGGTGCCCACGGCGAAGCGCGGGAACTCGAACACGCCGGCTGGGCCGTTCCAGACTATCGTGCGTGAAGTGGAGACGATCTCCTCGATGGCCGCGATAGACTTGGGCCCGATGTCCAATCCCTGCCAGTCGGCCGGGAAGTCCTTAGAGGAGTCCCATACTTGAGTTTTGGCGTGGTTTGAGAAGCTATCTGCCAGGACGTTATCCTGCGGAAGCAGCAGTTTCACACCCCTCGCTTTGGCTTTCTCGAGCGCTTGCCGGGCGAGGTCGATCTTGTCTTCTTCCACCAGGGATTTGGCGGTGCTGACGCCCAGCGCGCGGTAGAAGGTGTAGGCCATGCCGCCGACGATCACCAGCGTGTCCACCTTGTCGAGCAGATTCTGGATCACGTCGATCTTGCCGGAGATCTTGGAGCCGCCGATGATAGCAACAAATGGCTTCTCCGGAGCTTCGAGGGCCTTGCCGAGGTAGGTGATTTCCTTTTCCATCAGCAGGCCGGCTACGGAGGGCTTGAGGTAGTGGGTGATGCCCTCGGTGGATGCATGGGCGCGGTGGGCTGAACCGAAGGCGTCATTCACGTAGACCTCGGCCAGCGAGGCCAGCGCCTTGGAGAAGCCTGGATCGTTGGCCTCTTCCTCAGGGTGGTAGCGGAGGTTTTCGAGCAGCAGCACCTGGCGCGACTCAAGCTGCCGCGCGAGTTCATTGGCGATTTCGCCCACGCAGTCGGGAGAGAAGGCAACATTGACGCCTTCGCCGATTTCCTTGTCGAGGAGCTCGCGCAGGCGGTCCACCACGGGGCGGAGCGAGTATTTGGGATTGGGTTTGCCCTTGGGGCGGCCGAGATGCGATGCAAGGATCACTTTGGCCTTGTGCTGCAGGGCATATTTGATGGTGGGCAGCGTAGCCACGATGCGGGTGTCGTCGGTGATGGTCGAGCCGTCTTCAGTGAGCGGCACGTTGAAGTCGACGCGGATGAAGACCCGCTTGTTGGCCAGTTCAATATCACGTATGGAAAGCTTGGGCATTTCGTTCCTCAGGGATGAGTGATCGGCGGTCAGACGATGGCTGACCCACCGTTGATGAAGAAATCAGGAGGAAGCGTCCGGAATCACGGCTTCCATTTCGATCTCGATTCGCCAGGAGGGGTTGAGCAGCCCGGCTACGACGACCATCGTCGCGGCGGGCCGGACGTTCGCGAAGAACTCGCCGTGCACGCGACCGATCGTTTCCCAATCTTTGACATGGGTGAGATACATGCGGGTGCGGACCACGTCTTTGAAGGATACTCCGGCCCTCGCGAAGGCTTCGGCCGCGATTTCGAAGATGCGGCGGGTCTGGGCTTCCGCATCCGCCTCGTCGGCGCCGACGGGCCCCGTTCCCGCAAGGTGAACGACATTCCCCACGCGCACTGCGCGCGAAAAGCCGATGATCGGTTCAAACGGAGATCCGCCGCTGATATTTTGTCTGACCATGGGGTCTACCGGTTAACTAGCGTGATTTGCAGGTTGCGGAGCTGCTCCTCGAACGCCGGATACTCCTCCAGCGCACGATCACCCTGCTGGATATGTCTTGGGTTGCGCCGGATGGACTTTCGCTGCGCCGGATCATCAATTTCCGTGAAGGCGTCCAAACCATTACGGGCGCCTGGATGTACCTGGACCACCACGCAAGAGCGAAGGGCGCGCGAGTACCCGATCCTCTGTAGGAACGGCCCATCTGGTTGAACATCGAAGTCTTTTTCTCGAATGGATGCCTTGCATTCGCTCGCTGTGGCCGGCGAGTGGCGCTGCCCAAAAGACGCTTGACTCGCACCGACAGCAAGAGTCACTGCAATGCCCCCGCGCATCAGTGCGAGCCACATACCAGCTTACAGTCCTTTGGAGGCCAGGAACCCAACCAGGTCGACGACGCGGTTGGAGTAACCCCACTCGTTGTCGTACCAGCTGAGGACCTTGACGCTGTTGCCGATGACCTTGGTAAGCGGAGCGTCCACGATCGAGGAGAGCGGATTGCCCTTGAAGTCGGAGCTGACCAGCAGGTTTTCGTCGTAGCCGAGGATGCCCTTGAGGTCACCTTGGGAGGCAGCCTTCAACGCGGCGTTCACGGAGTTGACGTCGGTAGTCTTCTGGCTGATGAAGGTCAGGTCAACGATCGAAACGTTGGGCGTGGGAACGCGCAGCGAGAAGCCGTCGAGCTTGCCGGCGGTCTCTGGGATGACCAGCTTGAGGGCCTTGGCGGCGCCGGTGGAACTGGGGATCATATTGATGGCGGCAGCGCGGGCGCGGCGCAGGTCCTTGTGCGGGAAATCGAGAATGACCTGGTCGTTCGTATAGCTGTGAATAGTGGTCATGATGCCGCTGACAATACCGCAGTGCGCAATGAGGACCTTGACCACGGGGGCCAGGCAGTTGGTTGTGCAGCTGGCGTTGGAGAGGATGTTGTGCTTGGCGGGGTCGTATTTGTCCTGATTGACGCCCAGCACAAGGGTGATGTCTTCGTTGGTCGCAGGCGCCGAGATGATGACTTTCTTCACGGTCGGTCCGAGATGCGCCTTGGCGACATTGGCGTCGGTAAAGCGACCGGTGGATTCAATTACGACCTGTGCGCCGACATCAGCCCAGGGAAGCTTGGCAGGATCCTTCTCGGCGTACACCTTGATCTTCTTGCCGTCGACCACGATGAAGTCCCCGTCGACGCTGATGGCGTTGGGCAGGTTGCCCAGAATGGAATCGTACTTGAGCAGATGAGCGAGAGTGGCCGGACTTGTCAAATCGTTGACGGCGACGAACTCTATCTCGGTATTTCCCAGCGCGGCGCGCAAAACGTTGCGGCCAATGCGGCCGAAGCCGTTGATGCCAACCTTAACTGCCATGCGTGAATTCTCCTTGCTTTCAAAAAAGCGTGAAATGGTGAACCTAAACTGTGGCGTTCGGCGGCTGAGAGAGGGTCTGTCAGGCGATTCCACCAAACCCTTGATCGTAACACTCGAGCCAATGAGAACCAAACGTTCGGAGGGGGTCAGCCTCCGTCGGCCCCAAAAAGAAACCGCTCAACGCTAGTTTGCGGTTTCGGGCACACGATGGTATGTGATGTGTTGCACACTATTTGCAGCGCCTTCGGGTGCTGTGGTATCCCGGTAAGTAAAGCAGGTTAGAAGCTGGAATGAGAAGACGTTCGAAGCGCGCGCAAAATCTGTCGGAATCGACAGGCAAGATCGGGCAGGAACTGCCGTCAAATCAGCCAGCTCCGCTGGTGCCCTCTTACCTTGACGATCCCGTCCCGCCATCCCGTTCACCTGAATCGCGGCCGGTGGACATTCCTGAGCCGGGACGCCGCCCCGCGCCGGCCGAGCGGCCGCCTCGCCCCGACCGCGCAGCGCGCCCCCAATCGCCTCCCGCGTGGAACGAGCCGTCCGGATCGGGCCGCCTGGAACTGGAGACCCAACCGGAGCTGCCTTCTATGCCGCCGCCGGAGGCGCAGCCAGCCGACCGTTCCCCGCAGGCTCCCAAGGGGTATGTGGTGCTGGCCATTGGCCTTCCGGGGTCGGGAAAGACCACCTGGTTTCGCCGGCGCGGGGTGACGCCGCTCTCCAGCGACCTGCTACGCAACATCCTGTTCGACGACGTCGATGAGCAGCGCTACCAGGGCCTCGTGTTCTCCACGTTGCGTTCGCTCCTGCGGGCGCGCCTCATTGCGCGCATGCCGTGGAACTATGTAGATGCGACCAATCTCTCTACTCACGAGCGCCGCCAGTGGATCAAGATGGCAAAGAGCTTCGGCTATGAGGTCCAAGCCGTATTCTTCGACGTGCCGCTCGAAGTGTGCCTGGAGCGCAACCGCTCCCGAGACCGCATGGTCAGTGAAGACGTGATGCGCAAGATGGCCGAGAAGCTGAAGCCGCCCGTGTTTGAAGAGGGGTTCGCGAAGATCACGGTGGTGCGGGTAAAGAGCGCCGGGTAGCCGTTTGAGCCTGGTAGCCGGTCGGGCTGAACCCAAACTCCCGTCAGACATCTTCTAATCCATTTGGGCACTCCAACCGCTTGGACGCTCCAACCGCGGGGAGTTTGCAATGAGCATCACTGCCTCGACTGCCCCTTACACCGAGCCTTGGCTGCGCGGTACGCACACGGACATTCCGCCGGCCGGGCGCGCTGTTCTTCACGCTCTGGAACTCGCTGGTGACGATGCGAGCCGCTGGACCGACGGCCTGAGCGATCTGGATATTCACAAGCAGCCGTTTGGCCTGATGTCGGTTGCATCGCAAATCAAACACATCGCCGGCTCCATTGACCGACTGCTTACGTATGCAGAAGGGCACCAGCTTTCCGAGCAACAGCTGGCCAGCATGAAGGCGGAACAATCAGGCGCCGAAACCCGCGAGGAACTGCTGTCGAGATTGCAGTCAGCTCTTAGCCAGGCAGCGGATCGGGTGCGCGCGCTTGCGACCGCAGATCTGAATGCCGAGCGTAAAGTCGGCCGCAAGAGCCTGCCGACCACCCTGGGCGGCGCATTGATCCACGTCGCGGATCACACCCAGCGTCACGTCGGCCAACTGGTGACCACTGCAAAGCTGGTAAAGGCGCTTGGCAGCTCCGGCGTCCCATAGAGGCCAATGCCGGTCGGGATTACGAATCGGTTTCGAGCAGGCCGGAGAGACCTTTCACGTCCTTCACCACGATCTGGCGTGCATCCACCTCAAGCAATCCCTCCGCCTGCAGGCGCATGAGGTTGCGCGAAATCAGCTCCCGCACTGTCCCAAGCTGGTTGGCAAGCTCCTGGTGGCTGCCAGGAGGCATGAATTCGACGCCCCGCGCGGTTTGATGGCCATGGGAATGCGCGAGCTTGAGCAGCGCCGAGATTAGCCGCTGGCGAATGGTCGTAAAGGACAACTCCTCAATGATCCCCACCAGCCGGCGGAGGCGCGCGCCGACCACCGAGAGTACCTTGAGGGCCACCTCGGGGTGCTCCATACAGTGAGCATGGAAATCGCTTCGGGAAATAAACGCCATCTCCACGTCTTCGATGGCTACGGCTGAAGCCGGATAGGGGCCGCCATCGAAAACAGGCAGCTCGGCTACAGATTCGCCCGCAGAGTTTACCGCCAGTACCTGTTCGCGGCCGCTCATGGATGTCTTGAAAATGCGGATTTTTCCCCGCGCAATGATGTGGATCCCCTTGCACGGTTCGCCTTCGGAGAAGAGCAGTTCACCGGCGCTAAACAGCTTGCGAAGCGTACGGGCGGCAAGCTGCTGGATCTCCGCCGGCGAAAGGCTGGTGAAGAGCGCGGTCTTCTCCAGGACGGAAGCAAGGTCGATGCGTGGCTGAGTCACGGGGGAATTTTATCAACCTGTCCGTAAACTCAAATCCTGCGGTAGATGCCCTGAATCTTGTGTCCTGCAGTTCTGCGCTATCGCAGTTCCGGAGCTCAGCGGCGCGTGGACGAAGATTTGTCCGCGAGGACTCGGGGAAAGGCGCAGACCCGGAACACGGACCGCACAGATTCAAATCCCCGGATGAGAGACGGAGTTGGCCTTGGGCACGAGGTGCATGTAGACCTCGCGTGGAACATCGGTGTTCCAGTGATTGGTTATATGCGCCCAGAGGACCAGCCCCAGGAAGATGTATGCGAGGGCCGCCGTGACCGTCAGCGGCCCGAGGGTCCGCCGATACCAGCGCTGCGCAGGCACCGTCGTCTGGCGCGGCGGCAGGGCGAACTGCAGGGCATTCTCAGCCGGGCAAGCAGAGATGCAGATCATGCACGCGCTGCACTCGGCAGACCGGATCTGGACGAGCTTGTCCACGGGAAGACTGGCGGGGCACACGTGGGCGCACTTGGCGCAGTCGATGCATGTTTCGGAATCGCGGCGAATCTTGACCGGACTGAGCAGGGAAGCAAGCCCCAACAGCGCGCCGTAGGGACAAACGTAACGGCACCAGAAGTTCTGCACCAGCATGGAAAGCACAATGAGCACGCCAATGACGATCGCGGCAGTCAGGCCCATGCCGCGAAAGAAGTTCAGCATTTTCACATCTGCGATGAGCCCATACGGCGTGTTCATGAAGCCCAGAAGTACTTGCGTGGACATACCGCCGATTACAAAAACAAAGAAGGCGAGCAGCAGGTACTTCAGGCCGCGCAGAGCGATATCGGCCCAGCGGGGCAGGCGCAGGTTGCGGTGGAAAATCTTCTTGCCCAGCTTATGGAGGTTTTCCGATAGCGTTCCAACCGGGCAGAGCCAGCTGCAGAACGCCTTCTTGAACAGGAGGCTCATTAGCACAAAGGCAATGAACAGAAACATGGCCGCGGGATGGATAGCGGGCACTTCTCCGGTGGAGATGAAATATTTGAAGTTCATGAGGCCGGCGATGGGCAGCCATCCTTCGGCGCCCGCAGGCCGCTCGACAAATATGCCGCTCCCGCCCAGTTCGAAATAGCGAGCCCAGAGAAAGAGCTCGACACCCAGCCACAGGTTGAGGGCCACAAATGCCCATTGCACGATGTGGCGGACCGCCTGCGAGCGGTCCCGCCGGAGCCTGCGGAGCAGTTTCTTGGGCGGTTTGGGACGGGATATTTCGACGACCAGGGGGGTTCCCATGTTCCGTTTCCTTCTGCTAGGCAGACTATGTAACGGACGCGGGACGGGCCAATGACTTATGTCACAGGAGCGATCGAATTATCGCAGTGTGTCGATCTCGCTGACAGAATCGAGGATGTGGCCCATTTTTTCCTGCTTGGTTCGCAGGTATCGTTCGAAGCTGTCCTGGGCTTCAACTTCCGCCGAAACCCGCTCGGTCACGGTGATGCCGGCGGCCTGCAGAGCGGAGACTTTCTGAGGATTATTGGTCATCAGGCGTACCGCGGTCACGCCGAGCATTTTTAGTGCCTCGGCGGGAAGTTCGTACTCCCGGCAATCGGGCGCGAAGCCCAGTTCAACATTGGCTTCGACAGTATCCAGGCCCTGGTCCTGCAGTTGGTAGGCTTTGAGCTTCGCCATGAGGCCGATGCCTCGGCCTTCCTGCTGCTCATAGAGCAAAATCCCTGCGCCTTCGGCGGCAATGGTGCGCAGCGCCAATTCCAACTGCAGACGGCAATCGCAGCGCAGCGATCCAAACACATCACCCGTAAGGCACTGCGAGTGAATCCGGACCAGGGGAGGGGCGGAATGGATATTGCCCATCACCAGGGCAACGAGACCCTCCACGCGCTTGCCCGATGGTTCCCCATGCTCGCAGCAGGGCCGCGCGGCCGGCAGTATGCCTTCGAAGCCCATAATGCGAAATGCGCCCCAGCGGGTGGGGAAATCCGCCTCCGCAATCTTTGTAACGCTTTCAAATCCCATGGTTCCATTCTACTTTGAGGCAAATTGAGCGCCAGCGCTGGCCGTCACGAAGGAGGCACGGACCCCGAGATCGAAGTCAGAAGGGACCTGGCGACCAACTTCAAGACGACCGGTAAGGATTAGATGCTTTACCCTCCCCGGCGTTACATTGAATGCGTGGCAGACAACAAGCTGATTCTCATCACGTTGCTGGTCAAGCTGGGGGTAGCTGCGGCGGTGGCCAGTGCGCTGGCGCGGGCGCGGACGTTCCAGCGGCTGTTGTTTGCCGAGCGCCGCAACCGTCTCCAGACGGTCGAGTTGCTGGCCTTCTTCCTTGTGCCTCTGACGCTCGGAGTCTGGCTTCGGTCCATCGTTCCCAACTTCAAGGCTGCCGACATTTCGTTCGAGACCGTGATCCTACTTGGCCTGCTGGTGGGGCCAATGTGGGCCATGCTGGGCGGTGTTGTGCTTTCCGCGCCGGCCGTCTACCAGCACGAGTACCTTACGCTGCCGTTCAACGCTCTGCTCGGCATGGCGGCGGGCATCCTGGGCAGCTTCGTTCAAAAAGAGGAGATCTGGGGCTTTACCCCTTTCATCGACCTGAGCCTCTACCGTTGGATTCGCCGCAACATTCCCCGGGTCCGCTTCGACCGCCAGTTCTTCATGCTGATCGTCATCGTGCTCTGCGAGGCCGTTCGCGAATCCCTGGCCCGCATGTACCCTGGGCGGCTGTTCGCGCTGGTGACCGACTCGTGGGGCTTGAGAATTCTGGTGTGGCTCAGCGCGCCGGTGGTGGTCGGCATCGCCCTGAAGGTGTGGAACGCCTTACGCCTGGAGTTGAAGCTGGAAGAGCAGAAGCATCTATTGCTGGAGGCACGCCTGGACGCGCTGCAACGTCAGATCAATCCGCATTTCCTGTTCAACACGCTCAATTCCATCGCTTCGCTGGTGCGTTCGAAGCCGGAACTGGCCCGTGAAATGACGGTGAAGCTGGCGAATATCTTGCGGGCCCTGCTCAAGGATCACGACACGTACGTTCCTTTCAGCCACGAACTAAGGTTTACGGACGACTATCTTGATATCGAGGTTGTGCGGTTCGGGGCGGACAAGCTGCGTGTCGAAAAGGACATCGATCCGAAGACGCTGGACGTGCTGGTGCCGAGCATTCTGCTGCAGCCGCTGATCGAGAACAGCATCAAGCATGGCCTGGAGCCGCGCATCCACGGTGGCACGGTTACCGTGCGCAGCCGTTTGCAGGGCGATCGAGTATCGATCGAGGTGGCCGACGACGGCGTAGGCATCACGGTACGGCCGGAGTCGAACCTTCGGGGCACGGGCAACGGCATTGGTATGCAAAATGTCAGGGAGCGCCTGGAGGTGCTGTACGGCGGGCAGGCGCGGTTCACCATGGTGAGCAATCCCGGCCGCGGCACTCTGGTTTCGATTGAATTACCGGCCAACTTGCCAGGGCAGGCCTGACGAGCATTTAATGCGCCGGGTACTCCAGCGCCAGCACCGCGTAGGCGGTTGCCGCGTCGGTCATGAAGAGGCCCGCATCCGACTTGGGATCGCGATTCTTGTTCAGCGACCAGGCCGGCCAGGAGCCGGTTTCCAGGTTCTGGTTCGCAGTCAGCCAACCCAGCCCGCGCTTGACCATGGGGCCTGCGGCGCCTGGTTGGCCGGGATCCTGGCCTGCACCGCTTTCTTCCAAGGCCAGCACGATCAGTCCGGTCGCATAGCCATCGGAACGCGTCTCCAGGGGTGTCTTGTCGCGCCGTTCCCAGGTTCCCAAATCGGTGGTGCTCCAACCGCCGTCGGAGTGCTGCCGTTTTGCCAATTCCGCGGCAAGCTCCTTTTGCTGTGGCCTGGAGAGCAGGTTGCGATCGGTGGCCGAAGCCCAGAGCAGCGCGACCTTGTTGAGCAGAGGCTGCACGGGGTAGTGGCTCTGCAGAAAACCGTGCAGCAGCTTGAGATTGGCGGCGATCTTCGGGTCCTTGCAATAGTTGCCCGGCGCCTTACCGACGGCCATGGCCATCAGCGCCGCCCAGTGATATTGGGACTCCTTCGATTCCCACGGGGTGTACGCGAAATTCTGCCAGATCCATGAGCCTGCGTCGGGACCAGTTTGGGATTGCAGCGCCCAGGCGTGATCGAAAGCCATGCGCGCGAGATCGCTCAGGTGATCCGTTTCTGAGTCGTAGCTGGCCAGGATAATCGCGTTCAGAACCGACTCCGCGTTGCGCGATTCAATCTCCTTGCCCTCTCCGTATTTCTCATCGCTATAGAAGGGAAGCATTTGATCCCAGTTCCGCACCCGCTTCCCTATGTCCGCCAGCATGGTCTTCTCGTCGGGGGATACGGTCGAGTCACGCAGGGCGCTGCGCAGCGTGGGGCGGACTAAAGCGTATGACGCCTGGGTGTGGCAGGAGACGCATCGCGTATCGTGATCGCGCCTGGCATGATCCCAGTTCTGCCACCAGGTTTCGCGGCTGTCGAGGTATTGCGCGGCCGCGTGCGGGTCCCATCCAGCGTGTGCGGGGGGCGCACCTTTGCCGGCAGCCCGTACCGCTTCCTGTCGGGCAAGTACGGCGACAAACGCGAAAAGCATGGTGCTCGCGCATCGTAAGACCCGGCGGGATATCAGCGGATGAACAGGCATAGGATGGGAAGGCCGACCAGACAAAAATAGGAGCTACGCCAGCCTGTTGCCAGCATAAGCCTGTTGCTATCCGCATCGGAAGAAAATCGGCGGGTCGAGCTCGGGATGGTGACCTATGGCTGCCCCGACACGTTCCCTCAAGGTAACCCCATGGGTGTGCCGCTCCACGGCTTATGGCTGTATCCTCTCAGCATGGTTCGCTTCACGGTGCTGGCGTCGGGGTCCAAGGGCAACAGCGCCCTTGTCTGCGGCGGACACACCCGCATCCTGGTTGATGCGGGGCTGAGCTGCCGGGAACTGTTCCGCCGCATGCGGCTGGCCGGCGAGGCGCCCGAGACACTGGACGCCATCATCATCACCCACGAGCACATGGACCACATCGGCGGACTCGCCGTAACCGCCCGCAAGCTTGGCATTCCTGTGTACTTCACCGAAGCGACACATCGTGCCTGGGTGCGGTGGATTACCCCCCGCCGGCAGATGACCTATGCCCAGTGGATCGAGCAGTGCCGGAAGCAGGCAGCCGAACGCCAGGCCGAGGCAGCTGCGGACGCCGGTATTTGCGAATGTGACGACTCGGAGGCTGAAACCGCATCAGGCATTACTGCCCAGAGCGTGCCTGCTTCAACCCCGGCCTCTCCAGCCGAGGACGCGGCCAAGCCTGATCCAGCATGGCTCCCCTCGGTTCAATACTTTCAGGCTGGCCGCCCCTTCCAGGTCGGGGATATTTCCGTGAGCCCGTTCACGATCCCCCACGACGCCACGGACCCGGTAGGGTTTGTATTCCAGGCCGAAGGGGTTCGGATGGCAATCGCTACGGACCTGGGCTACATTCCACCCAATGTGAAGGCCCAGCTCCGCAACGTGGACCTGATGCTTCTGGAATCCAATCACGATCTCGAAATGTTGCGCGACGGACCCTATCCCTGGTCGGTAAAGCAGCGGGTGCTTTCCCGCGTCGGGCACCTTTCCAATGAGGCTGCGGCCGCTTTCCTTGAAAGCAGCTATGACGGGCAGGCGACCTACGTCATCCTGGCCCATTTGTCGGAGAGCAACAATCTTCCAGACCTGGCGCGAGTTGCAGCCGAGAGGGCTCTTTCCGAGCACGCCAGTCTGCTGGCCAACCGGCTTATGCTTGCCGGACAGCATGAGCCACTTTCTCCTATCTCTTTCTAGCGAAGTACGTTAGAATTGAAAGTGCCGGTTTTCGCGCGAAAGTTGAACGCCGGTGCGGGTTTATTAGAATCGGGCACTGGTTTTTCTTTGGGACTGGGCGAATCAGTCGTGCAGGACCGAGCATCCTAGGTACGGGAAACAGTTCTTCAGCCCATCGCGGCCACAATGATCGCGAATTCAGCGGGCCGAGAACAAACATAGACGAAGTGGGTAAAAAGAATGCCTCGAACCCGATGCAATGATCACGTCGTAGGCTCCATCCTGGCGAGCTGGCGATATGACATCTCCGGGATTTCGCCGGAGATGCGCCGGGATTATGAACAGCACTTCAGCGATTGCGCCCATTGCCGCAGCCGTCTGAAGTTCCACCGCAGCCTTGATGTAAGCCTTGCTGTGCTGACCTCCCTGGCGGTGCTTTTCTTCCTGTTTGCCCTGGCGGTCTTTCAGCACATCAAGCCTCTGGAGCACGTCGCCTTCAATATTCTGGGCCTGGACATCTCGGACATGTATCACATGCTGATGTCGGCGGGCGTTGCCGGGCTGATTTTCTCGGTAATTGCGCTGCTGCTGGTGCTGACGGCAACGCCGGCGCCAACCTATCTGAGCGACATAGCCTCAGAGCGGGCCCGTTACCTGGAAGAACATCTTCCCGAGGCGATTCGCTCGTTGCGCTCGCGGTAGTCAACCCAACCATTGAAGATCAAAGGCCTCCCGCGCGGGAGGCCTTTGTATTTTCCAGCGGAATTGTCCGTTGACAGTACTTATGCACCGCGCTAGCCTTTGACATCGCGGCGCATCTCCCTCATGCAAGGTTCCTCTCGGGCCTCGGACGCGGATTCGGCGCAATCCCGTGAAGGAGAGACGCTTCGTCATTCCAAATTCGAATAAGAGAGGTGACTATGGCTTCTGCAGGCAGCGGTCCAGACGGACAGCTCTATGTGCTTTTTGATGACTCTATGAACGTGGGCGGGACGAGGAACTGGCGTAATAATAACCCGGGAAATATCGAAGCGGGAGGCTTCGCCAACGCGCATGGAGCCGTCGGGTCGGATGGCCGGTTCGCGATCTTCCCGGACATGCCGACCGGCCAAAAGGCGCTATCGATCCTCCTGACCTCTGCGAGCTACATTACCCTGACTATCGAGCAGGCGATGATGCGCTACGCTCCCCCAAGCGAAAACAACACCGACGCCTATACAAAATTCATCAGCTCGAAAGTGGGAGTGGACCCATCGACGGTTATGTCCGGGTTGACGGCCGACCAGCTTCTGTCGTTTGTGAACGCCATCTATCATTACGAAGGCGGAACCGCGGGGAGCACATTCCAGGCCGGAAACACCGCTGCTCCGGAATGGGCGTTGAATCTGTTTCAGGGTTTGGGTTTGGGTGCGCCAAGCCCGGCGGTTTCTGCCTGAGAGAATATTGGCGAACGGGCAAGATCGCGGCTACGGCCGTCGCGGCTACGGCCGTGGCGTCTACGGCCGGCGCGTCGCTCCGCAAGCAAGAGAAAGGCGAAGCTGTGCTGCTTCACCCTTCTCGCTCCATTTGTACGGGGCTCTAACTTGTAACCGGCACCCGCAGATCGCCGCCCGTCATTTCCTTTGGCAGTCCCAGATTCAGCAGGTTCAGCAGCGTGGGTGAAATATCGCGCAGCGACCCATCGGTGCGCAGCCGGTAGTGGCTCGCATCTTCGCTGATGTAGAAGAGCGGGACCGGGTTCGTAGTATGGGCCGTATGCGGGCCTCCGGAGACCGGATCCACCATCATCTCGGCGTTGCCGTGATCCGCGGTGATCAGCCAGCTTCCGTTCTTTTCCTTGATCGCCTTGTAGATGCGTCCCAGCTGCGCGTCTACCGCTTCGACTGCCTTGATGGTCGGCTCCAGCTGGCCGGAGTGCCCCACCATGTCAGCGTTGGCGAAGTTCACCACTACCAGGTCGAAGGCGGTGTCGCTGATGGCTTTCACGACGGTGTCGCCGATTGCTTCCGCCTTCATCTCCGGCGCAAGGTCGTACGTGGCTACCTTCAGGGATGGAATCAGGGCGCGATCTTCTCCCGGGAAAGGCTTCTCAATGCCACCATTGAAGAAGTACGTCACGTGCGCGAACTTCTCCGTCTCCGCCACGCGGAGGTTGCGCAATTGGTGCTGGGACAGGATGTTTGCGAGGATGTTATCCATCGACTCGGGAAGAATCACCATGGGCAACTCGTACAGCTTGTCGTACTGCGACATGCACACGTAATGCAGGTTCTTGGGGATTTCGGAGCGGGGAATGGTTTCATCGAGAGCTTCCCAGCCTTCCAGGTCGCGGCCGCCGTTCTTGTTCAGGCCGCTTTCGCGCGCCAGCACACGCGTGATCTGGCGGGCGCGGTCGGCGCGGAAATTGAAGTTGATGCAAACATCCTCATCGCGGATCTGCCCAACCGGCTTGAGGGCGTGATCAACTACCACAAACGGCACTATGAATTCATCGGTGATTCCGTTGTTGTAACTCTCCTTGATGCGCGCCACGGCATCGGGATAGGCCCCGCCTTCGGCCTTGCCGTTCACCATGGCGTCGTAGGCTTTGCGTTCACGTTCCCAGCGGCGGTCGCGGTCCATGGCATAGTAGCGGCCATTAATGGTCGCCACCTTGCCCACGCCGTACTCGCGCATCTTCTGCTCGAGCGCGGCGATGTAGCCCGCGCCTGAGGTGGGGAGGGTATCGCGCCCATCCATGAAGGCGTGGACGAACACGCGTTCCAGCTTGTATTCGCGGGCGATGCGGAGCAAAGCGTACAGGTGTTCCTGGTGGGAGTGTACGCCGCCGTCCGAAACCAGCCCGCACAGGTGCAGTTGCCGTCCACCTTCGCGGGCGCGCAGCATGGCCTGCACAATTGCCGGGTTGATCGCAAACTCGCCGGTAGCGATCGCAATATCGATGCGGGTGATATCCATCTGCACGATGCGGCCCGCGCCGATGTTCAGATGGCCCACTTCGCTGTTACCCATCTGACCGTCCGGCAAGCCGACAAAATGCTCCGAGGCGCGGATCAGCGTATTGGGAAATTCGCGGAGCAGCTTGTCATAGGAGGGCTTGCGTGCCAGGGCGATGGCGTTGCTGGCGGTTTCGGCGCGATAACCCCATCCATCCAGGATGGTGAGAACAAGGGGACGCTTGAGCATGGACACGGGCAGTTTCCTTCGTGCTAGCCCATCAGCGGAGCTAGCGACGCTAGCGGAGTTAGCGGAGCTGGTCCAGGCCAAGCGCTTCGGCCACGATCGTGGCCGAAGCGCATTCATCCGAACCCGCAGATCCCTCGCGGAGTTGCCGCTGTCGCGCCAAACTCCGCTCAGGGTGACAGTCGTTAAGCGAACTGGGAACGAAGAGCTACGATCTGCAATCAGTCGTTGTAGTTGAGGCTCTCGAGACCCAGGAACGTGGCGCCCTGGCCCAGCTCTTCTTCGATCCGCAGCAACTGGTTGTACTTGGCGATGCGATCGGTGCGACTTACGGAACCGGTCTTGATTTGGCCGACGCCGGTGGCTACGGCGAGATCGGCGATAAAGGTGTCCTCGCTTTCGCCGGAGCGATGCGACATAACGGCGGTGTAGCCATAACGGCGACCGAGATCAATCGCCTCCAGGGTTTCGGTGAGGGTTCCGATCTGGTTCACCTTGATCAGGATGGAGTTGGCCACGCCTTCTTCAATGCCACGCTGCAGCCGCTTCACATTGGTCACGAACAGGTCGTCGCCCACCAGCTGAATGCGTCCGCCCAGCTTGTCGGTCATCAGCTTCCAGCCGGCCCAATCGTCCTCGGCCAGACCGTCTTCAATGGACACGATGGGATACTGGCGGCTCCAGTTATCCCAGAACGCAACCATCTGCTCGCTCGTTAATTGGCTTCCATCGCTTTTTTTGAAGACGTACTTTTCTGATTCCTTGTCGTAGAACTCGCTGGATGCGGGATCGAGCGCGATGGAGATCTGCTCGCCGGGCGTATACCCCGCGGCCTCGATGGCTTCGAGAATCAGTTCGACGGCCTCGGTATTGGACTGGAGCGAGGGTGCAAACCCGCCCTCATCGCCCACGGCCGTGTTATAGCCCCTCTTTTTCAGTACGCTTTTCAGGGTGTGGAAGGTCTCCGCGGACCAGCGCAGCGCATCACTGAAGCGCTCTGCGCCTACCGGCATGATCATGAACTCCTGGAAGTCAACGTTGGAATCGGCATGCGCGCCGCCATTCAGCACGTTGAGCATGGGAGTTGGGAGGACGTTCGCATTTACTCCGCCCAGGTAGCGGTAGAGCGGAATTTCCAGCGTCTGCGCCACGGCGCGCGCGCACGCCATCGAAACTGCGAGAATCGCATTCGCGCCCAGCTTGCTCTTGTTGGGGGTTCCGTCGAGCGCGATCATGGTCGAGTCGATGAGGCGCTGATTGGCGGCATCCATGCCTTCCAGTTCAGGCGCGATGACGGTTTCGACGTTGGCGACGGCCTGCAGAACGCCCTTGCCCAGGTAGTGGCTCTTGTCGCCGTCGCGCAGCTCCACGGCTTCGTGCTCGCCCGTCGAAGCGCCCGAAGGCACGATGGCGCGGCCCATCTGACCGCTTTCCAGAATCACATCCGCTTCCACGGTGGGGTTGCCGCGCGAATCGAGTACTTCGCGCGCACGGATTTCCATAATCTCTGTCATATTCGTCCTCGCAATGCGGTGGTGCAGCCGGTCATTCAGTTTGGGACGTCGATCTACGGCAAGAGCATGTCCGGCCACGTTCTGAATGGTCGTCAGAAGTTCCGGTCCCTTGCGCATTCCTTCTCCATCCCGCGCGAAAAAATTGCACTCTGCTCAAGAAAAATGGTGTGGCTGTTCCCTACGATTCTAACAAACAGGCCCCTTCCGACCCCTGTGGCTGATATCACAAGGCAGAGGCATTCTCACGTACCAGGCGGGCCCCCTCAACTCCGGCCAATCCCGCTTTCATAATTCCCATTCCCTGTGTTTTCCCTGTTATCCAGCCTGATTCTTGCTCCGGAAGGAACCCCCGACGCCGCGCGGTAGGGCGCATCCGGATCGACCCGCGATAACCTGATCGTGGGGAGTTGGCGTTCTATGGATGGGTTTATTTCCACGGAGCGAAACTCTCCGCGGCCGGCCGGGTCTAAAGCAAATAGGCGATGTCCCGCCCGCTTCAAGGAGAACAGGATGAACCGCCCGTTGCTTGCATGCGCCTTCCTCGCACTGGCTTCCGCAGTTCTGTGTGCGCAGCAGTCCAGCCCGGCCAATCAGTCCGGACCTTACTCGGGAACCTCATCTCCGCCGCCTGACGACACCATCGAGACCTCCGAACCGCAGCAGCCGCAGCCCCTGCCCAAGCCGCATCCCGGCAAGCCGACGAATACCCAGCCGGGTGCGCCCGGGCAGCCGGGAACGCCCGGGCAGCCGGGAACGCCCGCGCAGCCGGGAACGCCCGCGCAGCCGGGAACGCCCGCGCAGCCGAACACACCGGGGCAGATGGCCGCTCCGTCCAATGCGGACAATCCCCCCGCCATGAGCGACCCGAATGCAGTTATCGACCCGAATGCGGGTACAGATGCGGGCGTTGTGCAGGTGCACCCGTCGAACCAGCCCTCGCTTTCGACGCGCTCCTATGCGGGCGATCCGGATGGCGATATCGTCCACCCCGATCCGCTGCCTCCCGGAGTCCTGGGGGAAGGGTCGGTCATCCGCGTCCGCCTGCTCGACCAGCTTTCCACGCGGGACAGCGTAAAAGGCGACACGTTCCGCAGCCGTGTGTCGAGTGATGTTATGGAAGGCGGGCAGGTGCTGATTCCTGCCGGTGCGGAAATCGACGGCACCGTCGTTGATGCTTCCAGCGGAGCCCACCTGGGCAGCCGCGGCAGCATGCGCCTGCGTCCGGAGACGGTGGTTATGGCGGATGGCGCACGCTACCGGCTTCAGGCCTACGTGGCCGGCGCTCCGGGGGCCCGTGCACGCGTAAATCGCGAGGGCACCATAGGCGCCGAATCCAGAGTCAAGCGCGGCACTATCGAATACGGCGGAGCAGTGGGAGTCGGGGCGATCACCGGTGCGGCACTCGGCGGCCCCGCGGGCGCGCTTGCCGGCACCATTATCGGTGCGGGCGTAGTCACGGCGCATCTGCTTATCAGCCATCCGCAGGCCACGCTGGAGCAGGGAACCGTACTGCTGTTTACCCTCACGCAGCCCCTGAACCTGGTCGCCCAGACCAACACCGCCGCCCGCTAGCCATTTCGTTCGCAACCATTTCTGCCTGAACGATCAGAACCCTGTCCACCGGACAGGGTTCTGTGTTCAGGCCATCTTCCGGTTCACGGTCTGACAACCATCTTTCCGACCCCGTCGCGATATTGGCTGGCAATGGCGAAGGCTTCCTCGATGTGTTCCATGTCCCGCGAGTGGGTAAGCAGCGGGGCAAACCACGCAGGGTGCGTTCCAAGCAGTTCCAATGCCTCGAGAGTCTCGTGGTTCGATCGGCGCACATTGAAGAGCGTGAGTTCTTTGCGCCTCATTGCCGACCCATCGAGGGATACAAACGGCGTGGAATGAATGCCAGTCAATGCGACCCGGCCGGCATTGCGGGTTAGCTGGATGGCTTGGCCGGTGGTGTCGCTCCCGGCTGCGCAATCGATGGCGCAGTCCACGCCTCGATGGTGCGTTGCGCTAAGAATTTCCTGCACGGCATCGGCGGGTTCAAGCACGACGTCGGCGCCCATGGCCCGGGCCAGTTCGCGGCGGTGGGCCAGCGGCTCCACAGCCCAGATTCGTCCCGCCCCGGCCACGCGCAGCGCCGCGATGGTCAAAAGCCCGATAGGTCCAGCCCCGATCACCACCAATGATTCGTCTGCGCGGATAGAAACCAGGCGGAGGGAGTGCAGCGCTATGGCGAGAGGTTCCGCCAGGGTGGCTTCATCGAACGACATTCCGGAGGGAATGGGAAGAAAGTTTGCAAGCGGAAGGTTGACGAGTTCGCGGAAGAACCCGGGATGTCCTGGGTTGCTAAGAAAGCGAATGTTCGCACAGACGTTGTGGCGCCCGCTCAGGCAGAACTCGCAGTGATAGCAATAAAGAGCCGGTTCCAGGGCGCCGCGATCGCCAATGGCGAGTCCATTGACGCCCGCGCCTGTTTTGACAATCGTTCCCGCGGGCTCGTGTCCGAGCACCATGGGGTACTGGTTGCGAGAACTGCCGATTCCGCCCTCCGCGTAGGCATGCACATCGGAACCGCAGATACCGACCGCCTCCACCCGCACCTGCACCTCGCCGGGTGCGGGATCCTCGATCGGCATGTCGCTGAGCCGGAATGTCCGGGGAGCGATGAGTTGGGCGGCAAGCATGGAAGAAACCATTATTCGGCACCGAAGATTTTTTTGAAAAACCGTCCGATGTTGCGGAACAAGCCCGGCTTTTTCTTTTGCGGCGACGGGGCAGCCGGAGTTATGGCTGGCGCTGGCGGTGCTTTCACAGACGGTTGGGGAGTCGCCTCTGGAACTTTACCGGGGGCCGTGTACACCAGCGGCTGATCCATTACCTGGCCTGGTTTTTCTGGTGCGGTCGCGGCCGCGGGCGTGGCGGGCGCAGGCTTTTCGAGCGGCGCCAGGCCGGCGCTTTGCGCCAGGGGGAAGTCGTTCGTCCCGGGCCGGGCTTCGGGCGGGCATCCGCACGGCTCTTTCTCCTGGTCCACCACTTCCTTCAGACTTCCGTGCTGGAACATGACGCGCTGGCCGGGCTGCACGCGGTACGCGCCGCCTTCAAATACGCTGGAGACGACAACGTAAGGAGCGTTAGCGCCGCCCGGGTTGTCGATGCAGGTGTCGCCATGCTGGCCCAACCGGATTTTTAGCTCCGAAGATCCCGGGCCTCCGATAAGGATGCGGAAATCGGGGGTGAGAACGGTGTCGGAGTTCTGGCCGGTGGCAAAGCTCGCCTCCAGGGCGCCGTGATCAAGAGCCATCATGAGGCCCGGAGTCTCACCCGCGGGGACGCTGGCGTCCGCGGAAAGATGGACACTGGTGGATGCGCAAACCCGCAGCACACCGCGGCGGGGCAGCGTCACTTCGGTGGTTTTGATTCCGGATGTGACGGTGCCGCTCTTTGCTATGACGGCTTTCCCGGAAAACACTTCAATGGCTCCAGTAACCTTGGCGGCGCTGTCGGGGTGATTGTTATCGAGCGGTACAAGGGCTATGGGACCTGGCGGGGAGGCAGCCGGAGCAGCGGAAACGCCGGAGGGCGGGGAAGAGGACGCTTCGGGAGTGGCATCCGGAGTCTGCCCGTGGGAGCCGCGGGCAAGGAGTACGAGGGCCATGGAAGACATTCCGAGCACCAGGCGAGCTCGCCGGAGAAGCTGAAAAGAACGATTTGGAGAGAAAGCAAAACCCACGGTTGTGGCAATCGTCAGGGACTTACATTTGCATGAAGTTGCGAATCATCTGCCTGCCGCCCTCGGTCAGCACGCTCTCGGGGTGAAATTGCACTCCCTCGATAGGCAGGCTTTTGTGGCGCAGGCCCATTATGACGGATGTTCCTTTGTTTTCGGGGGTGCGCGCGGTTATGGCAAGTTCTTCAGGGAGAGAATCTTCCTCCACGATCAGAGAATGATATCGGGTACAGGTCAGAGGGGTGGGCAGTCCTGCGAAAACTCCCTTGCCGTCGTGATTCACCGGGCTGGTTTTGCCGTGCATCAGGCGCTCGGCACGTACCACTTTGCCTCCGAACGCTTCCCCGATGGCCTGATGCCCGAGGCAGACCCCCAGAATGGGCGCTTTTCCCCCCATGTGGCGAATCAGGGGAACCAGGATTCCGGCATCCCCAGGCGTGCACGGGCCGGGCGACAGCAGGATCCGCTCGGGCTTTAGGGCTTCCACGTCTTCCACCGTGACCTCGTCGTTGCGGCGCACTTCGATCGTTGCTCCCAACTCACCCAGGTACTGGACAAGGTTGTAAGTAAACGAGTCGTAGTTGTCGAGGACAAAGACCATGTGAGATTCCAGTGTAGCGCGAGCGAGGGGAAGGGCCTGCAGAACATGAAGCTGCGCTTCCCAGCGCCGGCCTCTGAACCGGAGGGAGAGCATCGAACGGGGAATAAAGGGAGGTTGAATCGAGAAGCCGCGCCTCGGGGATTTCCGCAATCGGGGCTTTGACAACCCGGGCAGATGGGGCGAAGATAGAAAGCGAAAATAAGGCGAATACAGGTCGCCCACCATGCCCGCCGCTTCAGCCCTTCGGCTCCAGATCGAACGCAGCCTCGAAACCCGCTTCCCTTCGGCATTAACCCTCGCGCCGCGGAGCATTCGGGAGGTTGCGTCCACCGGAATCCCGGAAGCGGACCAGCTATTGGATGGGGGGCTGCCCGTGGGCGCAATCAGCGAAATTACGGGCCCTGCCTGTTCAGGGCGGACCAGCCTGGCGCTTGCTTTTCTCTCCCAGCGAACAGCCGAGGACCGGGTGTGTGGATGGGTGGACGCCAGCGATTCCTTCGATCCGGAGTCCGCAGCCGCCAACGGCGTGGACCTGCGGCAACTGCTGTGGGTGCGCTGCTCCGATGTGCCCCATCCCAACTCCAAAACTAACAAAAAGAATTGGACAAGGCTGGACCAGGCGCTGCGCGCGACGGACCTCCTGCTGCAAGCCGCCGGGTTTGCGGCCATCGTTCTTGACCTGGGCGACATCCTGCCGGAGTACGCGAGCCGAATTCCGCTGGCGACATGGTTCCGCTTCCGCCAGGCCGCGGACCGTACCCGCTGCAGCCTGGTAGTTCTGGGCCAGTCTTCATACGCACAGTCTGGCGCGGCGGTTGCCCTGGAGTGTGAAGCGCTGCAGCCGGAGACGACTGGCGGCACTGTTTTGCGCGGGTTCACTTTCAAATTGCAGCGCGGCCGGCAGCGCTTTTCATCCATCAGCACCGGAATGCGCAAGCCGCCGGTCTCCACCTGGACGGCGGGCAGCGCCTGGGACGCTGAGGAACGCGCATGAGCGCGACCCTCTACGCATGCGTGCATGCGGCGGAATTTCCCGCCCAGGCATTGCTGCGTCTCCGCCCTGACCTGCAGAGCACACCCATCGCCGTCGTGGATGGGCGTCCCCCGCATGAATCGGTGTGCGCCATGAATCGCCACGCTGCGGGCAAAGGAATTTCGGTCGGCATGACGCGCCTGGACGTGGAAGGCCTGGATGGAGTGAAGTTTCTGGCGCGATCCTTCGAAACGGAAGCCGCCGCGCGCTCAGTCCTGCTGGAATGCCTGGCGCAATTTTCGCCCCGCATCGAGGAAGCCGGCAGTGGAACCGCATGCGCGTTTGTGCTGGACATCGCCGGCACCCAGCGCCTTTTTGGAACTCCTGCGCAACTGGCAGAACGTATGCGCGTATCGCTGGCATCCAACGGGTTTCGCGTGTCGGTAGCGGTGAGCGCGAATTTCGATGCGGCACGGATGAAGGCCGCCGCGGGGCGAGGGACCGCGATCCTGGGCGAGGGTGAAGAAGCCGCAGCGCTGGCAAGCCTGCCGGTTACATCGCTGCCGATGCCGGAAGAGCCCCGGGAAGTCCTGGCGATGTGGGGAATTCGCACACTGGGGGACCTGGCTGCCCTGCCGGTGAGGGAGTTGATCACGCGACTGGGCTCAGAAGCGCGCCGGTGGCACGAGCTGGCGCGCGGCGCGCACGCGCACTTGTTTGAGCCCATCGAGGCGGAATTCACGCTGCGCGAGTACTACGAATTCGATACGGCCGTCGAGGAGATCGACTCATTGCTCTTCGTGGGCGCACGCATGATAGATTGCCTGGCGGCGCGCGCGGCAGATCGCGCGCTCTCCCTGGCACTGGTGACGGCGCGCATGCGGCTGGAAGGTGGCACGAGCCACGATGGACACTTAGGCCACGAATGCGTGCTTCGTCCCGCGGTACCATCCACGGATCGCAAATTTCTACTCAAGCTTCTGCAACTGGAGATCGGCTCGCATCCGCCGCGGGCGGCAGTGGCGTCCCTGGAACTCACGGCGCAAGCGGGGCGATGCGGCACCGTTCAACTGGGCCTGTTTACGCCGCAGACACCTGAGCCGTCGCGGCTGGATATAACGCTCGCGCGGCTCAGGGCCATGGTGGGAGAGGACCGCGTGGGTTCGGCGCTGCTGGAAGACACGCATCGTCCGGGGAGCTTTCGCATGGGAGGCTTTGCGGCTCATCCGCAGAGAAAGCGGGTGCCGGGGGTGGCGCGCATGGCTTTGCGCCGCGTGCGTCCGCCGGCGCCGGTGCGGGTGATGCTGCGCGAGACCCGTCCGGCAGAGTTTAGCGATTGGCAGAACCGCTTCAAAGTCACGGGGGCATACGGTCCATGGAGGACGAGCGGGTGCTGGTGGTCAGAAGATAACTGGGACCTGGAGGAATGGGACGTGCTGGCCGAGCGAAACGATGGTTCATCGGTCGCCTGTCTTCTGATCCTCGATCGAGCCAGCAACGAATGGCGGCTGGAGGCGTTCTATGACTAGACCGGCCGTTCCCAACGACCACACGCCGGGAACGCCGGTCTGCCATCCGAACGATGCTTCCCATCCGCCCATTCAAGCGAAGCGGACCGCTGCCATCCATAGCAACTGTGAGTACATCGAGCTTCATGCCTCGAGCGCGTTCAGTTTTCTGGAGGGCGCATCGCAGCCGGAAGCGCTGATAGAACGCGCCGTGGAACTGCAGATGCCCGCCATGGCTCTTGCCGATCGCAACGGAGTGTATGGTGTGGCGCGCTTTCACACCACGGCAGCGCGCAATCGAGTGAAGGCGCACATCGGCGCGGAAATCGCGGTCTCATCTTTCGGCAGCAGGCTCACGCCGCACGCATGGCAGCCGCACAATTATCCGGACGAACCTCCACGCATCGTTCTTTTGTGCACATCGCAGGCCGGCTACCAGAATCTATGCCAGCTCATCACCCGTTTCAAGATGCGCGAGACCAGCAAGGCGGAAGGCGCGGCAAGGCTTGAAGACCTGGAAGAATTTTCAGCGGGCCTGATCTGCCTGACGGGCGGCGATGAAGGCCCGCTTGCTTCGGCACTGCAGCAGGGGGGACACGCGGAAGCAGGCAAGCGGCTCGACAGGCTTTCCGCGATTTATGGGCACAACAACCTGTTTGTCGAGGTGCAGCGGCACCAGTTGCGCGAAGAGGAGTGCCGCAACCAGGCGCTGTTGAGCCTGGCATCTTCATCGAATCTGCCCGTGGTTGCGACCAATGGTGTGCGCTACGCGACCGGCAACGATCGGGAGATTCTGGACGTGTTTACGGCCATCCGCAATGGAATGACGCTGGATCAGGCGGGCCGGCTGCTGAGCGGGAATGCGGCGCGATACCTGCGCACCCCGGGGGAGATGGTGAAGCTGTTTCACGATCTGCCGGAGGCTATCGACAACACGCGCATCGTGAGCGACCGGCTCGAATTCACGCTGGATAACCTGGGCTACGAATTTCCGAAATACCCGCTGCCGGGCGGCGAAACCATGGACAGCTTCCTTGCCAAGCGGGTGGAAGAAGGGGTGCGTAAACGTTACGGAATACCATCCAAGCGCCATCTGATCGATAAGGCGCGGGCGCAGGTGCAGCATGAACTTGCGTTGATTGCGAAGCTGGGCTTTGCGGGATACTTCCTGATCGTGTGGGACATCATCCGCTATTGCCAGTGGAACGGTTTCCTGGTGCAGGGGCGCGGGTCGGCGGCAAATTCCGCGGTATGCTATGCGCTGGAAATTACGGCGGTCGATCCGGTAGGTATGGAATTGCTGTTCGAGCGCTTCCTGAGCGAGAACCGGGGCGAGTGGCCGGACATCGATCTGGATCTTCCTTCCGGCGATCATCGCGAACAGGTTATTCAATATATCTATGAGCGCTACGGATCCCTGGGCGCGGCGATGACGGCCAACGTGATCAGTTATCGCAGCCGCTCAGTGGCGCGGGAAGCGGGAAAGGCGATGGGCTTCGAAGAGGAGCAGATCACGCGACTCTCCAGCCTGGTGGGCCACTGGGAATGGCGCGGGGCCAATGACACCATGGCCAGCCACTTTGCACAGGCGGGTTTTGATATACGCCATCCGCGCATCGCGCATTATCTGGATCTATGCATGCGGATGCACGATTTGCCGCGCCATCTGGGCCAGCACTCCGGGGGAATGGTTATCTGCGCGGGGCTGCTGAACCGGGTGGTGCCTATCGAGCGGGCATCGATGCCGGGCCGCACGGTGGTGCAGTGGGACAAGGAAGATTGTGCCGATCTTGGACTCATCAAGGTCGATCTGCTGGGGCTGGGCATGCTGGCAGCTATTAAAGATGCCGTTGAGTTGATTCCGCTCCACTACAGGAAGCATGTGGATATTGCCGCATTGCCGGAAGACAAGCGAGTGTATGAGACGCTGTGCAAGGCGGACACGGTGGGGATGTTCCAGGTGGAGAGCCGGGCGCAAATGGCCTCGATTCCCCACAATGCGCCTACCCGTTTTTACGATCTCGTCGTGCAGGTGGCCATCATTCGTCCGGGACCGATTGTGGGAAAGATGATGCACCCGTACATGCGCAGGCGCCAGGGCAGGGAAGAAGTCAGTTATCCGCATCCGTCGCTCAAGCCGGTGCTGGAGCGCACGCTGGGCGTACCGCTTTTTCAGGAGCAGCTGCTGCGCATGGCGATGGTGGTGGCAAATTTCAGCGGCGCAGAAGCCGAAGAGTTGCGGCGCGCGGTGGGCATGCGGCGTTCGATGCAGCGCATGAAGGACCTGGAAGGCCGCCTGCGCTCCGGGATGACCCAAAACGGGATCGGCAAGGAGGCGCAGGACAGCATCGTGCAGGGCATCTCGTCGTTCGCGATGTACGGGTTTCCCGAGTCGCACGCAGCCAGCTTTGCGCTGATTGCGTATGCGTCGGCTTATCTCAAGGTGTACTTTCTGGGCGCGTTCACCTGCGGTCTGCTCAATAACCAGCCCATGGGATTTTACGCGCCGGCTGTACTGGTGAAAGATGCGCAACGTCATGGCCTGCGCGTAAAGCCGGTCGATGTGCAGCGTTCGGAATGGGTTTGCACGCTCGAGAACGAGGCGGACGGTTCGATTTCATTGCGGGTGGGCATGAATTATGCGAAAGGCATGCGCCAGACATCGGCCGAAGCGCTGGTATCGGAGCGCATACAGGATGGCCCATTCCGTTCGGTGGATGATCTTGCGCGTCGCGTGGCGGTTCTGAATCGCAAGGAGCTGGTGCTGCTGGCGCGTATCGGCGCGCTGAATTCACTGGGGGATGTGGAGCATCGCCGCGATGCGCTCTGGCAGGTGGAGCAGGCCGGCCGCCCTGTCGGTCCGCTGTTGCGCGATGCCGCAAGCATGGACACGGATGCATCGATGCCGCTGAAGCGCATGACCACGAATGAGCGGCTATCGGCGGATTACGCCGGCACGGGATTGACAACCGGACCGCATCCGCTGGCCTATCATCGCGAAGCCTTTGGCCGCGCCGGCCTGGTTTCTGCCGACGATCTTACGCGATTGCCGAACCATCATTATGTGCGCGCGGCAGGATGCGTGATTGCGCGGCAACGCCCGGGAACCGCCAAGGGCTTCGTGTTTCTCTCGCTCGAAGATGAAACCGGCATTGCCAATGTCATTTTCACTCCGGATGCTTTTGAGGAGAACCGCGTAGTGGTGACGCGCAGCCGCTTTGTGGTAGTCGAAGGCCCGCTTCAGCACCAGGACGGGGTCATTCACATCCGGGCACAGCGCATTACACCGCTGGATATCCCGGATATTGAGATCCGGTCGCACAATTTTCATTGATATTTCACCGGGCTGCGGAAATGGCACGAAGAAGTTGCGGCCGCTCCTGTCAAAAACGATCCTCTTTAAACACGGACAAACCAGCGTGCAACCTGCCCGCATCCCATGGGGAGGCGTTCGACTACATTCCTCCATTCTCAAGGCGGGCTCATGAAGGTTTTTCCCCTGGTTGTTATC
>DASXXV010000004.1:0-5600 GCA_036502905.1 Occallatibacter sp. | reverse complement strand
GGTAACTACCAGCACGCGGCGCGTTCTGGCTCGTTCCCCGGAGCCAGTGGTGCCGCGCCCCTCAGCCTTGAGCGTATGCGCCAAGTCCAGCCGGCTGGCCTGCAAAGCGGGAGCCAGGCCGAAGATAACGCCGGCAACGACAGAAGCGGCGAGAGCGAAGAGCAAGACACTCCAGTTAATGGAAATGTCGCTGAGCCGCGGCAGGCTGTCCGGCACCATGCGCAGCAATAGCCCCTTGGTGGCGAGCAGAATCACTATACCCGCCCAGCCGCCGAGCAACGAAAGAAGAAGGCTCTCCGTAAGCAGTTGCCGCACCAGGCGCGATTTTGCAGCTCCCAGCGCCTGGCGAACGGCTATCTCGCGTCCTCTGGCGCTGGCGCGCGCCAAGACGAGATTCGCGACATTGACGCAGCCGATCAGCAGCACCAATCCAACCGCGCCCAACAGCAGCATCAGCGGCTGGCGAACATCGCCGACGAGGCTCTCCTTCAGCGGAACCAGCCGCACCTTCCATCCGCTCACGGCCGGATAATCTGCCGGGAACTGTTTCTGCAAAGATGCAGCGAGTGCGTCCATTTGGCTCTGCGCTGCCGCAAATGACAATCCCGGCTTCAGGCGTGCAATGGCCTGCTGAATGCCCCGCGTACCGCGCAACGGGGGTGGGCGATTGTCCCCGGCAAAGCCCAAAGCCGCCCAAATCTCGGTGTTCCTTTCCTCCTCGGTTCGGCCCGGATCGTGAAAGCCGGGCGGCATCACCCCGACGACGTGAAAGAGATCGTTGTCGATGCGCACATTCTTGCCCACAATCCGAGGGTCGGCTCCGAAGACCCGTTTCCACAAACCGTCGCTGATGACCACTTCCAGGTTGAACCCTGGCGTTTGATCGTGGGGATCGAACCAGCGGCCCAGTTCCGGCTTGACTCCCAGCAGGGCAAAATAGCTTGGCCCTACGCCTTCGTAGGCAATGCGCACCGGCTGGGCCGTACCCGTCAGATTCGTCGATCCGCTCGTAATCGGCGCCACAAACTCGAAGATTCCGGAGCGTTCTAGATCTTTCCACTCCGGCACCGACGTGGGAACGTTCCGCGCGGCTACGCCAGGTTGATCCACTTCGATCCGCACCAGTTCATTCGGATTGGGATACGACAATGGATGCAGCAGCGTGGCATCCACCACGCTGAAAATCGCGGTGGTCGCTCCAATCCCCAGCGCTATTGTGGTGATCGCAATAAGAGAAAAACCTGGAGATCTCAAAAGCATGCGCATCGCATACCGCAGGTCGAAGAGTAGATTCTCGATAAGGGGAAGGCTTTGCTCTGCGTGGTGGTTTTCCCGGATCGCCTGAGCCGCGCCGAGCTTGAGCGCCGCTTGCCGGCGCGCCTCGGGGGGCGACATACCGGCGCGCACGTTCTCCTCGGTCTGGAACGCGAGATGCTCATCAAGCTCTTCCTGGATGCGTTGGTCCGCACTCCGCCCTGTGGCTAGATTCCACAGACGTATGAAGAAGCGTCGCAGGAATTTCACCCTAAATTCTCCGCCTTGACTTTGAAAAAGCGTGCGATGATGGCCGCATTTTGCTCCCATTCGCGGGTCTCCGCCTGGAGTTGCTTGCGGCCGGCTGCAGTAAGCCGATAGAAGCGCGCGCGACGGTTGTTCTCCGATGTTCCCCACTCTGACGCAATCGCACCTTCATGCTCCAGTTTAAGTAGAAGGGGATACAAGGTGCCCTGGTTGACGGCAAGGAGGTCGCTGCTGATCTGCTCGATGCGGCGCGCGATGCCAAAACCGTGAAGAGGCCCGAGCAGGTCAAGGGTTTTGAGGACCATCAAGGCCAGGGTTCCCTGCGGGATATCGGATTTGCCGGACATTACGCGAACCACCTTTTGGTTAACAACATGAATATCATGTTACCTTTTGGAAAGCAACAGGAATAATTCCGAACCTCTGCTGGCCGTCAGTGAGCGCGTAATCGCCAAGTCACTCGTCCAACCCGGATTAATATCGGAAAGTCGGCATGGCGACTGGAATCTCGTGACCTGTTTTCGAGTTTCGTGTTGCTTGAGGCCTGCGCAACCGAGTTCGCCATCCGCGCCCGGATTGCGGTCTTACACGGGGAAATTTACTGGATCTGGATTTCTTTCCGAACCGAAACGGCGGCTGTCCCAGGAAAATCCTTGGGCACCGGAAAGGTTACTTGCCGTCCAGCCAGCCATTGCAGCACGCGCGGAATAATTGTCTGCACAGCGGCGCAGCGCATTCCCGCCGTCGCCACATCCCCCGGCCAGACATGGCCGTAAACCGAAACATAAACACGGCCCTTGCCGTAATTGGTTATCCATTCCACAGGCCACAACATGCCCAGTCCCGGCACAGTGTCCTCGGCATAAGCGAGCACCTTGACCCGCTCCGCCGGACCGCGCGCATAAACGTAGACTTCTGAATCTGGAGTAAGCCACGCTTTCGGCATTCCAGCGTGGATTGGGTCGTCGCCGATTCGCGTTATCAGCCTATCGGCACGCGGGCCATGACTGGTGTCTCCGCCCTCGCCGGGGGCAATCCTTACCATCTCCCCATTCTTGCCCACACGAATCGATGAACCATAACTCGCATCGCGCCAGCTAAGGCCGACCATGTCTTCATATTCCTTCCAACCTACAAAGGCATTTTCCGCCGAATGGAAGATATACACGCCACCGCCGTTGCGGACGAAGTCCGCGAAGTCCATCTTCACAGCATCCGGCCAATCCGGTTTCGCTCTCACCCCTGTCAGAAGGCCATTCATTGCTCCCTCGTTGCAGGTCTGGATTACGACGTCGTAGTCGGCAAACCGTGGCCGCCACGCTGCCCACGCTGCGGTGTTGGGATCAATCGGCGCGGTGCTGACCGAAACTTCGAACCCACCGGCTGCCGTCAAGACGCCCCGCAACAGAGCCGTAGTCTGCTTCCAGTCGTGGTTGCTGAATCCATCGACAATAAGCACGCGAATCTTGTGTTCAGCGGCATTAGCAGGGATGGCCAGGACACTGCCGAAGAACATTCCGAGCTGGCAGAGGACAGCGCAGATTTTCATGCGAGCATGATAAGCGCTAGGGCAGCTACATTACCTACCTGCCGCACTCAACATCCGTGATCGCGGTGATCATTCAATCTAGTAAACCCTTCCCGACGCGAATCCGCCGCTGACAGCACATTCCAATCCGAACTTCCTTGGATCTGGATCGTACGGACACGTTCGGCATAGGTCGGCTCTGGACATGGTTTGCACCAGCATCTGTGTACGCGTGCTTGCGGGACGGATTCATTGCGGTAGACATTCTCCTCGCCTCCCTGGACCATAGTTGCCCTCGACCCTGGAACTCGGAACAGCGCGAGCGATCGATGAACTCAGTTCCAATGCATGACACTGTTCCGTGCCTTACGTTCCGCAAAACGTCTGGAGGACGCGCTCTTCAGGGCGAGCGGGCGCCAAGTACCTCTCAAGCTCCGGTCGCTCATCATACGGCCGCGAGATGACGGCGAGCAGGTCCTCGAAAGGTTGAAAATCCTGGCGCAAGTTCGCGGCATCGAGCGCCGCCTCCACAAGATGGTTGCGGGGTATGAATGCCGGATTCGTTCTGCGCATGGCTGCGGCGCGCGCCTGCCCGTCAGCGGGCTCTTCGTCGAGACGGCGACGCCATCCAGCAGCCCAGCCGTCATACGTGGCAGGATCTGAAAACAACGCGCGAACGCTCACGTCGCCTTCTGGTCCGGCGGCGGCATCGCACAATCTCCTGAAGGTCAGGGTGAAGTCCGCTCCATTGGCGGCCATGCACTGAAGCAGGTTTTCGGCCAGTACCGCATCGCCTTCGCGCTCTAGAACAAGCCCGAGCTTGCGGCGCAGTCCTGCACTGCGGGCCTCTTCGAACTGAGGCTCGAAGGCTGAGAGGGCTTCGTTTGCCGCGAGCAACCCCGCTTCTTCGCTGCCTGATTCCTGCGCAAGAAGCGGCAGCAATGTTTCAGCCAGCCGGGCCAGGTTCCATAGCGCCACGCGAGGCTGGTTGCCATAGGCGTAGCGGCCGCCGTGGTCAATGGAGCTGTAAACTTTGGCCGGATCGTATTGCTCCAGGAAAGCACACGGGCCGTAATCAATCGTTTCACCGGAGATGGATGTGTTGTCAGTGTTCATGACGCCATGAATAAAGCCGAGCAGCATCCACTGCGCGATCAGCTTTGCCTGTCGTGCGATTACGCCCTCCAGCAGTGCCCGGTACGGCTCTTTCGCTTGCGCGGCGTCAGGATAATGCCGGGCGATCGCATAGTCGGCAAGGATGCGCAATGCCGGAACATCGCCCCTTGCTGCGAAGTACTGGAAGGTACCCACACGCAGATGACTCGCTGCTATGCGCGTCAGCACTGCTCCGGGCAAGAAGGTGTCCCGTTGGACCCGTTCGCCTGTGGTGACGGCGGCGAGGGCGCGTGTAGTGGGTACGCCCAACGCCGCCATGGCCTCGCTCACAATGTACTCTCGCAACACTGGTCCAAGTGCAGCTCTTCCGTCGCCACCACGGGAGAAAGGAGTCCGGCCAGAGCCCTTGAGCTGAACGTCGTATCGTTTGCCGTCGCGCGATACTAGCTCGCCGAGAAGGTTGGCGCGCCCGTCACCGAGTTGAGGAACAAAGTACCCGAACTGGTGCCCAGCATAGGCCAGAGCGATCGGCTCTGCGCCGTCGGGCACCCGGCTGCCCGCGAGAACCGCAACACCATGCTCGCTCATGAGCACATCCGCATCGAGCCCCAGTTCCCGAGCCAGTTCCACATTGACTTTCACGATGCGCGGTGCCGCGACCGGCGTTGGGTCCAAACGCACGTAGAAGCGCTCCGGAAGCCGCGCGAATGTATTGTCGAACGCGGAACACAGCTGGCCGTCAAGGGAAGGACTGAGGCGCGGGCCGTCTAGGGGAACGTTTCGAGAAGCCATCGTCTGTTAGATGTGGGTGTACTGTTTCGGTCGCTCCCGTTACGACCCGCCGATGCCACCCAGAGCCATACCGGCGCGGAATGGCGCAATGAGCGGGCCCTTTCCAGTCACAAACCCGATATATCGGGACAAATTCTGGGACGATTCAAGAACTTGCCGGGGAGCTCCGGTGATTGATTATTCGCTCATGAGCGAGAGAAAATCTCAAGGTGCTTCGTTTCGTGGCCCGATTCCGGGCTGCGAAAAGGTCCAGTCTCACCACTCCCCTAACTGGCAAGGCACACATCCAGAACCTCCCTGTTTCTGCGATCCGCGACTTCATCATTTCTCCAGTTGGACCTCGCCAGTGTGAACATTGATGCGGAATGGTTTCGGCTCAGATAGCTTCATCTTGCCTCCTTCGATCTCAAGCGGCATCCAGATGTATCGGGAATCCCAAAGCTCGTTCGGCTTCCAACGATCACCCATGTAAAGCACCGTGGTTTTCCTGGTCCCGGTAATTTTCAACAGGAAAGACGATTGCGAGGAGTAAGTCTTTGACTCCGGTGGAGCGACGTCAGCGAACTCCGTCCACGGCCCCTCGAGACTCTTCGCGCTGGCATATACATTCGGATTGGGGTCCCAGCCGGTCAGATGAGAGCCC
>DASXXV010000003.1:0-11377 GCA_036502905.1 Occallatibacter sp. | reverse complement strand
GGTCCGGCGTGGCACGAAGCCGGCCTCAAGACGCATCGCCAGCGGATCTACGACGACTTCTACGCGGTGGCGCAGGACCTGGCGGCTCGCAAAATTACCTCGCCGCGGCACCTGGGCATCTACGGCGGATCGAATGGCGGCCTGTTGGTGGGCGTGGAGTTCGAGCAGCATCCGGAGATGTGGAACGCGGTGGCGATCGAGGTTCCGCTGCTCGACATGCTGGGCTTCGAGCACCTGTCCGCGGGGGCGTCGTGGGTGGGCGAGTACGGGTCGGCGTCGGTGCCGGAGGAGCGCACCTTCCTGGCTTCCATCTCTCCGTATCACAATCTGAAGCCGGACGGCCATTACCCCGAGCCGCTCATCTTCACCACCACCAAGGACGATCGCGTGGGCCCGCAGCATGCGCGCAAATTCGCGGCGCTGATGCAGGAGTATCACCTGCCGTTCTACTACGACGAGATAACCGAAGGCGGCCACGGCGAAGGCGCGGACAGCAAGCAGGAAGCGCGCACCGCCGCCGAAAAATATACCTATTTCACGATGAAGCTGATGTAGAGGCGGGGCGGCGCAAAGTTCCCCGGGGCGGAGGCCCGTGCGTTTCCATCGCCCCCGGGCTACAATTTAATGCAGAGACGTGGACTGCCTTGCGCTCGTAGGAGACGGTTCCATACGACGGAGGAAACACGCGTGCGATGCTCCCGCTGTGGCTTTGTCGCCAACCAATCGAGCCCCTTTTGTCCGGCCTGCGGAACGCAAACCGGAACTGCGCTTCCGGTGCAGAATCTGCAGACCTATCCCCCCGCTCCCCAATACCCGCCCTATGCGCAGCACGCCGCCAAGGCCCGCGGATTCAGCCAGGTCTTCGGGATTCATCCGGCTGTGGCCTCGCTGGCCCTGGTGGTTGACCTGATGCTGTTTGGGGGCGAGGTCGCCACCATGGGCGCCCTCCTGCCGGTTTCCATCGGGGCGGGCGTGGTGCTGGGCCTGATCTCGTATTTGGCGCAGAGGAAATGGTACGGCGACGACAAGGACTCGGCCGCCATCAAGGCGCTGATCCTGGGATTTCTGACCGCCATCCCCACGCCCCTGCCCGCGATCCTGTCGGTCCCGTCGGGGATTGTGGGACTGATCCACAACTGGCGCCGCAAATAGGGCTGGATTCGGAAAGAGCAAAGGCCGGGCGGTCGCCTGCCTTCGCACCTCGGGGAGAATTGTCTACTTGCCCTGGGGCGGGGCTTTGACTTTCGGGACAGGGCGTTTTTTCCGGACGTCGGTAACCGCGGCCTCTTCGTCCGGGGAGGCGAAGAAGCGCACACCCTCCAGGTTCTGCTCGCCCATGACGTGCAGGCGCAGGAAATTGGTGGACCCGGACTTAGAGCGCGTTCCGGCCACGATCGCGATCACCTCGCGCGAACGCACGTAGCCGTTCACCTCCAGCAGGTTCTCGGCAAGCTCCACCAGAGCCTCGGTGGTGTTCACCTTGGGGCAGCGAATGGGGACGGTGCCCCACAGCAGGTTGAGGCGATTGATGGTCACTTCCACGGGGCTGAGCGCGAAGATGGGCACCGACGGGTGGTACTTGGAGAGCTGGCGGGCGGTGGAACCCGACTCGGTGAATAGAGCGATGCCGCGCAGGTCCAGGTCGTCGGCCGCGTGCGCCGTGGCTTCGCAGATGGTCTCGGCGATGGAGAGGTGGGTGGCGCGGATCTGCGGCTCGCTGAAGTTGCGCTCCTTGATGTGACGCTCGGCTTCAAACACGATGCGGCCCATCATGGCGACCGCTTCCACTGGATATTTGCCCACGGCCGATTCGCCCGAAAGCATTACTGCGTCGGTGCCGTCATACACCGCGTTGGCCACGTCGGAAACTTCGGCGCGGGTGGGACGGGGATTTTCGATCATGGATTCGAGCATCTGGGTAGCCGTGATGACAGGCTTGCGATACTCGGCGGCGCGGCGGATGATGTGCTTCTGGTAGGCGGGCACCTGCTCGGGCGGCACTTCCACGCCCAGGTCGCCGCGCGCCACCATGATGCCGTCGGCCACCTGCAGGATGGTGTCGAGGTGCTCGATGGCCTGCGGCTTTTCCAGCTTGGCGATGATCCAGGTCTCGCCGCCCAGGGCGGCGACCCGGTTGCGCACCATGCGCACATCTTCCGCAGTGCGCACGAACGATACCGCAATCGCATCCACGCCGTTGCGAATGGCGAATTCCAGGTCCTGGCTGTCCTTCTCGGTCAGCGAGGGGACGCGCACCGGGATACCGGGAAGGTTGATGCCCTTGTTCTCGCCCAGCATGCCGCCGTTGATGATTTCGCAGACTACGTCCTGGCCGTTGACTTGCAGCACGCGCAGTTCGATAAGCCCGTCGGAAAGCAGAATGCGCGATCCCTGTTCGACGTTTTCTGCGAGAGTCTTGAAGGTGGTGCCTATGCAGGATGCGGTGCCCGCCACGTCGCGGGGGGTGATGGTAAGGCGGCTGCCGCCCTTCAACAGCACGGGCTGATGATCCTTCAGCTTGGAGGTGCGGATTTTGGGGCCCTGCAGGTCGCCCAGGATGCACAGCGGCTTGCGCTCGTCACGACTCACCTTGCGGATCATCTGGATAAGCGCGAGCTTCTCTTCGTGCGTGCCATGGGAAAAATTGAGGCGTACGACATCGACGCCGGCGCGCACCAGTTCGCGGAAGACGTGCACCGTATTGGAGGCCGGACCCAGGGTCGCAACAATCTTTGCGCGGCGTTGCAATACAGACTCAGTCAGGCTCGTTTCAGCGAAAGGCATGCAGAGTGCTCCAAGCGGGGAAAGCCATCGGGTGTTTGTTTTTATGGGGTAGCGATCAATTCCATTCTACATTGCACCGCTATTGGAACCGCTCTGCGGGGCGCACGGGAGGGGGCCGGGAATGCGCCAAATGGATCATTCGGGGCTGTTTCGAGGAAGTTCCCGGAGAACCGAAACCCGTTCTCTGCGGAAGCCGTCAGATAGTCAGGGGGGCGGGGAGGTTCCAACCAGGTCCCTGCCCACGTTTCGAGTCGATGGCCAATGGCTGCAGGCCGCGATTGCTGCATGCCGCTTCGGATGACGCCGGAAAAGAAGGTTACGGATGCGGAAGCTCGCGCTTGTCCTGGTCTTGCTTGCTGTCCCATCCCTGTTCGCGTCTACCAGATCGGTAACCGCGGATCAGTTGGAGGCGATGCTGGCCGGGTCCCGCGGCAAGGGGGACGCGAAGCTCGCACAACAGCTCTCCGGGTTGGTGCTGACGGAACGCTGGAGTGCGTCCAGGATGGCACGCTGGCAGGAAAAGCTGCCCGGACCGGAATCCCGGCGGGCGCTGGTGGTGCTCGCGGACCTGTCGTTATTTCTCCCTTTGCCTGCGGCCGAGGTCCCGGCCACGGGCGCGCCTCCGTTGACCGCGCAACGGGAACTCATCGCGGCCGCGGTGAATTACGCGGAGAAAACCATCCATCAACTGCCGAACTTCAGCGCTACGCGGGATACGATCCATTTCGAGGACTCGCCTCCGACCGTTACGGGCATGAACCGGGACCTGGTTGGGAGCATGACATCGTTCGGGCCGCTTCATGCGGTGAGCCGATCCACGGCAACCGTGGTTTACCGCGACGGGAACGAAGTAGACGAAGTGAAGGCTGCAAAGGCGGCAGTCTCCAGCGAAAAAACGCACGGGCTGACTACCTGGGGAGAGTTTGGACCGATTCTGGCGACGGTGCTGGTGGACGCGGCCCACGGAAAACTCGCATGGAGCCGCTGGGAACACGGCCCCAACGGGCCACTCCTGGTCTTCCGGTTCGAGATTCCGACGGAACAGTCGCACTACCAGGTGAAGTTCTGCTGCGGCGCGGGGGGCGAGGCGAGCGCGCTTCAACAGTACACCGGATACCACGGAGAGATGGGAGTCGATCCCATCGATGGATCCATTTTGCGATTGATGATCCAGGCCGATTTGAAGCCGCAGGACAAGATCACAAGGGCCGACATACTGGTCGAATACGGCACGGTCCAGATCGCGGGCAAAGCATATATCTGCCCGCTGCGGAGCGTATCCGTGGCCAAAGGTCCTATCACCGCCCGGAGCAGGACGTTTTCGGGAAACGAGGTCTGGAGCGGCGCCGAATTGACTCCGGTCCCGGCTGACGTTCAGCAAACATCGCTGAATGACGTCGCGTTCAAGGACTACCACGTGTTCCGCGCCGACTCGCGCGTTCTGAGCGGGAAGGAAGCTGCGTCCATCGAAGACAAGGCCGGACAGGATCTCAGGGCGGAGGTAGCGGGTGCATCGGTGACGCCTCCAGCAGAGAACCCTGCCGCCGCGACGCCTGCCAGCGCGTCCGCAACGCCGACGGCCGCAGACGCGGGGCATGAACCGGCCGCAAGGGAAGCAGCGGCGGACAAATCGTCCGGAGAGAAAATCACGGCGCCCGTTCCTGAGATCAGTGAAGCAAACTCCCCGGCGACCCCTGACATACCCAGCCTCGGAACACCGGAAAAAGCCATCCTGCGGGTCACCACACGGCTCGTGGAAGTGGGAGTTGTGGCATTGGACAAGAAGGGGCGGCCTGTCACGGACCTCAAGCCGGAAGATTTCGAGATCTACGACAACGGCCAGAAGCAGGTGGCGCGATTCTTCACTCCGCCGGGGCGTCTATCCGCTCCGGACCTCGCCACCAGCAGCCCACAGGCTTCCTCGCCAGACGAGCTCGTCTATTCGAATCATCGTGCCGGCGTGGCGAGCGGCGGCACTGCCGGGGACGCAGCAAAGGAAAGCAGCAGCACGATCATTCTCATCGACGGGAATCATCTCTCATTTCAGGACCTGAGCTTTACCCGGGGCCAGGTTTTGCGGTTTCTCGCGGCTTTATCGGCGAGCGAGAGGGTAGGCCTGTATGTCCAGAATGCAGGCGGATTCCAGGTCCTGGCAGAGCCAACCAGCGATCACGCCGCGGTTGCTGCCCGGATGAGCGCGTGGGTGCCGAATGCGCAAGCAGTGGCGCGCGCCCAGGACGAAGAGACGCGCAACCGGCAACAAATCGACGAGGTGATACACCTTTCGGACATGGCCTACGTCAACGGAAACCAGAACCCCAGCGGTCAGCCGGAGGTGATGGTCGATCCGCAGTTGCGCGATCTGGGGGATAACCCCAGCCGCAGCGCGATGGTGGGGCTGGTGAGTGTGGCGCGGCATCTTTCGCCCGTCCCGGGCCACAAAAACCTGGTCTGGATCGCCAGTGAAAATGTCCTGGTGGACTGGGCCGACAAGGCCATCGGCATCGAAAAAGGGGGGAAGCACAATGACGCCTTTGTGCTGCGCGCACAGGAGGCGCTCAACGATGCTCATGTGAGCGTGTATCCTCTGGACGCGTCGCGGCTGGAGACCATGGCGGTCGACCCCAGCCTCCAGCACCAGGCGGTGGAGGTATCGCCGAGCGTTCAAGTCCCCCAGTCCACGATGCCGCTGGGAGGGCAGGCGGGCGCGGGGCTTGGACGGCAGACATCGGAAATGCAGCAGGATACTCACCCGATTCAGGCGGCGATTCAGCAAATGGCCGAGGCCACCGGAGGACGTATCTTCCGCCGCGGCGGCGACCTCATACGGAATCTTAATTCCGTAGTGGACGAGGGCAGTGCCGCTTATCTGCTGGGCTTCACGCCCAGTATGCCGGCGGACGATCAATATCATTCACTGAGAGTGAAGCTGACGACGCGCCGCAACGTTGTGCTCCGCTACAGGACCGGCTACCAGTACCTGAAAGAACCGGCCACGATGAAGGACCGTTTCCGCCAGGCGGTGTGGCAGGCCAACGATGCGCAGCAGATTGCATTGAGAGCAAGTCCTCTCCCGGCTTACGGGGGAATCGCGTTGCGGCTCAATATTGCCGCCGGCGATCTGGAATTGAACCGGCAAGGCGATCGCTGGATGGATAAGGTGGATGTCTTTGTGGTGCGCAGATCGGCGGAGGGATTCATTGCGCGGGTTACGGGCCGAACGCTGGCGCTGGCATTCGCGGAATCCACCTACGAAAACCTGAAAGACAAAGGGATTCCGTTCGAACAATTCGTGGAAAAGGCAAGCGACACCGGCTCCATTCGGATCCTGGTGGTCGATCAGAATTCCGGCCGAATCGGTTCCATCACCATCCCGGCGTCCAACGTGTCCCAGTAGAATTGCTCCCCGGCTGTAACTGTCGCGGGCGTGTCCACGCTGCGTGCCGAGGGCCGCACATCACAGGCTGGACGCCAGGGAAGCCGGCGGCGGGCTGGGTGAAAGGCGTTCCTGGCGGACGCGAAACAGGACGCCGTTCAGTTCCGCTCCCAGCAGCGCACTCAGCGAAGTGATGTACAGCCAGACCAGGGTGGCGATGCCGGCGGTAAATGAGCCATAGAACATGGAGTAGTTGGCCACGCGGGTGACGTACCAGCCGAATGCCAGGGTGGCGGGAAACCACACCGCGGTGGCGCCCAGGGCTCCCGGAATGACCCATTTCCAATGCTCCAGGCGCCGGGTGCCGAAATGATAAAGCGCCGACAGTACGGTGACGCTGGTGGTCAAGGCAAGGGCCCACCGCACCAGCCTCCACGAGACCAGGACGATGTGGCGCAGTTCGTGAGTGGAGTTGTTGATCATCCAGATTTCGATCTCTTGGCCGAATACCAGCAGCAGGGTTGCCAGCCAGAGAGGAACGAGCACGATGGGCACCAGCAGGAACGCGCGCAGGGCGCGCTGGCGGTAAGACCACTCGTTGCGGGGAAGCTGGTAGGCGCGGCGGAAGCCCTCCATGAGCGAAAGCATCAGTCCCAGGCCGGCAAAGATGCTGAGGCTGGTGGCCGAAAGCAGAACCTTGGTGGAGTAGTAGTGGTTGGTCTCCAGGGCCGACCGCAGGAGGTCCATGGAGCCTTCGGGCAGGAACTGGTCGAGGGAACCGCGGATCTCGCCCACCATGCTGCTTCCCTCGGGCACCTGCGCGAGCAGGGTGGTGAGGACCACCAGCGCCGGAAAGGAAAACAGCATGCCGGAATAGGCTGCGGCCTTGGCCACGCCGAACATGTCGTGGTCGAGGGCAAGAAGCAGGGCCTTGCGAATATGGACGAAAAGGCGCGGCATACCGATCAATGCCAGAGTAGAGCATAACCGGATATGGGGCGACGCCGGGATGAGACGAACCAGTGCTTACTGAGGCACCATGCACACGTCCAACGAGCGCTCTTCCCCGGAAGGGCGGCGGGCCTCAGTGCCCAGCTACTTCTGCATGTCCTGGTAGGCGTGAACCCAGGCGTTCATCAGGTCATCCAGGGTGACGCCCGGCTCCATTTTGCAGTTCGCGAAGGACTCTTCCTTGCGGCCGCAGCGCGCCACAATGTCTCCCTGCGCGTTGTAGAGGGTGAGACCCTCGGGGGGCTTGGGCACGGCCCTGAAGACCGGGTCAGCCTTGGGCGGATTGACAGCCTTGGCAGTCTGAACTGCGGATCCGTTGGTCAGAGAGGCAAAGACAATGACAGCCAGCAAAGTGCTCATGGAGATGCTCCCATTGGGGATTTGTCTATATTGTTGTGCCTATATTCATAACCTGAAAATGGTTCCTTACTGGTGATTTCTAACACTTTAGGTGGATTACGGAAGTCATAGGTTGAGCGATCGCAAATTGCGGCGATTCGCCAGGTTACCTTTGTCGCCGATTGTGCCTGGACGGCTTTACGGCGAAAGAGAGCGCGAAGGGACGGAAAACTCGCCGCTTCGCGCAGGGCAGGGGTGTTTCCCGCGGCGCACGGACCGGCCTGGATCAAACGGTTTATCATGACCGGGTTATGGTTACGATTTCGCGCCATACCCTTTCCGCCCTTCTGTTTGCGGCCGTCCTCTCGGTCAACCTCCAGGCCCAGAAAGCGAACGCGGACAAGTCCGCCCAGGAGAAGCCCAACACGCAGCTTGCCGCCAGGCCGTTGAACTCCCGCGTGGAGGCTCTTCTCAAAAAGATGACTCTCGAAGAGAAGATTGGGCAACTGGCACAATTCTCAGCGGGCTTTGCTACCGGCCCTAATGCGGCGTCCACCAATAACCGTTTTGAAGACATGGTGGCCAAGGGGCAGGTGGGCTCGTTCCTGAACGTGGTGGGCGCGGAAGCCACCAATCACTACCAGCACATCGCCATGGAGAAGGCGCGGCTGCACATTCCGCTGATCTTCGGGCTGGATGTGATCCACGGCGATCACACGGTATTCCCGATTCCGCTGGCGGTGGCGGCCAGTTTCGATCCCTCCGCGGCGGAGATCGTGGCGCATACCGGCGGCGTGGAGGCGCGGGCAGACGGCGTACCGTGGGTGTTCTCGCCGATGGTGGATATCGCCCGCGATCCGCGCTGGGGGCGCATCATCGAGTCCAACGGAGAAGACCCGTACCTGGGCTCGGCAATGGCGCGCGCCTGGGTTCGCGGCTACCAGCAGGGCGACCTCTCCAAGCCCGACTCGGTGGCGGTAAGCGTGAAGCATTTCGCGGCCTACGGCGCCGCCATCGCGGGGCGCGACTACAACGCCACCGACATGAGCGAGATCACGCTGCGCCAGGTGTACCTGGAGCCGTACCGGGCCGCGGTGGACGAGGGCGCGGCTACGATCATGAGCTCGTTCAACTCGATCAACGGGATTCCGGCTTCGGCCGATCCGTTTACGCTGACCCAGATCCTGCGCAAGGAGTGGGGATTCGATGGGTTCGTAGTGTCGGACTGGGGGGCGGTGTCGGAGCTGAAGAATCACTCCATAGGCGACGGGCCTACGGTAGCGCGCAAGGCGCTCGAGGCCGGCGTGGATATGGACATGGAGGGCAACCTCTACGGAACCGTGATCGCCTCGCAGGTGCGCGCAGGCAAGATTCCCGAGTCCGTGGTGGACGAGGCGGTGCGGCGCATTCTGCGGGTCAAGTTCGCGCTGGGGCTGTTTGAGCATCCCTTCGTAGAGGCGGGCCCGGCCTACGAGCCCACGCCTGAGAAGCGGGCGCTGACGCGCAAGGTGGCGGACGAAACCCTGGTGCTGCTGAAGAACGATCCGGTGGAAGGCGTGGGCGCGATGCTGCCGATGACGGCGAAAGCCAGGAAAGTCGCCCTGATCGGGCCGATGGCGGATAATGCCCGCGACATCCTGGGCGCCTGGACCGGAGGCGATCCGAAGTACGCCATCACGCTCCGCAAGGCGCTGAGCGAGCGGCTGGGCGATGGACTGCTGTACGCCGAAGGCTGCGGCCTGCTCTCCGGACAGGATGCGGTCACGCTGAACAAGGTTAATTTCGGAGGCTCGGTGGCTTCCGCGGTGGGCAGCAATGAAGTTCCGGACGATGCCAAGTCCATCTCCGCGGCAGTGGAAACCGCCAAACAGGCGGACCTGGCGATCCTGGCGCTGGGCGAAAGCGCCAACTGGATGGAAGGCGAGGCGTCGAGCCGCGTCCATCTCGGATTTACGGGGGCGCAGGAGCAACTGCTCGAAGCCGTGGTGGCTACGGGCAAGCCGGTGATCCTGGTGGTGGTGGCGGGGCGGCCGCTCGAGTTGAAATGGGCCGCCGACCATGTGCCCGCAATCCTGGAGGCGTGGAGTCCCGGGATGGAAGGCGGGCACGCGATTGCCGATGTACTGTTCGGCGACGTGAATCCATCCGGCAGGCTGCCGGCCAGCCTGCCTCGCGCCGTCGGGCAGGAGCCGCTTTACTACGCGCAGCTTCCCACGGGGCGTCCCGCGACCGGCGTTGACCTTAGCCATATTCCCACCGACTCTCTCTCGAAGTTCGTATCGCGCTACGTGGACGAGGAGAACTCGGCCCTGTTCCCGTTTGGCTGGGGCCTCAGCTATACGCGTTTCAGCTATTCGAAGCCGACGGTAAGCCGCGAGTCGGTGCCTTTGAAAGAAGTGCTCGCATCCGGGCACCAGCCGGTGGTCAAGGTGGGCGTGGACGTGAAGAATACGGGCTCGGTGGCGGGCGCGGAAGTGGTGCAGATGTACATCCGCAACACCGAGGCCAGCGTGGAGCAGCCGGTGCGCGAGCTGAAGGGGTTCGCGCGTGTCCAGCTTGCGCCGGGCGAGTCGAAGCACGTGGAGTTTCCGCTGGGCTTTGACGAGCTCAACTTCTACAACGTCGAGGTGAAGCGCACCGTGGAGCCGACCACTTACAAGATCTGGGTGGGCGGCAATTCGCTGGCGACCGAGGAGACGAGCCTGCAGATCGTGGAGTGAAGTGGCTGCGGAAAAATGGGAAACGCGCCCGTGAATTCAAGGGAATCCCGCGAAGCAGAGCGAAAACGCCCGCCTAGATCAAATGAGCGCGGCGAGGCGGGCGAGGACGGCTTCTTCGGTTTCCGCCTTGGGTTCGCGCAGGGTGAGGACGGGGCAGCGCGCGTGCGCCAGCACCTTGTAAATGGTGCGGTCGCGAGTGAAGTTCTGGAAGACATTGCGCTGGCTTGCGCCCAGGACGATGAGGGCGGCGTGGCGCGTAGTGGCTTCGGCGAGGATCTCAATGGCCGGGTTGCCGTGGACCACGTGCGGCTCGATGGGCATGGTGCAGCCGCACCCGGTTTGTTCGGCAATGATGCGCAGTTCCCGGAGCGCCAGCGAGTCGGCGCCGACGGGGAGGCCTTTGGGTTCCCATTCGTCTTTGGGGGGCAGGATGTGCAGCAGGACCAGGGGGCGGTCCATGGAGGATGCGATTTTGCAGGCAAGCGCTGCGCTCGGGCAAGAGGCCTCTCTAAGCGTGGTGGCGTGCAGCACGATCCCTTCCTGAGCGGCAACGTCCACCGGGAGATGAGCCTCGGGACCCACGGTAATGACCGGGATATGGGCCGAGCGCAGCACTTGTTCCGCCACGGAGCCGAGGAGCAGCTTGCTCATCTTGCTCCGGCTCCGGGTACCGAGAAAAATGCGATCCGCGAGGAATTGTCGAGCCGTGGCAATCACTTGCTGTGCAGCGTTTCCCTCGCGCACCATTGCCTCGCAGGCAATATTCCGGGTGCGCGCCACCGTGCACCAGGTCTGCAACAGATTGCCGGCGGTCTCCACCGCCCCAGCGGGATCGTAGTATGGCATGCCCACCGCGTCGACGGCCATCGACTCGCTGGGGGCCAGAACGTGCAAGAGTAGCAGACGGGCCCCGGAGCTTTCTGCCTGCTGGACAGCAAACGGCATGAGCCGTTCGGTGTCGCTCAGGTCCGTGGCCACCAGGATGACCTCTGGGTGAGTCCAACATTCTGTGACCTGGTCGCTCATATCGAGCACCTCGCAACACGTCAGGTTGTCACTATTCGGGGGGTGAGGATGTGCTTGGGCGCACCTACGGAAGTGATTTGGGTCACATCCAAAGGAAATTTCTGGATCGCCAAGTCCTAGA
>DASXXV010000002.1:0-4903 GCA_036502905.1 Occallatibacter sp. | reverse complement strand
TTTCGACGGCACCCCGATGCTCTTCCCCAAGGAAAACTTCTCCAACGGCTGCATCTCTACTGTCGACGTGCTCTATCCTTCCGGCCCCTTCTTTCTGTTTTTCAACCCGGTCCTGCTCCAGGCCCAGTTGAAACCCGTCCTGGAGTACGCCGCCCTGCCACGCTGGAAATGGCCGTTCGCGCCCCACGACCTGGGCACCTACCCCCTGGCCGACGGGCAGGTGTACGGCGGCGGCGAACGCACCGAGGAAGACCAGATGCCGGTCGAGGAAAGCGGTAACCTCCTTATCCTGGTCGACGCCATGGAACGCGAACTGGGCAACTGGGATTTCGCGCGCCAGTACTGGCCGCAGTTCGAGAAATGGGCGAAATACCTGCGCGACAAGGGGCTGGACCCTGCCAACCAGCTGTCCACCGATGACTTCGCCGGGCACCTGGCGCACAACGCGAACCTGTCCATCAAAGCCATCGAAGCCCTGGGAGCCTATGCCGAAATGGCGCGCGGCGTGGGCAAAGGCAATGTGGCGGATGAGTACTCACGTCTCGCCAAAGAGATGGCCGACAAATGGCAGCAGATGGCGCTCGATGGCGGTGCGGGCGCGGGCGACCACTACAAGTTGGCCTTCGATAAGCCCGGCACCTGGAGCCAGAAATATAACCTGGTGTGGGATCAGATCCTGGGGTTCAACCTGTTTCCGGCCACCGTGCGCCAGACGGAAATCGCCTTCTATCTCAAGCACCTGAACCGCTTCGGCCTGCCCCTCGACAACCGCAAGGACTACACCAAGCTGGACTGGGAAATCTGGACCGCAACCCTGGCCGTCAATCCTGCCGACTGGAACGCCCTCCTCGATCCCATCGGCCACTGGATCAACGAAGGCCCCACCCGGGTTCCGCTCACCGACTGGTACGACACCAAGACCGGCAAACAGGAATCCTTTCAGGCCCGATCAGTAGTGGGTGGGGTATACATCAAAGTACTGGCGGATAAAGCACTTGCCGGGAAATGGAGCAAGGCCGCCGAACGTTAGTGCCCGCTTCTGCTGCGCGCTGGAACGTAGTCGCCATAACTGTGCGCACCATAAAAGTTCGCTTCGTAAAAAAAGCAAAAAGCATGCCCGGCAACCGGCAATTACCCCTCATTCAAATGCCCGTAACATTTGCCGTCCACAATCGACCTTGGCAATCTATGCTGCAAGGGAGCGATTTGTGAAAAAGACTTTTCTGGCTGTTTGCTTGTTTGCGTTGGCTTTCGGCGCGGCCCGCGCCCAGAAACTCACGGCGGCCGGCGCTACATTTCCTTACCCCATCTACTCCAAGTGGTTCAATGAATACAGCGCCGCCCATCCGGGCGTGGAGATCAATTACCAGTCCATCGGCTCCGGCGGCGGCATCACGCAGGTTACCAAGGGAACAGTGGACTTCGGCGCCTCCGATATGCCGATGACCGATGCGGCCCTGGCAGCTTCGCCCATCAAGCTGATCCACATTCCCACCGTACTGGGCGCAGACGTGCCGGCCTTTAACGTGCCTGGCGTCGACGACCTCAAGTTCAGCGGCGACGTGCTGGCCGACATCTTCCTGGGCAAGATCAACAACTGGAACGATGCCCGCATTGCCAAGGACAATCCGGGCGTGAAGCTGCCCGACCAGAAGATCATCGTGGTGCACCGCGCCGAGGGTAGCGGCACGACGTTTATCTGGACCGACTACCTCAGCAAGGTCAGCAAAGAGTGGGCAGATGGACCCAGCAAGGGAACGTCAATCAACTGGCCCGTGGGCGTGGCCGGCAAGGGCAACGAGGGCGTCGCCGGCCTGGTGCGCCAGATGCCTGGAGCTCTGGGCTATATCGAATTGATTTACGCTCTGCAGAACCACATGAGCTTCGGCTCGGTGAAAAACGTAGCTGGCAATTTTGTTAAGGCCTCCATCGAGGGCGTAACCGCGGCGGCCGCCAGCATCAAGTCGATGCCAGCAGACTATCGCATCTCCATCACTAACGCTCCGGGCGCGAACGCGTATCCCGTCTCGAGCTTCACTTACCTGCTGGTCCCGACCTCGGGCAGCGATGCGACCAAGCGCAAAGTGTTGAAGGACCTGCTGAGCTGGTGCATCAAGTCCGGCGAGGGCCAAGTCTCGGAGCTCTCCTACGCGCCGCTGCCGGAAGATCTGCAGCAAAAGGTGCTCAACACCGTCTACTCGCTGCAGTAACCACGAGTGCAGTCACCCTTCGTCCACTCTCATCCGCCACCGCAGATGAGAGTGGACGAAGGACCTGCCCTTGTCCGCACGTCGCTCGCACATGTGTCCTCCCCATCTCAGCGCATACAATGTTGTGCTGTTGAGCAAGCACTGATCACTGACCAGTGATTCCTGCTTTGGGAGAATCTTCTATCCGAGGACACACACATGCGGGTTCCCGCTGTATTTCGCATTTCTCTGGTTTTCTTCGTCGTCCTTCCCGCCCTCGCCCAATCCAACCGAACTCCCTACGAGTCCGTCGATCCATTCATCGGTACCGCCGGCGGAGGCAACACCTTTCCTGGCGCAACCCTTCCCTTCGGCATGATCCAGTGGAGCCCCGACACCGGCCACCTGGGCTGGTATTTCTATACCGACAAGCAGATCAGCGGCTTCAGCCTGACACACGTCAGCGGCGCGGGCTGCCCGCTCTACGGGGACTTCGCCGTGCTGCCCACGACCGGCGAACTCACCACCAGTCCCGGCACGAACTTCAAGCCCTATGCGACGGGGCTCGATCACGCGCACGAACAGGCACACCCGGGGTATTACGAGATCGCGCTGCCCAACGGCATGCGCGTGGAGCTCACCGTAGCCGACCGAGCCGGCATTGCGCGGTTTACCTTTCCCGAAGGCGCAGATGCCCGCGTGCTGGTCAACGCGGGCAGCAGCGCAACCTTCTTCAGCGGCGCGGGCGCCTCCCCCGAAATGCTCGCCGGATTCGCCAATCACATTGAAATCAAGCCCGACGGCAGCTTCTCCGGCTGGGCGAGCGCAGGGCATTTCTGCGGGTCCGATTCGCATTACAGGATCTACGTCGCCGGCCGCTTCAACAAATCCATTACGCGTTCCGCCGTCTGGCAGGATGACGCCGTACATGCCGATGCACATTCGGCCGAGGGCAGGCACACCGGCGCGTGGCTCGATTTCGGCAAGCAGCACGAGGTTCTTCTCAAGGTTGGCATCTCGTTCGTCAGCGAAGCCGGGGCGCTCAACAATCTCGAGAAAGAGATCGCGGGCTGGAACTTCAGCGACGTGCTCGCCAAAGCGCGCTCCTCATGGACGCAGCTTCTCGATCGGGCGGCCATCGCAGGCGGCACACCCGATGAGCGCACCATCTGGTACACGGGCTTCTATCACTCGTTCCTGTCGCCCAACCTGTTCAGCGACGAAGACGGCAACTACACCGGCTTCGACGGCAAGGTTCACTCCCTCTCCGGCAAGCGCCAGCACGCGCAATACGCCAACTTTTCTGATTGGGATATCTATCGCAACACGGTGCAACTACAAGCTCTGTTCGAGCCCGGGCGCGAAAGCGACATGATGCAGTCGCTCGTCAACGATGCCGTCGAGAGCGGCTGGTATCCGCGCTGGCCCGCAGCCAATGACGTCACCTATGTCATGGGCGGCGACTCCCCGGTCATCCTGCTGTCGTCCTCCTATGCCTTCGGCGCCAGGAATTTCGATACCGCCACCGCGCTTCAGTACATGGTGAAAGCGGGCATGGAGCCCGGCAAGGGTCCGCACGGCGACTCCGAGCGCCCCTTCCTCGCCGACTATCTCCAGCTCAAGTACGTGCCCAATGAAAAGGACTCCATCTCCGCCTCACGGACCCTCGAGTATTGCAGCGCCGATTTCGCCATTGCCCAGTTCGCTAAGAACACCGGCAATGACGCGGAATACAAGAAGTTCCTCGCCAGCTCTGAAAATTGGAAGAACCTCGTCGATCCCGAAACCCATTGGATCCGCCCGCGAAACTCCGACGGGTCCTGGGAAGCCGGCTTCGATCCCGAGCACTCCCTCCCCAGGCGCAACAACGCGCCGGTCTCCACCGACCAGAATGGATTCGAAGAAGGCAATACCTACCAGTACTCGTTCATGATCCCCTTCGACTATCCCGCCCTGTTCAAGGCGATGGGCGGCCAGGAGGAGGTCGAGAAACGTCTCGACAAGTTCTTCACCAAGCTGCGCTGCTGGGGTGAGCCCTGCTTCAACATGGAAAATGAGCCGGACTTCGTCACACCTTATGCATACGTCTTTGCCGGCATGCCCTGGAAAACCCAGGAGTTACTCCCCCGGATCGCCAAGGAGACCTTTAAGACCACGCCCCAGGGCCTCCCGGGCAACGATGACCTGGGAGCCACATCCGGCGTCTACGTCTGGAATGCTCTGGGCTTCTACCCCGCGGTGCCCGGCGTGGGAGGCGTGGTGCTCGGCGCGCCCATGTTCGACAAGGTCATTCTGAAGCTGGCCGGCGGCCGCACCCTTGTGATCACGCGTGACGGTGAGGGCGCGTTTGTGCAAAGCGTGAAACTGGACGACACTACTTACGCCAGTTCATGGCTGCCTCTCAGCAAGCTCCACGCCGGCGTCAACCAGCTGCAATTCACCATGGGCCCGCAGCCGGATAAGCAACGCGGTACGAGCGAAGCCGATCGACCGCCGCTCTTCCGTTGAAGAATTCCTGGACTGATCCTCAAAATGAGACCGATTCTGGAAAGACACCGTTTGCATCGAATGGGGAATGCAAATAATTTGTCATTCTGAGCAGATCGACTCGCGCCGCGAGTCGCGTGTGGAATGAACAGGGGTCGAGAGGCCGCTTATGCTGAAGGGGACTGCCGATCGTGGAAGCAAGCCGGCTGCGTAGTGGTGCTTTCGAG
>DASXXV010000001.1:0-12448 GCA_036502905.1 Occallatibacter sp. | reverse complement strand
CTGTCGGGTGAACAACGCACTCCGGAACACTGACCGTCGTACATCACCCGCGCCAAAAACGGGGTACCGGCGAAGGTCCTTTTGTCGCTGGGTGTAAGAAAAAGGCCGGCGCTGCAGCCCCTCAATTCGGCCGCAAGATCGGCGGCCCACAGCCCGGTATGGCTTCGATCACCACGAATGGCACCGCGTCAACCTCACGCCTTCCGTAGACAATCGGTAACAGGTCTGCGACTTGCGCCTCGTGATCCACGCGCGTAACGAGGTACACCTCGTCCACCCCCACCAGGCGCACTCTCTCCATCAACCCGGGTATGTGCACAGGCACCTCTCAACATGCCGGGCATTCTACGCGCCATTACATCGGTCCACAACACTTTTGTACCGTAATTGCCAGGCGTATAGATTGCTTAAGCTCACCCATCCGCACAAAGCCGGGGCGCGCATGGAGCATTCCAGTGCTGGGATTACCGCGACTGCGCGCGATGGCAACGAAGCGCGATCGCCGCGACGCGCGATCGCCGCCACATTGTCCTACGCTATGGTGTCCATTGAGCGCATCCCCGTATCCGGCAATCGTCCAAAAGATTCAGGAAACCATGCCGTCGCCAATCAAGTGAGGGCGCTGGACCCATCCTGCCAACTTTCGGTAAAGTTGACCCTTAGCCCGACACGCGCGGGGCAGAGGGCCCGGCGCGGCGCGAGCGCGAGGATCAGAAGAACATGATGGCGCAGACCCTGCAGCTTGCATTTCGAATCGCCTTTGTGTGGGCCGGTGGATTCCTGTTGGCTGTAGCGGTACGGGCCATGCTGCCCGACCAGTCCGGACTGACCTTCAATGGCAAGCAGGCCACGCTGTTCCTGCCCTACAGCCGTATTGGTTTCTGGACCTGCCTGCTGGCGGCTCTCACGGTGACCGGCCTGGTGGTCTGCCGCGCCATGCTGGCCGACTTCGCGGCCAGCAGCGTGCGTTGACCCATTAGCGAGCTGATGAGTTTTTTGCGGCACCGTGCGGCTATACTTCTGGCCATGCAGGACGACCCGACCAGATATTGGCAGGATCTCACCGACAACTACCGCGGGATGAGCGACGGTGAGCTTCTGGAACTCGCCGAAAAACCCGAGGACCTGACCGATGTTGCGCAGCAGGTTCTGCGCGACGAAATGAAATTGCGCCGGCTGGATAAAGCTCGGCCATCTCCCGCTACCCATGGGTCAGGCCGGGTTGGTGTATTCCGCGACGAATACATTCCATCGGGATCCGAAGAGTTGGGGGATGACGGTGACGAGCGTGAAACGGCACCGGAGTACACGTGGAAGACCCCGCTCTGCGACTGCGAATCCAACGATCAGGCGTGGCAACTCCGCGAGGCTTTGAAACGACACGGAATCGAGAGCTGGGTAAGAGCTGTTCCCGCGTCCAGCACCGACGTGGCTGGGCCGCAGATCTATGTGGCGGCCGATCAGCTGGAGCAGGCGCAGGCGGTTGCCGCGCAGCCCATCCCGCAGGACATTATTGATGACTGGAATGAGGTTGTTCCGGAGTTCGAGGTGCCGGTTTGTCCTGGTTGCGGTTCAATGGAGGGAGTCGTTCTCGAAAACACTTCTCCGGTCAACTCCTGGTTCTGCGAATCGTGCGAAGCCGAGTGGTCCGATCCGGAACCGGGCGCGGACGAGAAAGCGGACGCGCGGAAGCCGTCCACCCGATAAGGCGCCGGCGCGATTACTACTGCGCCTGCCGTTGCGCCTGCCATTTCCCGTCGGCACGGCCCGCCACGCGCATGCGGCCCTTGCCGGAGGCGTCGTCGATCCAGCCTTCGAGGAAGGCGGTTACCGGCCCAGGCGCGCCATCCCGGCCGTCGTTGGGCCACTCGCCATCGAATTTGAGTTCGACATGCCCGTCGCGCCACGTGCCCGACACGGCCTTGTTGTCGCCCAACTCTCCCGACCAGGTCCCGGTGAGCTTGTCCCCGTCGCGGACCAGTTTCAGAGTGCCTTGAAACGGTCCGGCGTCAGTGAAGAAGTGCACTGCCCAGGTGCCCACGGCATCGGAGCCATTCTTCACGGGTAGCGGGGCGGCTGGGGTGATGTGGAGATTGGAAAAATACGATTCCTCGCCGGCGTAGGACCACAGGGCGACAGCGCCATGAAGATTCGGGCTCTTCAGTCCGTCGATTACGAGGGTGGGTTTTGACGAGCCATTCAGAAACACGCGGGCCGCCCGGCCGGCCACTTCAATGCGCAAATGGATCCAGGTTTCCGGGGCGAGATCGGCCCAGCTCTCGTAGACGAAGGGCCACTCGCGCCGCAGCCGGTACCAGCCGTAGTCGGGCTCAGCGCAGTATTGCACCGCGTGATTGCGCATGGCCTGATCGTCGGCCGCTGAATTCCGGGGCCGCAGATAGACATCTTCAAACGAGGCTCCGTCAGGGCTCATCCGGAATGCCAGGCCGGTGAAGCCGGGCATGCGAACGCCCGGAGGCGTGGTGATCCTGACGGCCAGGTCGACGTCGATCGTGCCATCCTGAAAATCGCTTCCGCGTACTAGAGCGAAACCAGATCCGTCCTTGTCGGGGGGCACGGTGGTGAGGCGGACGGCTTTGCGGCCCAGGTACTCGGCGGCCTCGATCTTTACGTTATGGGCTTCGAGAGTGGCGGGATCGATGGAAGCACTCGCTGGATTGGAAGCAGCTCGTCCACCGACCGGAGCGGCGAGCACTGCGAGGGCAATGGTCAGGCGCAGGAACGCATGCTGTGCAACCGGAGAAGTCATGCGGGTTCTTTCCTCCAAAAATGGAGTCCGCGGCATCCGGCCGGATCTGGATTCGTGTGGTTTGGGCCGGACGTGGAATTCACGCGCCAACTGAATGAACCGTGCCTGAATTGCCCTGGGAGGTGAAGCGATATGTGTCGAGAGTTGCACGAACGGTGACGAATCTTCGTCGCGCCGCGCGGTCCGGCCAAGTAGGGCCATTAAAACGGAAAGAGCCGCCCGGCAACAGGGCAGCTCCTTCCTTAGGGAGAATAGTTCCAACGGAGGCAAGGCCATCAGAACTTTCTGGCTGCATAGTAGGTGGGGCGGGGGGGAGTGTCAAGAATAAATCTGATAATTAATAATTGCTTTGGAATGTGCAATTTGCTCACTACCTGTGGAGGAATTACCCGCAAAACATATTCGTCTTTTATTTGCCATTAACTTACTGGTTTGATGGGGATTTGTTCCCCGTTTCTTTGGGATTAACCCTGTTTTTCCACATGCTTAGCGGCGGGAGTTGACGCTCTGGATGCCGGCGTTTCCATGGCATTCTCCGCTGCGGAACAAGTGAAAACGAGCGGGAATACGCAGCGTTACTCCCTGTTCCGGGATGATATCTTGCGAAGCGCAATCTGACCGTCAGGCTTCGAGCCAAGTCTCAGAATCGGGATCTGGGGCACCCGCGTTCGTCACTTGTTGAGATCGAGGTGAATGAACTCGGTGTCGAACATTGAGGAAATGGGCTTTCCACGCGAGAGGCGATATAGGACGCGGCCTCCGCCGAAGGCGAAGCCGAGAAGGATGGCGGCGCCGCCGCCGATCAGGACGAGGGTGGCGATACCCAGCAGCAGGCGCCCTGTTTTAGCCACTTCCGATTCGCCGGGCTGCGGGATGGAAACCAGGTCCGCCTCGTAGTGCACGCTGGCAAGCAGCTTGTGGCTTTCGTCGGGAATGGCATCCCCGCTCACCAGGGCCACGATGGGCCCGCTGCGGCGCACCTCCAGCGAGGCCTGGTCTGAATCCACCAGCGGTTTGGGGAAGGCCGGCTGGGCTTGTTTACCGGCCTTGATGTAGTCGCGAATTTTGCCTTCCTGCGCGGCCGCCATCTGCGGAGTCGGATAGTCGATCAGGGTCAGGACGGCGGGGCCGGAACGCAGCGAATAGCCCGCGGTGACGGTCTCCGCACTGCGATCGAATCCGACGAGCTCTGGCGGCAGCGCGCCGCCGGAGCCGGCATAGGAAGCGGGGCCGACGGCATAATGCGTGGATTGCCCGTCCAGCGCGCTTTTGGGAAGAGTGGCAAGGATGGGCGGCGCCAATGCCTTGTTGCCCACCGGCGCCGGAAGCTGGCCGGCCAGCTCGCGCAGTTCCGAGCCTGCCATCGGGCTGAGATGCGAAAACGTGGCGTCCACCACCACGTCGCCCTTCCAGAACAGCACCCGGTTGTGATTGGAGGCCGCGCCGCTGCCGATGTCCTCCTTCGGCCATCCGGAGCCACGATAGTACGAATAGGCACCGTATGCGCCGCTCAGGTCATCGAAGCGCATGGCGCGGATGGTCAGGGTCTCGATGTCCTTCCTGTAGGTGGCCAGCATGGCGCTCTGGAATCCGTATTCCTTTAGAGCGGCGGCACTGTCCTTGTCTGCCTGGGCGGGATCGGTGACCCCTCTGGGACCCTCCCGGGCTTCCCAGCCCGCGAACGAGTCGGGCAGAAGCGGGTGGGGCACGGAGTCGGTGACGGCTTTTGGGGGAGATGGGTGCCGGCGGGCCGCGGCAGGCGCCTGGGCCGCCGCCGGAAACGCCAACGCGGCCGAACAAATGGAAACTGCAATGCTACGAATCAATGATCGATTACTCCTGGACCCTTGCTCACGGCGCAGCAACGGTCGAAATGCAGATGGAATCGGGCCGCGAGGGAGTGTCCATTCCCAGAGTACAGCGTTCGCTCTCTCTTTACTTGGACACTGCCGGCGAGGGAAAGGTTCCAGGCCGGCGACGGCGGTTTATGGACCGATCGAAATCGGTTGACGGGAACTGGCTGATTTGATTGCTTATGAAGATGGCAATCGAGCAAACCCCGGATCCGGTGGTCGAAGTCGTGGCTGCCGGGCTGGAACAGAAAACCATCCTGGCGAACCTGCTCGAACTCTATTCCCACGATTTCTCGGAATTCATCGATCTTGAAATCGGCAGAGATGGACGGTTCGGCTACCGGGACCTCGACCTGTACTGGACCGATCCGCAACGGTTTCCCTTCCTGGTGCATGTCGGGGGCGTTCCCGGCGGCTTCGTCCTGGTGATGCGTGTTTCCGATAGCCGGGGCGAAATGTCGGTGTGGGAGGTGGCGGAGTTCTTTGTTGTGCGCGGATTTCGGCGGCGTGCCATCGGCACTCGCGCGGCGCTGGAGGTCTTCGCGCGTTTCCCGGGGCGCTGGCAAGTACGGGTGATGCAGTCGAATTTGCCGGCATGCGTATTCTGGAGCCGCACCGTGCGCGCCTTTGCGGGCGACGCCGTTATCTTGAACCGTGAGACCGCGCACGGCAAGGACTGGAACATGCTTTCATTCCATTCGCCGCCCCGGGTGATTCAGGCGCAGGGGTGGCTTTAACGCGAGCGGGCCGTCGCTGATTCGCCACGCGCAGGCTTTGCCAAAACAGTTTGATCGGCCGCAGCAGAAGTGCCGGCAGGTTAGCAGGAAAGCGATCGAGCAGCGCGTCCGGCGAGCCACTCGTCGAAGGCGGCCAGGGCCCTTTCGCATTGCATCCGGTGGCGCTCTTTTTTGTCGCGCACTTTTCGGCGGACTTCTTCATCCAGCGGCTCAAGCAGATCGAAGGTGATGTTGGCGGGCTGGAAGTGCCTGGGATCGGCATGGGTAATGTAGTGAGTTAGCGATCCTAATGCAGTTGCGCGGGGAACCGGCACGGGCTCCTCGCCGCGCGCCAGGGACGCCGCGTACATTCCCGCCAGCATTCCCGTAGCAATGGACTCGGTGTACCCCTCGACGCCGGAGATTTGCCCGGCGAACAGGATGGCAGGATGGCTGCGGAGGCGAAGCGTCTCGTCCAGCAGGGCCGGCGCGCAGATATAGGTGTTGCGATGAATCTGCCCGAAGCGCAGAAAGCGCGCATTCTCCAGGCCGGGGATCAGACGCAAGACGCGGGCCTGTTCGCCAAATTTCAGGTGGTTCTGGAAGCCGACCAGGTTGTAGCTGTCGGCGCGGAGGTTCTCCTTGCGGAGCTGAACAACTGCCCATGGAGTCTGGCCGGTGCGCGGATCGCGCAGCCCCACCGGCTTCATGGGCCCGAAGCGCAGCGTATCGCGGCCCCGGCGGGCGGTAACTTCGATGGGCAGGCAGCCTTCAAAGTACTCCAGTTTTTCCCACTCCTTGCTTTGGGCGGGTTCGGCGGTGAGCAGGGCATCGTAGAAGCGGTCGTATTCTTCCCGGTTCATGGGGCAATTGATGTAGTCGGCCGTACCCTTGTCCCAGCGCGCGGCAAAGTACACGCGGTCCATGTCGATGGACTCGGCGTCGACGATGGGCGAAATGGAATCGTAGAAGGCCAGGTGGTCCGACCCGGTGAGTTGCTGGATTTCGCGGCTGAGCGGATCCGAGGTGAGCGGTCCCGTGGCCACGATGGTGCAGGTTGCGCCGTCCTGATGGTAGACGAGGGAAGTAACTTCCTCGCGGATGACGCGAATGGCTGGCTCGGCCTCGATTGCCGCCGCGATGCGCCGCGAGAACTCCACGCGGTCCACGGCCAGCGCGTGCCCGGCCGGAACGGCGGCTTGATCGGCGATGCCGAGCAGGGCCGAGCCGCCCCGCCGCATCTCCTGCTTCAGAAGCCATGGCGCGGTGTTGGGGGATTCGCTTTTCAGCGAGTTGGAACACACCAGTTCGCCGAATTCGATGGTCTGGTGAGCGGGAGTGAGGCGCGGCTGTCCATCCACCATGGCGCGCATCTCGTAGAGATCGACCTGGCAGCCCAGCCGGGCAGCGGTCAGGGCCGCCTCCGGACCGGCAAGCCCTCCGCCAATCACGCAAATCTTCAACGCGGTTCTCCCGACCCCGCCGGCTCAGTCATTTCCATCCCACTGGCCAGGCGTCGGAGCGGCTCGCCGCTGAGCCGGACGTTGCGCCAGGTGTCCAGGAACTCGGCGCCCATGGCGGCATAGAACTCGACGGCCGGCGTGTTCCAGTCCAGAACTTCCCACTTCATGCGCGGGCAGCCTTTTTCGACGGCGATGGCCGCCACGCGCTGGAGCAGGGCCTTGCCGATTCCGCGGCCGCGGAATTCCGGATGCACAAAAAGATCTTCGAGGTAGAGGCCCGGCCGTCCCAGCCAGGTGGAATAGTCGAAAAAGTAAAAAGCGAATCCCGCCGGAATCCCGGCTTCTTCTGCGATGAGGCAGAAATAGTAGGGCTGATCGCCAAAGCCGTCACGGAGGAGGTCCCCTTCAGTGGCGACGACGGCGTGGGGCTCGCGCTCGTAGGCCGCGAGCGCGTGGATGAAGCTAAGAATCGTGCTCACGTCGGCGCGGGTCGCGGGGCGGATGGTAGTTGCCATAACGTTATTGTAGGCTGTGATCTACGCCACAGCCGGCTATGGGGCAGCGACACTAAGATGATCCCGTGAGCGCGCCAGAGAGCCCGGCGCGGGTGAACGAGCGGCCGTATCATGCAACCTGCGGTCGTCGCTTATCGTCCCATCGCATACGGAAGTGTGGCCGTGCACGGGCAGAGCCAGTGAAAATCAGCGAATCCCCCGGGGCGGAACGCCGGTTGCCGGGCGCGCCCTTGTTTTGGGTCAGACCATTGATTTACCCTTCGCTGTGCGTCGCAAAAAACCGGAAGCGCCGCATGGTCGAAGACATACGCCGTCCGCTGGCCGACGAAACCCGGAGTCCGGGTTGGGGTTGGAGTAGATGCAAGGCGGGAAGCTGACGAGCAGAAGCTGGTTTTTGCCACGAGCACGCAGTTGCTACGAGCAAGCAGTTGCTACAAGCAAGCAGTTGCTACAAGCAAGCAGTTGCCAATCTCATGTAGTTGCCAATTGCAAGCAGTTGTGGAGCCGTTGCCCATTCCGCCACTGCAAGGCCCGACGGAACAGACGTGATTATTTCGAGCTCGCGCACCGGCACGGTTCGCGCCGCTCCAAGGAGAAGAAGATGAAACATATACTTTGGCTCGGTTTGCTGGCATTTGCCACTGTGCCCGCGCTTGCGCAAGAACCGCCGGCCGCGGCCGGGGCCACCGGCAAGATCCACGGCCATGTCGTTAATCCCACTGGCGCGCCGCAGTCGGGTGGCACCATCAGTCTGTCGACGGACGCGGGCCACAGCTCCAAGTACACCTTCCAGGTGGATCAAACCGGTGCCTACAGCGGTGAAGCGGCCCCCGGAACCTATACCGTGGTGTTCCGCCAGAAGGACACGCCGCCAGACAAGATGGTCGACTCGATCGAGAACGTGAAAATCGAGGCCGGCCAGGATGTGAACGTCGATGACGATATGTCGCGCCAGGCCTTCATCGACAAGCTTCCCGAAGAGCAGAAGAAGCAGCTGGAGGAAATCCGGAAGCACAACTCCGAGGCCCTCAAGGCGAATGAAGTCATCAAGAACCTGAACAACGATCTGAAGCAGGTTACGACCGATATCCACGACGCCGACGCGACCAAGGACAAGGAAGTCAAGAAGGCGAAATACACCGAAATCGAAAGTTTGATGCAGAAGGATACGCAGGTCCGGCCGCAGGAGCCGGTGCTGTGGGCGTACATGGGATCAGGCGAGACTGGCCTGGGGAATATTGACCCGGCAAACTCGAAGGACAAGTACGAGCAGGCCGAAACCGCGTTCAAGAAGACCATCGAGCTGTCGGCTGCGGCGAAGTCCCCGAAACCGGACATCGTGGGGATGGCTCACGCAGGCCTGGGCGAGATCTATGCGCGCCAGGGCAAGGTGCCGGAAGCCAATGCGGAGTACGCCGAGGCGGCCAAGGCGGATCCGGCGAAGGCCGCCATGTACCTTCGCAACGAAGCTGTGATTTTCTTCCAGTCCAACAACGCTCAGGCGCAGATCGCCGCCGCCAAAGAGGCCCTGAAGGCCGATCCCAACCAGGCGGTGCTGTACTACATCATTGGCCAGGGCCTGGTGCAAAACGCCACCGTCGATCCCAAGACCAACAAAATTATTCTGCCTCCGGAATGCGCCGAGGCTTACCAGAAGTACCTCGAGCTGGCTCCCACCGGGCCGTATGCGGCCGATGCCCAGGGCATTCTTGCCCAGGCCGGACAGAAGGTCAACTCTTCCTACAAGGCGGGCAAGAGCAAGTAGCCCTTTCCGCCGATTGTTCCTGAGGGCGCTCGCTTCGGCGAGCGCCCTTTTTGCATGGCGAGATTTTCGCCGAACCACGAGCGTGTCCGGGTGGGCCACTACGTGAGATCCACGGCGGTTCGAGTGTTGGAAGCCGGCAGGTTCCCCAAAATCGAAAACGCCAGAGACCTTGCGGCCTCTGGCGTCTTCCGGGTACCTCATAGCTCATCAGATCAAACACCATCCGGAGTGCATGACGATGAATCTTCAATAGCAGCGATTCTTTTCCGTCTTCCCGCTAAGCTTTCAATGCCACTTCCAATCTCTTTCGGATCTCGCATCATCGGCCAGGCCGTTGACGTAATTCCCCGACGTCGATCTTCCACTGCATTTGCCGCTAGACGCTCGGCGCTTCTGCCGTCTTCCTTCAGGGACCTCGCCTACGACCGAAGCCGTGGGCGCCGTCTCCATTCTCGGGCGGCTTCTGCACCTCCTGCCAGGCTTTCGTTCCAACTCCCGTCTTCCTTCGGACGTTTCGTCCCCGCTCTAGATTCGTGGACGAAATCTCCGCTCTCGGACGAGCGCTTTCACTTGAGCCAAGCCGGTGAAGTAACCCTCAACTTCCGCTCCGGCAGTCTTGTCTTCGACCGAAGCCGTTGACGCGTTTGCCTTCGCTTCCGCTGCCTGTTACCTCTCCAGCTGAGCTGCGCCTCGCCTGCTGCTTCCTTCGGACCTTTCACTTCGGCCTGGCCGAGGATCGAAGTCCGCTCTCAACTGCTTGCTGCCGCGCCTGCTCAGCCGGCGACGAAACTCCGTCTGCCACCGAACTTTGCATCGCCTGCCGCCCTGGGGATGAGTTTTTCGATTTCCTTCGAATCTTGCATCCCGCGGCTCGCGCCGCGAAGCGTAATCTCCGACTTCTATCGAAGCATCATCTTCCTGCGTGGCAGGAAATGTTCTTTCCAAATCGCTACGTTGCTACCAACTGAAGAGAGAGTACGAATAGTGCGCCTGTGGACGCAAGTGCAAATCTTGACAAAACTGTGGATATAGTGCTTATATTCTCGAATCCCTGAAATTGATCTTGAAATAGCATGCGACCCAGGTGTATCTATGCGTGAATACCCGCATGGATATTGGTGATTGCATCAACCTTAGTGCAAACCGCGATGGCTTGCTTTCAGTACCAACGATGGGGCGGGGACAGGGCGCGCGGGCAACATCGTTCTCCTCCTTCACAAAGCGCTGCATATCTCATATCGGCAGGTGACCGCTATCGGCAGGTGGCCGCTTTCCTCCCGCGAAATTGGGAGTGTCGCCCGGGGATGCAGTTTATCCGTTGTTTTCTCCGCCTCTGCGAAAATAGAAAAGAATGCTCTCCCTTCAAAATGCCGGCAAGCGCTTCGGGCCGAAGATCCTTTTCCAGGAGGCCAACTGGCTGATCCGCGCGACAGAGAAGACCGCACTGGTGGGCGCGAACGGCACCGGCAAATCTACCCTGATGAAGGTCCTCGCCGGGCTGGAAACTCTCGACTACGGCGAAATGCAGCGCACCCGCGGGATGAGCATCGGTTACCTGCCGCAGGAGGGGCTGCGGCTGACAGGCCGCTCCGTATTCGAGGAGTGCCTCTCGGTGTTCGACGAGATTCGCGATATGGAGCGCGAGATCGAGAACCTGGGCGCGCAACTCACGGAACTCGATCACGCCAGCGCCGAGTACGAGGCCGCGGCGGAGCGCTTCTCGCTTTTGCAGGACCGCTTCCATGCGCTGGACGGCTACGCACTGGATGCGCAGGTGGGTACGGTGCTCACGGGCCTGGGCTTCAGCAAGGAAGACTGGTCGCGCCAGACCGACGAGTTTTCCGGCGGGTGGCAGATGCGCATCGCGCTGGCGAAGTTGCTGCTGGCCAAGCCCTCTCTCTTGCTTTTGGACGAACCCACAAATCACCTGGACTTAGAAACCCGCAACTGGCTGGAGGCATATCTAAGGACATATCCCTTCGGCTACATCCTTATCTCCCACGACCGCTATTTCCTTGACGTCACCATCGACCGCACGGTGGAGATATGGAACAAGCACCTGACCATTTACCAGGGCAACTACACGAAATACCTTTCGCAGAAGGAAGATCGCCGCGCGCAGTTGCTGGCGGCGTGGCGCAATCAGCGCATACAAATCGAGCACCTTGAAGCCTTCATCAACCGGTTCCGGGCTCAGGCGACTAAGGCCAAGCAGGTGCAGTCGCGCATCAAGGAACTGGAAAAGATCGAGCGGATCGAGATTCCCAACGAAGAGGCGGTGATCCACTTCACGTTCCCGCAGCCTCCGCCGTCGGGCCGCCTGGTTGCGGAGGCTGAAGGACTGGGAAAAAGTTACGGCGAGAAACAAGTGTTGAAGAACGTTCGCTTCACCATCGAGCGCGGTGATCGCGTGGCTTTAGTAGGAGTAAACGGCGCCGGCAAATCGACCCTGATCAAGCTGTTGACCGGAGCCGAAGTGCCAACGGCCGGAACGGTTCGCCTGGGCCACAATGTACTGAGCGAATACTTCGCGCAGGACCAGTACAAGGTGCTGGACGGGGATGTGCGCATGCTCGAGGACATGAGCCGCGCGGCCGTCAAGGTGCCCGAATCGGAATTGCGCTCTCTCCTGGGCTGTTTTCTTTTCTCCGGCGATGATGTCTTCAAGCCCCTCGGTGTGCTCTCCGGCGGCGAGCGCAACCGCTATGCACTGGCGCGGATTCTGGTCTCGCCGTCGAATTTCCTTCTTCTCGATGAGCCCACCAACCACCTCGACATGCGCGCCAAGGACGTGCTGCTTGAGGCCATCGCCGCTTTCTCCGGCACGGTGATCTTTGTGTCCCACGATCGCTACTTTATCGATCGGCTCGCGACGCGCGTCCTGGAGGTCGAAAACGGGACGGTGAACACCTACGAAGAGAATTACGAAGACTACCAGCGGAAGAAGGAAGAACTCGCCGGCGCGTCTACGGCGATGGCGGGGAGCTTCATCAGCTCATTGGCCGATCCCAATAACAACCGCAATTTGCGAGCAGAGCGAGTGGAAGCATCCGCGGTTCCAGCACAGCCCGGGGTGGCATCATCCAACGGCGCCGCCGACTCCAACGGCGCACCAAGAGAAAAGATGCGCCGCCTGAATCCCATCAAGCAGAAGCAGATGGAAGACCGCTGCGCCTTTCTGGAAGAAGAAATTCCGCGCATCGAGGCTTCCATCGCGCACACCGAGCAGCAACTGGGGGTGTACGTCTCCGCGGAAGAAACCCGCAGGCTCACTCAACTTGCTGAAGACTTGCGCAATCAACTCGGCGGCCTCACGGCCGAATGGGAAGAGCTGATGATGCAACTGGAAAGCGCGTGATTCCATTC